>JBKPFS010000099.1:0-5834 GCA_046728935.1 Actinomycetota bacterium | reverse complement strand
CCATACCGCCCTGCTTCTCGAGCGCGTCGGCGGCGACGGCCTCATCGATCAGCGCCGCGTCCACCGCTCCAGTGAGGAGCGAGGAGAGGGCGTTCGTGCCCTCCGGGAATCCGCGGACCTCCGCGGCGTCGGTCTCCTCGTTGGCGAAGTCCTCCTGGATGGTTCCGTCCTGGGTCCCCACGATCTTGCCGCTCAGGTCGTCCACGGTGGCGATGTCCGAGCCCTCCGCCACCACGAGCGCAGTCGCGCTCGCGTAATAGGGGTCGGTGAAGTCAACCTGCTTCTCGCGCCCCGGCTTGATCGTCGACGCCGCGGCGGCGGTGTCGAACTGACCCGCGGCCACGTCGCGGAAGATCGTCGCGAATCCTGTGTCCTGGTACTCGGTCGCGACTCCGAGCTTGTCGGCGATCGCGTTGAGCACGTCGACGTCGTAGCCGGAGACGTTGGGCGGCTGGCCCTGGTCGAACGGGGGGTACGGGGAGTCGATGCCGATGAACATCGTGCCCTCGGTGATCAGCCCGAGGTCCTCGCCACCACCACCACCATCGTCGTCGTCATCCCCGCAGCCTGCCGCGACGATCCCCGCCGCGAGCACGGCCGAAACTGCAAGCACCAACCACAACCGCTTCCTCGTCATTCCTTGCCTCTCTCGTCGCTTTCCAGTTTCTCCCTGCACCCCAACGGCAACATATCGCTCCCCACTCGTCGGCTCCCCGTCCCACCACTACACTTTCTAAAGCGATGCTCGAGCCGACACTCAATCGGCCGTGCGGCGGGCGGTACGGCAACGTCCTCGAGGCGGTCGGCAATACGCCGCTGGTCGAGATGCCGCGGCTGTCGCCGAAGCCGGGGGTGCGAATCTTCGCGAAGCTCGAGGGGAGGAATCCCACCGGCTCGGTGAAGGACCGCGTGGCGAAGGCGATGATCGACGACGCCGAGGCCGAGGGCGCGATCGAGCCAGGGCAGACCATCCTCGAGCCGACGTCGGGCAACACCGGCATCTCGCTGGCGATGATCTGCCGCCGCAAGGGCTATCCGCTGAAGGCGGTGATGCCCGACAACGTCACCGGGGAGCGCACCCAGCTGCTGCGCATGTACGGGGCCGAGATCGTCTACTCCGAGGGCGCCAAGGGCTCGAACGGGGCGGTCGAACTGGCCCTGGAGATGGCCCAGGACCCCTCCTACTACATGCCGTACCAGTACGGCAACGAGGCGAACCCACGCTGCCATTACGACGGGACCGCGCCGGAGATCCTCGAGGAGCTCGACGAGATCGCGGCCTTCGTCGGCGGGCTCGGCACCGGCGGCACGCTGATGGGGGTGGGGAGGCGCCTCAAGGAACACGACCCGGAGACGAAGATCGTCGCCGCCGAGCCGATGCAGGGCGAGCTCGTCCAGGGCCTTCGCTCGCTCGACGACGGTTTCATCCCGCCGATCATCGACCTCTCGCTGCTCGACCGAAAGATCATGGTCTCGAACCGCGACGCGATCGTCTGGACCCAGAAGCTGTTGCACGAGGAGGGCCTCTTCGCAGGCGTCTCGAGCGGCGCCATCGCCACCGTCTGCGCCCGGATCGCGGCCGAGCTCGACGAGGGCAACGTCGTCTTCATCGTCCCCGACGACGGCTGGAAGTACCTCTCCTCGGGCGTCTACACGAAGCCGGTCTCGGAGCTCGAGGACGTCGACTCGATCGTCTGGTGGTAGGCCGCCGCCGTGGCGGGCTTCACCACCCGGGGACTCGATCACGTCGCGATCGCGGTCAGCGACCTCGATCGGTCTGAGGAGTTCTACCGGGACGTCCTCGGCCTCGAACGGGTCCAGCCCCAGTGGGATCCTCCGCGGATCATGGCCTCCGAGGGAAGCGGCATGGCGCTCTTCCCCGAGGGCGATGACTTCCCGGGCGAGACCGCTCCGCACATCCTGCACATCGCCTTCCGCGTCGACTGGGGAGCGTTCGGGGCGGCACGAAGCGAGCTCGCGGAGCGCGGGATCGAGGTCAGCTTCTCGGATCACGGCGCCGCGCACTCGATCTACTTCGAGGATCCCGACGGCCACCGGCTCGAGCTGACGACCTACGAGGTCTGAGCCGCGGCCTAGGGTCCGGGCCGATGACCGTCGAAGCCGCCGCCGTCGAGCGGGTCGCCGAGCGCGTACGCGAGCTGGCGCCCGACTACGAGCCGCCGAGCTTCGCCCACGTCCCGAACGCCGACGCGGCGCTCTACCTCTGCGCCGTCGACCACCGCACCGGCTACCGCGGGCGCTACCTGGTCGGGGGCCGCGGACCGTTCGAGGGCAGTGCCCTGATGTGGGCGGTGGGCCTGCGCGCCGCCGAGCGCGATCGAGGGCTCTTGAGCGCGGAGCGCCTGCGCGACGCGAGCGCCTCGGACGTCGCGGAGGCGTTTCGGATCGGCGGCGAGACGGTCGCCGATCCGGACCGCCGCGCCACGCTGCTTCGCGACCTGGCCCGTGGGCTCGCGGATGACTACGGCGGATCGGCGGTCGCGCTGCTGGCGGCGAGCGAGGGACGGCTCGGTGGGGGAGGGGGCCTCGTGGGACGCCTCTCGCGCTTCGAGGCGTACGCCGACCCGCTCCAGAAGAAGTCGTTCCTGTTCGCGAAGATCTGCGAGCGTCGGGTCTGGTTCGAGGTCGCCGACCCGGAGCACTGGGAGGTGAGCGCCGACAACGTGCTGATGCGGATCGCCCTGCGATCCGGTCTGGTCGCCCCCGGCGCGCTCGAGGCAGTGCGGGCCTCGACACGCGCGGCCTTCAAGCGGGTCGCCGTGGAGGCCGGGGTCGAGGTGCCCGTGCTGGACGACCTGCTGTGGGAGCTGGGGCGCGAGGACCCGGATCTGCTCGGCGCCGAGGCCGGCGACCTGCGCGAGCCGGAGCGCGACCCCTCCGTCGCCTGGTACTGAGGGGAGCGTCTCGCCTCTAGAGGACCTGGTGCGGCGGGTTCTCGGCGAAGACGAAGAACCACACGAACAGCGCGATCAGCGCGACCACGAACGAGAAGAGCAGCATCGGCTCCAGCGGGCCGCGGACGCGCCGTTCCCAGCCGAACTCGAGCTCCTCCTCCTCGAGGCGCTCGAGCACCCCGGTGACGCGCAGATAGAGGTTGTTGAGCCAGAAGAGCACCGGCGCGAAGGTCGCCATTGCCATCGGGACCAGCAGCAGGCCGAGCACGAAGTGAGTGGTGAACGAGTCCGTAGCCTGCCCGAGCGCCCAGAGGCCGCCGACCGGAATCCCGATCCAGAACACTACGCACGCGATGCCCATCACCACGAGCACGAAGGCGCCCGCCAACCGCCGCGTGGCATGGTCGTTGCCGCGCATGGTGTTCACATGTGCCTCGGTTGCCACCTCATCGTCCTCCACTCACCGGTCTCAGCCCCGATCGGTGCGCGCGGGTTCGCGCCCCAGAAGACCAGCGTCCCCATCATCCCGATGGTGTGGATGATGACCGCGTTCAGCAAGGAACGCCCTGTCCGCGACGGAGCTGACCATCACCAAGCTCCCCAGTGAGCCCCGACGCCGGCGCAAGCGGCCGGGCTAACGGGCACCCCCCCGAGACCCTTACCCGCCACCAGCTCATCAGCGCGCCCAGCGGTCCGAAGCGTGGGCTCACGTCCCACTCCTTGCACCCCTCCTCACCGGCCTCCGCCGCGGAGACGACGTCCCAGCGGTGCGAGGCCGGGTCGGCCACCATCGCGTCGCGCAGCTCGCGGGCCCGGCGCTCGCGACGCGCTCGCCGGGCCGCCGCGGCGCGGGCGCGGCCCAGCTGGCTGAGCAGCGCGTCGCGCGTGCTCTCCAGCTCGGCGACGTTGGCGATCCGCGGCTCTGCCGGGCGGATCCGTCGCGCCGGAGGCTCGATGTCGCGGCGGTAGCTCGCCAGCTGAGCCTCGAGGCGCCCGATCTGGCGGCGAAGCTCGCGGCGCGCGGAAAGGTCGTCGGCCTCCAGCCAGGCGTCCGAGAGGTCGAGCTCGGCCGCGAGCTGCTCGAGATCCGGATCCTCGACTTCGAGCTCGTCGTCGGGCTCGTGCGGAAGGCCCTCGTCGAGCGCCTCGGGCAGGCCAGCGGAGACCAGCGTGACGATGGCGACGTCGCGCGGATCCACGCCCGCGTCGTGGGCTCCCTCGATCGCCTCGGCGGCGAGCCGCTCGACCTCGGGCGAGCCGGTCGCGTCGTCGGCGACGAAGGTACCTAGCCCGTGGCGGGTGGTGACGATGCCTTCGTCCTCCAGCCGGGCGTAGGCGCCGCGCACGGTGTTCACGTTCACGCCGGCCCACTCGGCCAGCGTGCGCACGCTCGGCATCCGCTCCCCAGGGGCGAGTCGGCCCGAGGCCACCGGCGCCCGGAGCCGCCAGGCGAGCTGGACGCCGACTGGAAGCTCGTCCGCCGGGTCGGCGCGAAACGGGGTCCGCTCGGGGCCGCCGCGCCGCGATTTCGTGCCTGACTGTGCCATCAGCGCACACAGTAGCGCCTGCGGAGTGTATTAGTCAACTAGCACACTCCGGGTTCCCCGGCGAACCCGGGTTTGGGCACGCACAACCTGCTCAACGCCGGGTTCGTCGCACAAGTACGCTCGACGGGTGAGGATCGGCAACGCGCTGCTCGACGACATCGTGGCCCATGCCCGCGAGGAGGCGCCCAACGAGTGCTGCGGGCTCGTCGGCGGCTTGAACGGCCGTGCGACCACCGTCTATCGGGCACGAAACGAGTTCGAGAGCCCGCTGCGCTACAACGTCCACCCTCAGGACCTGTTCCGGATCACGAACGAAATCGAGGCACGGGGGGAGGAGCTGACCGCGATTTACCACTCCCACACGCGCAGCGACGCCTATCCCTCCCAGACCGACGTCAACCTGGCGGCCAACTGGCCCGATCCCGTGTATCTGATCTGCTCGCTGGCGGCCGAGGAGCCCGAGGTCCGCGCCTTCACGATTCGGGGCGGCGCGATCGAGGAGGTGGACCTCGGTGTCGAATGAGGGGAGCGCCGACGTACGGCCGCTGGCCTGCCCGAGCTGCGCGCGCAGGTACGGGGTCTCCGAGCGCTTCTGCGCGGACTGCGGGATGCCGCTCGTCTACGTCGGCCGCGGCGAGGAGGAGCCGATCACCGAATCCCACGAGCGGGCGCGCAAGGTGAAGCCGCAGTACCTCGGCGGCGAGCTGGTGAAGGCCGGCTGGGGTCGAAACCAGGCCGAGGCCGAGCTGATCCAGGGGATGCTCCTCGAGGAGGGGATCCCGAGCGTCCAGCGCCGGGCGCGCGGCTTCGACGTGCCCGACTTCCTCGCCGGCGGGCCACGCGAGATCCTCGTCCCCCAGGCCGCCTACGAGGCGGCCAAGGGCTTGCTCTCCGCCTCCGACGTGGAGGGCGGCGGCGACGGGAGCGCCGAGGGGGGCGGCGAGACCTCGCCGGCCAGGCTCGCGATCGGGATCCTCGTCGCCGTCACGGGCGCCTTGGTCCTCGTCTGGCTGCTCTACCAGCTCGCGACCTAGCGCCGCCTCCTCTTCTTCTTCACCTTCCAGTGGTGCTCGGCCGGGCTTCGATCGATGTTGCCGAACTGGTCCTTCGCGCGCACGCGGAAGGTGTGCTTGCCCCTCTTCACGCGGACCGTCGTCGGCGACGAGCAGCCGGCGAAGGCAGCTCCATCGAGGCTGCACTGGAAGCCGGCTCCGCCCGGTATCGAGCTGAACTCGAAGGTCGCCCGCTTGCGCTTGGTCTTGTGCTTGGGTCCGCGGTCGATTCGCGTATTGGGAGGGTCCACGCCGTCGATCTCGATCGTGAAGGTGTTCTCGCGCCCGCCGCCGGCGTCGCCTACGGCGATCCTGTACTG
>JBKPFS010000098.1:0-4457 GCA_046728935.1 Actinomycetota bacterium | reverse complement strand
GTGGCGGAGGAAGTATGCCCGATGGTGCTGGCGCGTCGCTACTCCTGCTTGGCCTGCGCGAGGAGCTGCTCCTAGGCGCCGAGCTCCGCGAGCACCGCCGCGGTCATCTCCTCCGTCCCCACCTCCACCTCGGCGGGGACGTCCGACATCGGCGGGGTCTCCGATTCCACCCAGCCCAGGTCCGGGGTGCGAACGCCCTTCGCCAGCGCGGCCTCGACCGCCTCCTCGATCGCCTGCGCGTCGTCGGGCATGTCGAGCCCGTGCCGGAGCATCATCGCCGCGGAGAGGAACGCCGCGAGCGGATTGGCAACCCCGCGGCCGGCGATGTCCGGCGCCGAGCCGTGGACGGGCTCGAACAGGCCCGGGCCCTCGGCGCCGAGGCTGGCCGACGGGAGCATCCCGAGCGAGCCGGTGAGCATCGCGGCCTCGTCGCTGAGGACGTCGCCGAACAGGTTCTCGGTCAGCAGAACGTCGAAGCGCGCGGGGTCCGCCACCAGCTGCATGGCGGCGTTATCGACCAGCATGTGGTCGAGCTCGACCTCGGGGTAGCCGCCAGCGATCTCGCCCACCGTGTGGCGCCAGAGGCGCGAGGTCTCGAGGACATTCGCCTTGTCCACTGAGGTGACCTTGCCGCGCCGCTCCCCGGCCGCGTCGAACGCCACCCGCGAGATGCGCTCGATCTCCTCCACCGAGTACTCGCAGGTGTCGTACGCGCGCCCTCCGTCGCGGCCCGAGTCGCCGAAGTAGATCCCGCCGGTCAGCTCGCGGACGACCAGCAGGTCGGTGCCCCGAATCCGCTCCTCCCGCAGCGGGCTGGCGGCGAGCAACGAGGGGCTGGGCCGCACCGGGCGCAGGTTGGCGAACAGCCCGAGCCCCTTGCGAAGCCCCAAAAGGCCCTGCTCGGGACGCGGCGCTTCGGGGTCGGTGGAGTCCCACTTCGGACCGCCCACCGCGCCGAGCAGCACGGCGTCGGCGGCGCGGCAGGCCTCGAGCACCTCGTCCGTGAGCGCCGCGCCGTGGGCGTCGATGGAGGCGCCCCCAATGAGGTGCTCCGAGAACTCGAACTCGCCCAGCGACTCGAGCAGGCGGCGCGTTGCCTCGATGATCTCCGGGCCGATCCCGTCGCCCGGCAGCAGGACGATCCGGGGCGCGCTCACGTCGGCCTTCGGGCCGAGATGTTGAGGCGGACGTACTCCAGTCGCAGCGGCCGAGGCAGCGAGCCGAGGATCGCGTCGACGTACTCGTCATGGAGCTCGGGCGGCAGCCGGTCCAGCTGCTTGGCGAGCCCCATTGAGCGAACGAACTCTCGCGGCTCGCGGGGGGTGACCGTCTTGTGCTCGAGCCACACGCGCTGAACGTCGAACCCCGCCCGCTTCAGTCGCAGCTCGGTGTCGCCGACGGAAGCGAAGTTGTAGGCAGCCGGGGTCCCGCGGAGGTAGGCCGAGAAGCGCTCGTCACCCTCCGCCGCCTCGATCGCCCGTGTCCACTCGGCGACGTTCCCCTCACCGCCGCATTGGGCCTCGATCGGCCCGCCCGGTCGCAGGGCCGCGAACAGACGTGCGAAGAGCCGCGCGTGATCGAGGATCCAATGGAACGTGGCGTTGGAGAAGATCGCGTCCGCCGGATCGCCGAGCTCGAGCTCACCGAGATCGGCGACCATCAGCTCGACGCGTTGGTCCCCGGCAAACGCCTCACGAGCCCGTTCGATCATCGACGGCGAGGCGTCGACGCCAATCACGCGCCCATTGCGGAGCCGATCGAGCAGCAGCCGGGTCACCCGCCCGGAGCCGCAGCCAGCGTCGAGGACCGTCTCGTCCCCGCGCAGCTCGAGCCGCGCGAGCACCTCGCGCCCCCATTCCTCCTGGGGGTCCGCCAAGCGGTCGTAGCTCGCGGCGTCCCAGTCGACGGTTCGCTCGGCCATCAGCCGAGCGCGGTGGTCACGGGGGCGTCGTCCTCCCGCCCGGAGGCCTCGAAGGCGTCGATCGCGGCCTCGTTTGAGAGCGTGATCGCGATCTCGTCGAGCCCGTGGAGCAGGCGATGGCGGACCGTCTCGTCGATCTCGAATCGCACCACGCCGCCCTCGTAATCGACCGTCTGATCGTCGAGATCGATCCGCGCCGCGCCGGATGCCGCGACTCCGAGGCACTCCTCCTCGGGGAGGATCACCGGGAGCAGCCCGTTCTTGGTGCAGTTGACGTAGAAGATGTCGCCGAAGGATGGCGCGACGATCGCCTTGAAGCCGAAGTCCTGGAGCGCCCAGGGAGCGTGCTCTCGCGAGGATCCGCAGCCGAAGTTGCGCCCGGTGACCAGGATCGGGTTCGGCTCGAGCTCGATCTCGCCGTCGCGGATCCAGTCGTAGAACAGGAACTCGCCGAAGCCGGTTCGCTCGACCCGCTTCAGGAACTGCTTGGGGATGATCTGGTCCGTGTCGACGTCGGCGCGGTCGAGCACCGAGACCTTGCCCTCGATCACGTCAACCGGCTCCATCAGGCCCATTCCCTGATGTCGACGAAGCGCCCCTCGATCGCCGCCGCGGCGGCCATCCTCGGTGAGACCAGGTGCGTGCGTCCTCCCTTCCCCTGGCGGCCCTCGAAGTTCCGGTTCGAGGTCGACGCGCAGCGCTCGCCCGGCCGGAGGATGTCGGGGTTCATCCCCAGGCACATTGAGCACCCGGCGCTCCGCCAGTCGAAGCCGGCTCCGTGAAATACCTCGTCGAGGCCCTCGTCCTCGGCCTGGGCCTTGACCTGCGCCGAGCCCGGCACGACCATCGCCCTCACGGAGTCCGCGACGCGTCGCCCCTCGACCATCGCGGCGGCCTCGCGCAGGTCCTGGATCCGCGAGTTGGTGCAGGAGCCGATGAACACGCGGTCGAGCCGGATGTCGCGCATGGGGGTCCCGGGCTCGAGCGCCATGTAGGCGAGGGCGCGCTCGGCGGACTCGCGGTCGGCGGGGGCGTCCATCGCGCCGGGGTCCGGGACCACGTCGGTCACCTCCACGACCATCCCCGGCGTCGTGCCCCACGTGACCATCGGTGAGATCGACCGGGCGTCGATCTGTACCTCCGTGTCGAAGCTCGCACCCTCGTCGCTCGGCAGGGTCCGCCAGCGCTCGAGCGCGGCGGCGAAGTCCGCCGGCGCCCCGGGGCGACCCTCGACCCATGCGAACGTGGTGGAGTCCGGGGCGATCATCCCGGCCCGACCTCCGCCCTCGATCGTCATGTTGCAGATCGTCATCCGGTTCTCCATCGAGAGCCCGCGGATCGTCTCACCGGCGTACTCGACCGCGTGCCCGACCATGCCACCGGTGCCGAGCCGACCGATCGTCGCCAGGATCAGGTCCTTGGCAGTCACTCCCGGTCCCAACTCGCCGGAGTAGTCGATGCGCATCGTCTTCGGGCGCTTCGACGCCAGACACTGGGTGGCGAGGACGTGCTCGACCTCCGAGGTGCCGATCCCGAACGCGAGCGCACCGAACGCCCCGTGGGTCGAGGTGTGGCTGTCGCCGCACACGATCGTCAGTCCCGGCTGCGTGAGCCCGAGCTCGGGCCCGATCACGTGCACGATCCCCTGGCGATCGGAGCCCAGCGAGTAGAGCGGAATCCCGAACTCGGCGCAGTTTCGCTCCAGCACCTCGACCTGCTTGCGCGACAGCTCGTCGGCGATCAGCCGCGCCGCGGCGGTGCCGTCGGTGGGCACGTTGTGATCGGCGGTGGCGATGCTGCGATCCGGGCGGCGAACCGTGCGACCCGCGAGGCGGAGGCCGTCGAAGGCCTGTGGCGAGGTCACCTCGTGCACGAGATGGAGGTCGATGTAGATCAAACCCTCGGCGACCTCGTGCGCGTCCCAGATCTTGTCGAACATCGTGCGCGGCGCCCGCATGCGATCAGCTCCTGCGAAGTCCGGCGGCGACCACGGCCAAGAACTCGGCGGCGGCCTCGGAGTCGTGTTCGAAGTGGTGTGGGAGGTCGGCGTCGAAGGTGACGCTGTCGCCCTCACGGAGCTCGTGGCGCTCGCCGTCGACGACCAGCGTCGGCGTGCCGGACAGAACGACCGCGGTCTCGCGGGCGCCGGGCTCGTGCAGCGGCGGGTCACCCGGGCGCCCGGTGGCGGTGCCCGGGTCGAGGACGTGGAGCGAGACGTCGGCCCGCTGGCCGGGCAGCGGTGGCGTCAGCTCCTCGGTGCGGTGACCGCGGCGCCTTCGCACGCGTCGTTCGCTCGCCCGCGTGATCACGACGTGCCCGTGCTCGTCGAGACGAAGCAGCTGGGACAGGCTGAGATCGAGGCCGGAGGCGATCCTCTCCGCGACGGCGAGCGTGGGGCTGGTCTCTCCACGCTCGACCTGCGACAGCATCGGCGGGCTCACCCGGCTGCGCTCCGAGAGCTCGCGGAGCGAGAGGCCCATGCCCTCGCGGAGCGCCCTCACGCGGGCACCCAACGCGCCGTTCTGGGTAGTCACAG
>JBKPFS010000097.1:0-21728 GCA_046728935.1 Actinomycetota bacterium | reverse complement strand
GTCGGCCTGCTCCTGGATGTCGAAGGGGTTCACGGTCAGCGTGCAGTCCCCGAGCTCCTCGTGGGCGCCGGTGTTCTCCGAGAGCATGACCACGCCGTCGCGGGTGTTGACCGCCGGGGCCTCCTTGGCGACCAGGTTCATGCCGTCGAAGAGGGAGTTGACGATCAGCAGGTCGAACTGCTTGTAGCGGGCAACGGCCTCGGGGAAGTTCTCGTAGATGCGGAGGTCGATCGGCATCCAGTCGGTGGTGCCGTGACGGTGGTTGACGACGGCGACCAGGGCCTCGATCCGCTCCAGGTATTCCTGGTACTCCGGCACGTCCTGACGTGAGGGCTGGAGGTGGGCGAGGAAGGTGACCCGCTCGCGGAACTCCGGGTGCTGCTGGAGGAAGACGTCGAACGCGGTGAACCCGCGCAGCACATTCTTCGACAGGTCCGCCCGATCGACGCGGATGATCAGGTGGTCGCGGCGGCGGCGCAGCACCGCCTCCTCGTAGGCGATCACCTCGTCCGAGGCCGCGACGCGCTCCAGCCGCCGAGCGTCGATCCCGAGGGGATAGGCGCGCACCCAGGTCTCGCGCCCGGCGTGCGTGATCGAGCCCCGCTCGTAGTCCACCTCGAGCTCCATCAGCTCCCGGCAGCAGTGCAGGAAGTTGCGGCAGTAGGCCGTGGTGTGGAAGCCAATGATGTCGTTGGCGAGCAACCCGCGGTAGATCTGCTCGCGCATCCGCGCGGGGAGGATCCGCCAGCTGTCGGGCTGGGACCACGGGATGTGGACGAAGTGCTGCAGCAGCGCGTCGGGCCGGGCCGCCCTCACCGCCGCCGGACAGGTGTAGAGGTGGTAGTCGTGGAACATCACGAGCGGGTCGGACTGCCCCTCGATCGTGCGCAGGACCGCCTGCGCGATGTCGGCGTTGACCAGCGTGTAGCCCCGGTCCCAGGCGTCCGCCTCCTCCTGGCGGATGTCGGGGGCGTTCGAAAGGTCCCAGAGGTAGTGCTGGATGAACCACAGGATCGGGTTCGCGATCACGTTGTAGAAGCGGTCGTAGGCCTCCCCGTCGCTCTCCACCAGCAGCACGTCGTAGGAGATGCCGTCGAGCTCGACCGTGACCGGTGAGTCGGCGTACTCGCGCGCCACCGCCAGGTCCTCCTCGGTCATCGCCGAGGCGATCCAGAGCGCCTGCCGGTGGGACACCAGGCCGCTGAGGGCGGTGACTAGGCCGCCGCCCCCGCGACGCACCAGGCGCGCTCCCGACTCGTCCCGGTCGAACTCGGCCGGGCCGCGGTTGGAGACGATGACGAGGCCCTCGGCGCTCATGTCTCGAGGTCCGTGAAGAGCTGAAGCCAGTCGCGGAGCAAGCGCGGCGTGAGGAAGTGCTCGCGGGCGTGCGCCTTACCGGCCCGGGCGATGCTCTTCGCGAGCTCCGGGTCGCGGAGGATCTGGACCGTTCGCTCCGCCGCCTGCTCGGGCGAGGAGACCAGGAAGCCCGAGACGCCGTCGGTGACCTGCAGCGGGATCCCCCCGACGTTGCCCGCCACGACCGGGCGACCCTTCCACAGCGCCTCGGTGACGGTGAGGCCGAAGCCCTCGCGGATCGACTTCTGAATCACCACGTCCGCCTGCGACTGGAAGGCGTTGACCTCGATCGCGCCCACGTTGTTCAGGTTGTTGAGGATCTTGATGTCGGGATCGCCGTCCGCGTGGCGAAAGGTCTCGTGGAAGAACTCCCAGCCCTCGGGATCGTCCGTGGCCATCGAGCCGACCAGCGCGAGCTGGGCCTCGGACACCTCCTCCGTGACCACCCGATAGGCGTCGATGACGCCGATCGGGTCCTTCCAGGGGTCGAAGCGCGAGACCTGGCAGATCAGCGGCCGCTCGGTGTCGATCCCGAACTGGTCGCAGACGTAGGCCGCATCCTCCGGGGAGAGCGCCATGTTCTTCGGCGACAGCGGGTCGATCGCCGGCGGGCAGACCCGCCGGATCCCGCCATCGAGGCCGGCGGGGATGTACTGCTCCAGGTGCCACACGCTGGCGTCGTACTCGTCGATCAGCGGCACCATCCGGGCGAGCGTGTCGGGGTTCGGCTCGGAGAGGTCGATGTGGCAGCGCCAGATCCACCGGCGCGCCTTGCCGGGCACGTTGCGCTTCATCGCCGCCGGCTGGGGGTCGTGGACGATGATCACGTCCCAGTCGCCCTCGAGGCCGTCGGCGTTCATCCGGTTGTAGGCCTCGAAGACCTCCCACTGCTCGTCCGAGATCGATTGGTCGGCGCCCTGGAGCGAGTTGTGCATCAGCTTGGTGACGTTGAAGAACTCCTCGCGACCGATGATCACCTGCCAGTGGGCGTCGAGCCCGACGTCGCGCATCAGCGGCACCAGCGTGTAGAGGATCTCCGAGACGCCGCCGCCGAACGCGGTCCCGCTCACGTGCAGGACCTTGCGGCCCTCCAGGGGCTCAGCCAGCTCGCGGATCTGGCCGATCAGCCCGCGGCCGGCGATGTGCGTGTAGTCGGCCAGCGAGCGCTGGCCCAGAGCGACTTCCTGAAGCACGGGCGGACAATAACTACCGCGACTTCGCAGCTAGCCCAGGCGCGCCAGCCGTTCGATGCCCGCATCGACCTCGCGCAGGATCCCGGTGTGGAGCTCGGGGTTCGCCGCCGCCACGCAGGAGATCTGAAACTCCTCCCCGGAGCCGAGCAGCGGCCGTTCCGAGAGCGGGCGCCCGTGGGCGTCGCTCAGCGTCGCTCCCGCCTCGGTCAGGCAGAGGGCGGCGGCGGCAAGATCGTAGGGAGAGTTGTTGAGCAGCGCCCCACCCCCGACCCGCTCGAACTCCTCGCGCATCCCCGGAACGTCGGCCACGATCCGCGGGCCGGGCTCGACGTAGGCGTCGAGCTGCCCGGTCGCGATCCGGGTCATGTCGTAGCTCGCCGAGCCGAGGTCGAACGTCCCGCCGCCCACCGAGGAGGCGTCGATCAGGTCACCCAGGACCTCGGCGATCGCGCGCGCCGGCCTTCCCCGCAGGCCATACGTCCAGAACATCCGCCCCAGGTCACGGTTGCCCGACAGGCTCGGCGTGGGGTCCAGCCCAGCTCCGCGCTCGGCGAAGAAGCCGCGGCCGGATTTGATCTCGACCACGCAGCCGACCTCGACGTCCCCGATGGTGGGCTCGCTGGAGTCGAGGCGCGCGAGCGCGACCGAGACGCACGCCGACTCAAAGCCCGCCATCGCCGGCCTGGTGCCGTCGATCGGGTCCACCACCAGCACCCAACGCGGGTCTCCGCCGCTTGAGACGAGCCCCCGGTCCTCCGAGTAGAAGGAGAAGCCCGGCGCCCGCTCGGCGACGAACTCCTCGAGGAACGCCTCTGCCCGCTCGTCGATCTCAAACGTGACGTCACCGCCCTCCCCCTCGCCGGCGTGGGCGCGGCCGGCGTGCCCGCCCAGGTCAGGCAACACCCGCTCGCGAAGCGCCAGCGCGAGCTCCCGCGCCAGCGCGCGCGGCTCATCGGATCCCTGTGCCACGATCAGTCGAGGTTGTTTGGACGCTCCCCCAGCGTCACCTCGACGTCCTGGTGCTCGCCGTCGCGAATGATCTCCAGGGTCACCTTGTCGCCGGGATCGAGCAGCGAGATGATCCGCGGCAGATCCGCTTCCTCGACCAGCTTCTCCCCGTTGACCGCCACGATCACGTCGCCCCCGGCCTTGACCTCCTGGCCCTGGAAGCGGATCGGATCGTCGCCGCCTCGAAGGCCCGCGTCCTCCGCCGGCCCACCGTCGACCGCGTCGACGATCAGGGCCCCGGTGTCGACGTCGAGGTCGAGGCGATCGGCCAGCTGCGGATATACGGACTGCGTCTCCACCCCGAGGTAGGCGTAGGAGACCTCGCCATCCTCGCGCAGCTGGTCCAGCGAGCGCTTCGCGAGGTCGATCGGGACCGCGAAGCCCACGCCCTCGTTGCCTCCAGAGGTGGTGTTGATCTGCTGGTTGATGCCGATCACCTCGCCGTCGGAGTCGATCAGCGGGCCGCCCGAGTTGCCGGGATTGATCGAGGCGTCGGTCTGGATCGCCCCGTCGATCTGGAAGTCGGTCAGCGACTGGATCGAGCGGTCGGTGGCCGAGACCACGCCCTCCGAGAGCGACTGCTGCTGGCCGAACGGGCTGCCGATGGCCGCCACCAGCTCGCCGACCTGGACGTCGTCGGTCGACCCGAGCTTCAGCGGGCGCAGGTCGAGCCCGCTGGGATCGACGCGCAGCAACGCCACGTCGGCGAACGGATCGAAGCCGACCACCTCGGCCGGCACCTGGTTGCGATCGGCGAACTGGACAAAGACCTCCTCCGCGGGCTTGATCTCGCCGCCGCCGGCGCCGTTGCCGCCGCTGGTGACCACGTGGGCGTTGGTCGCGATCTCTCCGTCGTCGGAGATCACGAACCCCGATCCCTGTCCCTGCTGGCGGCCCCCGCCGGGATTGAGCAGGCTCGGCGCGGAGCTGCCGAGCACGGAGCGGATGGTCACCACTCCCGGGGCCGCGGCCTGGTAGATCGCCTGGGCGTCGAAAGCGCCCTCGTTCGACTGCACGACCACCCGCTTCGTGTCGCCGCCGGAGTCGGACGAGACGGTGGTGGCGTCCGAGCTCGAGTCGTCGTCGCTACACGCCGCCAGGCCCAGGACGAGCCCCACCGCGAGGAGGACCACGAGCGCGATCCTCATGAGGTGAGATTGGCTCCGGGAGGGCCGCGGCGGCATCAACTAGCCCTGGCGCCCGGCAGGAAGCCTGAGCTCGAACTCCGTCCTCCCGCGCCTCGAACGCAGCTCGATCGATCCCCTCATCCGCACCGCCAGCTCCCGCGCGATCGCCAGCCCGAGGCCGGACCCCCCGACGTCGTCGCCCGTGTAGAAGCGCTCGAAGACCCGATCTCGGGCGCGCGCCTCGATTCCGGGCCCGTTATCCCTGACGACCAGGCTCGCGGCTCCGTTCTGGAGCTGGGGTGTGACCGAGATCTGGGTTCCCTCCGGCGTGTGGGTAAGGGCGTTGTCGACCAGGATACGCATGATCTGAGCCACCCGATCGGGGTCGGCGACAGCGGAGACGCCCGCCTCTCCCCCGAGGGCGACGGTCGATCGCCGCCGCTCCGCGAGGGGACCGAACTCGTCGGCGATCCGCGCCGCGACCTCGGCGAGGTTGACGGATTCCGAGCGAATTTGGATCGCATCCGCGTCGAGCTTCGAGAGGTCGAGGAGATCGGCGGTGAGCTTGGTCAGCCGGGCCACCTGCTCGCGCATCTGGCGCACGAACTCCTCGCGCGCCTCGGGGTCGGGGTCGTCCTCCTCGAGCAGCTCGACGAAGCCGCCCAGGGAGAAGATCGGCGTTCGCAGCTCATGCGAGGCATTCGCGATGAACTCCTTGCGAGCGCTGTCGAGCCGGGCCAGCCGCTTCTGCATCTCGTTGAAGGTCATCGCCAGCTGACCGACCTCGTCGTTCGCGCCCACGGGGATCGTGGTGGAGAAGTCGCCGCGGGCCACCTTCTCCGCCGCGGCCTCGAGCCGCCGCAGGCGGCGGGCGTGGGCGCGAGCCACGAACCAGCCCGCGGCCAGGGCGGCGAGCAGCGCGATCGACCCGGCGATCAGGATCTGGCGCCGGATCAGGGCGACGTTGTCGTCGACATCGTCGAGCGGGGTCGACAGCACCGCCACCCAGCGCGGCACGCCGTCGACCGACAGCGCGATCGCGGTCTCCCCGATCCGCTCGCCGGCGACCCGCTCGACGGCGCTGGCGACGGTGCCACTGGCGACGGCCGCGCGAGCCGCCGGATAGTTCGGCAGCACCGCCCCCCGCTCGACGCCCGAGTCGCCGACCACGAAGGTGGGCTCGAACCCGGCGGGCCCGGGCTGCACCCCGAGAACGGTGACCCGGGACTCTGTTCGCCGTGCCGTCTCCCGGATCACGCGTCGCAGCTCGACCTGCGAGACGCCCTCGCGCATCGCGGTATCGAGCCGCGCGCTCTCCTCGGTGCCGACCTGCTCGAGGCCGCGGAGCTTCTCCGAGGTGAGGCTCGAGCGCAGCTGCGGCACCACGTAGAGGTAGATGAACCCGACCGCCGCCGCCGTGATCACGAAGAAGAGCAGCGCGAGCCTATTACGTACGGAGTTCACTGGTCCGGGCTAGCGACGAGGTCGCGGTAGGAGTTCATTCATCTCGGAAGCGGTAACCCACGCCGCGAACCGTGAACAGGTACTCGGGCTGGCGGGGGTCGCGCTCGAGCTTCTCGCGCAGATGTCGGATGTGGACGTCGATCGTCCGCGGATCCCGGTAGGCCGAGTCGCCCCACACCTGCTCGAGCAGCGCCTCCCTGGTCAGCACCCTGCCCGGCGAGCGGGCCAGCGCCGCGAGGATCTCGAACTCAACGTAGGTGAGCGTGGCGACCTTGCCCCGGATGGTGACTGCGCGGCGCTCGAAGTCGATCCGCATGTCGCCGGCGACGATCGGCTCGTCGGGTGCCACCCGCCCGTGACGCATCTCGGCGCGCCGCAGCGCGGCCTTGACGCGGCTGCGGAACTCCCGGACCGAGAACGGCTTCGTGATGTAGTCGTCGGCCCCCATCTCGAGACCGAGCACCTTGTCGATCTCGTCGTCCTTGGCCGTGAGCATGATGATCGGCACCTGGCTGCGGCTGCGAAGGCGGCGGCAGACCTCGATCCCGTCGAGCTTCGGCAGCATGATGTCGAGCACGACCAGGTCGAACCGCTGCTCGGAGAAGCGATCGAGGGCCTCGCGACCGTCCACGGCCGAGACGACCTCGTACCCGTCCTTGCGCAACGGGTAGGCGAGTAGCGTCTGCACCGCCTGCTCGTCGTCGACGAGCAGGATCCGAGCCGATCCGTCGGCCGCGGCCTCCATCAAATCAATCACACGCCTCTTCAATCACCCACATGCCTCTTTCGGGGCATAAATGCCCCTCACGGGACACCCGCATGAATGCCCCTCACTGAAACACCGCAAGGGTAGCCCTGCCGTCTCGGGTGCCCTGGTCTTCAGTATGCAGTCGCCCGTGGTCGACTTTCGCCTCTATCGCGCGGCCTTCGCGCCCGCGCTGATCGCCGTGGTCGCGCTGATGTTCTCGCTCGAGGGGATCCCCGCCCCGCTCGAGCCGGCCGTGCCACCCGGCTCGTTCGAAGCCGGGCGGGCAGCCGCGACTGCGCACGAGATTGCCACGGCCGCGTCCGATCGTCCCCCCGGAAGCGACGGAGATCAGGCCGCGGCGGACATCGTCGCCGACCGCTTCTCCCAGATCCCCTCCGGGAACGTCTCGGAGCAGAGCTTCGAGGCGTCGTTCGAGGGCGACGACGTCGAGGCGCGAAACGTCCTCATCACGCTTCCGGGCGAGTCGACCGACACGATCGTCGTGCTCGCCGCCCGCGACGCGGCTCGGGGCCCAGCGGCCGCCTCCAGCGCGGCGGCGAGCGGGGTGCTCACCGAGCTGGCCGCCGCGCTCGGCGTCGCCGGCCACCAGAAGACCCTCGTTCTCGCCTCCACCTCGGGCGGGTCCGAGGGCGCGAGCGGCGCGCGCGAGTTGCTCGAGGCTCTGCCCGAGACGAACACGGTGGAGGCGATCGTGGTCATCGCCCAGCCGGGCGCCTCGCAGCGCTCCGGCCCGCTCGTGGTCGCGTCCTCGACCGACTCCAGGCGGACGGCGATCCAGCTCACGCGCACGGCCGACCGGGCCGTCGAGACCCAGACCGGGGACCCGCAAGAAGGCCCGGGGATGCTGGGCCAGCTCTCACGCTTGGCGATCCCCGCCGGCCTCGGTGAGCAGGCCCCACTGATCGCGGCCGGGGAGAACGCCGTGGCGATCTCCGCCGCCGGCGAGCGCCCCCTCGAGCCCGGAGCCGACGGCCTCGACGACGTGTCCCCGGCCACGCTCGGCGACTTCGGGCGCGCGGCGCAGTCGATCGTGCAGGCGATCGACGCCGACCCGGAGGCCCTGGTTCATGGCCCGGACACGTACGTCGAGGTGGGCGGCAACCTGGTGCCCGGGTGGGCGCTCCCCCTCTTGGGGCTCGCCCTCCTCCTGCCCGCCGCGGTGGCGGCGGTCGACGCGCTCGCGCGCGCGTCCCGTTTCTCCGAGCGGCCCCTGAGCTCGGTCCTTTGGGCGCTCTCCCGCGGGCTGGCGCCGCTGGGAGGCGTGGTGGTCCTGTACGCCCTGGCGCTGGTGGGGATCGTGCCTTCGCCTAGCTTCCCGTTCGACCCCGGCCGCTACCCGATCGGTCTGGCTGCGATTGTCACCGCCCTTCTGTTCGCCGCGGCGGTCGTCGGGGGCGCCGTGCTGTCCCATGGGCTCCGGCCACCGAGCGATCGTTCTCGTGGGTCACTCGTCGCGGGGCTCGGCGCCGTCTCGGCGTCCGCGGGGCTTTTGGCCTGGCTTCAGAACCCCTACCTGGGGCTGCTCGCCGCCCCGATCGCGCATGTGTGGTTGCTCGCGGACCGGCTGCGCGGGCGCGTCGGCCGTTCCGTCGCGATCGTCGCGGCACTCGCCTCGCTCCTCCCAACCGCGCTTGCCGTTGGCAATCTCGCCTCAGCGCTCGACCTCGGTGCCGATACGCCGTGGACCTTCGCGATCATGCTCGCCGACGGTCAGATCGGCCTCGCGGCCGCGCTCGCGGCCTGTTTCCTCGTCGCGGGGCTCGCGGGAACCGTCGCGGTGTGCGCGCGGCCCCTCAGCCCCGCAACCGGGCCCGACGATGAGCTCGCGACCCTGCCCGACGACGAGTAGAGGGTTGATGGGGGTTACGCGCGTGCGTGCATAACCCGCATCAGCCCTCTAGGGTCCAGCCCCATCCGGTGATCGGTGACGGCCCACGACTTCCTCTCGCTGGACGCAAGTCCGATCGCGCCGCGGCGCGGCGGGGTCGAATTACCGGTTGGAGCCCACTGCCATGGAAGCGGGGCGGTTAGGAAAGGTGAGGGACAAGCGAGAGTTGAGCGACTTGAAGGAGCGGATCGCCATGCGTACGTACGAGGTCGACGCGCATGAGGTAGCCGATGCGCTCGTTCGCAAGCTGCGCCTGATCAGGATGGCGCGCCTGGCTCTCGCGGGGCAAGCTGGTCGAATCCGCTCGCAGGACGAACCCCGCCGCTAGCGTCGATCAGCTCCGCGCGGGCGCCCGCGCCGACCTCGCCGATCTCGGTCAGCCGGGGGCCCGCCGCCCTGACGGCTTCGCCGGCCTTGCCGACGCGCTCGGGGGGCAGGGTCGCCAGGAGCTCGTAGTCCTCGCCGCCGCCCGCCGCCAGGTCCATCGGGTCCAAGCCGGCGGCCTCTGCGACCTCCGTCACGCCGCCGTCGACGGGCAGCCGGTCGAGCTCGATCCGCACGCCCACTCCACTCGCCGCGGCGACGTGCCCGGCGTCGGCGCCGAGGCCGTCGCTGATGTCGATCATCGCCGTGGCTCCCGCGTCCGCGAGCGCGCGGCCCGCGTCGAGCTGCGGATCGGGCTCGAGCTGACGGGCGCGGAGGCGCTCAGCGAGCGCGGGATCAATACCTTCGCCGAGCTCCGGGCGCCGCAGGAGGAGCAGGCCAGCTGCCGCGCCCCCGAGCTCCCCGGTGACGACCACGGCGTCGCCCGGCCGGGCGGCGGAGCGACGCACCGCTCGCTCGGGCGAGGAGACATAGCCGACGACCGTGACGGCGAGCACCAGCGCGGGCGCTCGGCTGAGGTCGCCGCCCGCGATCGCCACGCCGTGGGCGGCGGCCACCGCCGCGAATCCGTCGGCGAGCTCGAGACAACCCGTCTCGTCGATTCGCTCCGGCAGGCCGAGTTGCAGGTACGCCTCGCCGGGGTCGGCCGCCATCGCGGCAAGATCGGATAGCGCGGTGGCCAGCGCCTTGTGGCCGACGGAGCGAAGTGGCGAGAGCTCGAGGTCGAAGTGAACCCCCTCGATCAGGGCGTCGACCGAGGTGACCGGCGCACCCGACGGCGCGGTCACGGTGGCGTCGTCGCCGCTGCCCACCACCAACCGGTCCGACGCCACGGGCGCGCCGGCGGCGACGACGCGCTCGCGAAGCGCGGCGATCAGGTCGAACTCGCCGGGCACGCGGAGCTCTAGCCGCCGGTGCCGCCCGTGCCCCCGCCGCCCTGACCTGGCGGCCCGTTGCCCGTGGGGCCGTTGCCGTTCCCGTTCCCATTGTCCCCGTCGCCGGGCGAGGGGAGCGGCTCCTGGCCGGCGCCGGGCGCGTAGAGGTCGGGGTCGTAGCCGTTGGTCTGACCCTGCTCGGTGTCGGTGCCCTTGGCGGAGTCCTTGGACGGCTTCAGGTCGGGCGAGGTCTGGACTTCCGGGGAGACGGTGTGGCCGCTGTAGAAGGTCGTGAACGTCGCCGGGTTCTCGGGCGTGGGGAAGTCCTCGCAGAAGCTGCCGTGGGCGGCGCTCATGTAGTCGTGCCAGATCGGCGCGGCGTAAGCCCCGCCAAAGGCCGAGGGCCCCATCGAGGTGCGAGCGTCCGGGTAGCCGGTCCAGACAGCCGTCGAAAGCTGCGGCGTGTAGCCGACGAACCATGCGTCCGTCTGATCGTCCGTAGTTCCCGTCTTGCCGGCCTGCGGGCACCCGATGTTGGCGGCAGTGCCGGTCCCGCTCGAGACCACCGTCTTCAGGATCTTCGTCACCTCGTAGGCGATCCCGTCCGAGAGCACCCGCCGGCCCTCCTCCTGCTCGAGGACGTCGACCTTGCCCTCCTCGCCCACGTGCTCGGGCGGGAACTCGACCTTGCTGATCGCGGTCGCGTCGTGGTGGATCCCGTTCGCAGCGAAGGTCGCGTAGGCGTCGGCCATCTCCAGCGGCGACACTCCGACCCGCAGGCCGCCGATCCCCTCCGCCGGGTATCCGTCGAGGGGGCTGGTGATGCCGAGCGAGTGGGCGGTCTTGGCGACGTTCTCCGGGCCGACATCGACGTCGAGCTGCGCGTAGATCGCGTTCACGGAGTGCGTGGTCGCGTCGGCGATGCTCATCGTGCCGCCCCCCGGCTCGGCGTTGTTCACCACCCACGGAGGCGAGTAGCGGTCGAGCTGAATCGTCACCGGGCTGGTGCCGTTGTAGTAGGTGGTGTAGGGGTCGATCCCCTGCTTCAGAGCGGTGGTGAGCACGTAGGGCTTGAACGAGGACCCCGGCTGTCGATGCCCCTGCGCCGCGAGGTTGAACTGGGCGCTGGTGTAGTTCGACGACGACGCCATCGCGACGATGTGCCCGTTCGACGGGTCGATGGAGACCAGCGCCGCGGACGGTCCCCCGAGCCGGGTCGCGCCGTCCTGCGCGGCCTGGGTGGCGAGCTGCTGGAGGCCCGGGTTGATCGTCGTGTAGACCTTGAGCCCTCCCTGGCGCACGGTGTTGACGCCGTAGCGATCGATCAGCTCCTGCTCGACGTAGTCGAAGAAGTAGGGCTCGTGGATCGTCTGGTACTTGTAGCCCTTGTCGAGGCCGAGGCCGCCCTGGAGGGCCTGCTGGTAGTCGAGTTGGCTGATGAAGCCCTGCTCGTACATCTGCTTCAGCACCTCGTTGCGGCGCGCCTTGGCCGACTCGGGGCTCTGGAACGGGTTGTACTCGGACGGCGCCTGAGGCAGGCCGGCGAGCAGCGCCGCCTCGTCGAGGTTGAGGTCGGAGACGTGCTTGTTGAAGTAGACCTGCGACGCCGCCTCGACCCCGACGGCCGTGCGGCCGTCGTTGGTGCCGTATGAGGCGGTGTTCAGGTACTGGTTCAGGATCCAGTCCTTGGAGTGCTCGTCCTCCATCTCGAGCGCGAGCTTCGCCTCGATGATCTTGCGCTCGATCGTCTGCTCGGGGTCCGGGATGTAGAGGTTGCGGACGAGCTGCTGCGTGATGGTCGAGCCGCCCTGGCGTACCTCGCCCGCGGTGATGTTCTCTAACGCCGCGCGCGCGATCGCGCCGTAGTCGAGCCCGTTGTGCTCGTAGAAGTTCTCGTCCTCGATCGCGATCGTGGCGTCCTGGAGCGACTTCGGAATCTCGTTGAGCTCCACGGGGTCGCGGATCGCGTCGGACTGGATGTAGCCGAGGCGGGTGCCGTCGGCGGCGAGGATCTCGGAGACGCTGCCCCGGTCGATCGGCTTCAGGGTGTCCAGCGAGGGCGCGTCGGCGGCGACGTCCAGGACCCAGAGGCCCACGCTCGCGGCGGCGATGCCGAGGAATGCGAGGAGGACCCCGAAGCCGAGGAGGATCTTGCTGCCGATCGAGCCCTGCGAACGCCGCTTGCGTCTGCGAGCCCGCTGAGTCATGCGTGTGCGAAAGAGGGTACCGGGGCGGGCCTCATCTCCCTGCAACTACGTGCGAGCGACGTTGCAGGATCCCTGCGTGGGCGCGGCTACCCGGCTAGGCGTCGAGCATGCCGGCCTCGCGCAGGGCGCGGTGGGCGCGCTCGCGCAGTGCCGCCTCCTCGCCGGGGGCGCGGGTACCCCCGGCGCGCCTGGGTCCGTGCACCTCGAGCCGGACCCCGTCGGGCGTCATCTCCGCGACGTCCACCTGGGAGGGCTCGAGCGACTCGAGCGCCTTGCGCGCGGCATCGAGGTCGGTCGCAGCGGGCACCCACACCGAGGCCGCGGCGGGCGCCGTCAGGTCGCCCGTCGAGCGATTCACGACCACGTTGGTGACCACGGTCTCGTTGGGCACGATCACCAGCCTGCCGTCGCCGGTGTCGATGTAGGTGTGCGAGAGCGTCAGGTCGTCGACACGCCCCGTCTCCCCCTCGATCGTCACGGTGTCCCCGATCCTGATCGGCTGGGCGATCGCGAGCATGATCCCGGCGAGCGGGTTCGCCAGCACCTTCTGCGCGGCGAAGCCGAGCACGAGCCCGATGACGGCGCTGGAGGCGAGGATGCCGGCCGCCAGCTTGTCGAGCTTCGTGAACTGGCTCAGGGCGAGGAAGACGCCGATCAGGACGATGACCACGAAGATCAGCCGTCGGACAACCCGCAGCCGGGTCTGCGCGGCGCGGGACACCGGGACATCCGCGGCGCCGATCCGCGACGCGACCCTCCCGGCGTGGCCGATCACGTAGCGATCGACGACGAAGGCGATCGCGAACGTGACGAGGAGCGTGATCGCGGCGCCGATCTCGTCGTTCCACTGCTCCCAGAAGCTCTCGTCCATCAGGGGCCGATCCTGACAACCTTGCGCGGCCGATGGAGACGGATGGCTTGCAGAACGTGCCCGCCACGCCCGCGACGAAGGGGGTCTTCCTCGACGCCCTGGGCACGCTGGTGGAGCTCGAGCCCCCGTGGCTTGCGCTGGCCGAGTCGCTGGAGATGGAGGTCGACGAACGGCTGGTGGGTGCGGTTCGCGCGGAGATGGACTACTACAAGCGCCACGCGCACGAGGGACGCGACCCCGAGAGCCTCGCCGAGCTTCGCCGCCGCTGCGCCGAGGTGCTCTCGGGCGAGCTAGGGGTCGAGGTTCCAGTCCCCACGATGATGGATGCGATCCGCTTCCAGGCGTTCGAAGACGCGCGGCCCGCGCTCGAGGCGCTCCGCCGGCTCGGCCTGCGCCTGGTGAGCGTCTCCAACTGGGACATCTCGCTGCCCAAGGTGCTCGAGCGCTGCGGGCTGCTCGAGCTCGTCGACGGCGTCGTCAGCTCCGCCGGCGCGGGAGCGCGAAAGCCCGATCCGGCGATCTTCGCCCCGGCGCTGGAGCTGGCGGGGTGCGGCCCGGAGGAGGCGCTTCACGTCGGCGACACGCCCGAGGAGGACGTCGATGCGGCGCGGGCGGCCGGGATCGCGGTGCTGCTCCTCGATCGCGACGGGGGCGGCGACATCGCCTCGCTCCAGGAGATCGAGGAGCATCTCCGCTCGTGACGGACGAGGCGCACACCGATCCGCCCCGGCCGCCCACCGGGCCCAGCCTCCCCCCGCCCATGGGTCCCAGCCTGCCGCCGCCGACCGGGGTCCCCCTGCCCCCGCCACCCTCCGGCGGCCTTCCGTCCGAGCGGGCCTGGGGGCCGATGCGGGCGCTGGGCGGGCTCGCCGCGCTGCTGGCGTGCATCACCGTCGAGGCCGGGGTCATCGCCGCCTTCGATCCCGACTTCGACAGCCTCGGGGCCACGCTCACGCTCCAGGCGATGCTCGCGATCACGCTGCTCGCGGTCGCCTTCCTGATCGCAGAGCCCGGCCGCGAGGCCGCGGACCCCGCCGCCCTCGGACTCAGGCGGCCGCGTCGTCCCGCGATCGGCGCATCGGCGATCGCGTACCTCGCCTACATCGCCTGCGCGCTGGTGATCGCGGCCCTGCTCCAGCCCGAGCAGGAGGACGTCACGCGCGACCTCGGCGCCGACGAGGGCGTCGCCGGCGCCATCGCCGCCGGCTTCCTGGTCATCGCCGCGGCCCCCATCACCGAGGAGGTGTTCTTTCGCGGCTTTATGTTCGCGGGCCTGCGGCGCGGGACGAACTTCGTCGTGGCCGCGGCGGTCTCGGCCGGCGTCTGGGGCATCTTCCACTACACCGGCCCGGGCAGCTGGGGGGTCGTCCTCCAGCTGATGGTCTTCGGCCTCGCGCTCTGCTGGCTGTACGAGCGCACGGGCTCGATCTGGCCGACGATCGCGGTTCACGCTCTCAACAACGCGCTCGCGTTCGCCATCCTGACCTCATGAGCGAAACCGAGCCCGCGGTGGTCGCGCGCAGCCTGACCAAGAGCTACGGCGACCGGGTCGCCGTCGCCGGCATCGATTTCGAGGTCCAGCCGGGGATCTGCTTCGGCTTCCTCGGCCCCAACGGCGCCGGCAAGACGACGACGATGAAGGCGATCTACGGCCTCGCCGCGATCGACGGCGGCGAGCTGCGGGTGCTGGGCATGGACGCGAGGCGCCAGCGGCGGGCGATCAAGGCGCGCATCGGGGTCGTGCAGCAGGAGACGAATCTCGACGGCGAGCTGACGGTGCGGGAGAACCTCCTCTACCAGGCCGGCTACTTCGGCCTCGATCGCGCCGCCGTCGCCGACCGGATCGAGGAGCTGCTCGAGTTCTCGCTCCTGAGCGACCGGGCCGACGAGGTACCCTGGGCCCTCTCGGGCGGGATGAAGCGCCGGCTGATGATCGCCAGGGCGCTGGTGAACGACCCCGAGCTGGTGGTGCTCGATGAGCCGACCACGGGCCTCGACCCGCAGGCGCGGCTCGCGGTCTGGCGGGCGCTCGACCAGCTGCGCCGCCGCGGCGTCACCCTGCTGCTGACGACCCACTACATGGAGGAGGCGGCGCGGATGTGCGATCGGCTGCTGATCATGGACGAGGGCAGGATCGTCACCCAGGGCTCTCCGGACGGGCTGATCCGCGAGCACGTGGCGGGCGAGGTGCTGGAGCTCGAGCTGGGCGAGGGCTGCGACGCCGGCGAGCTGATCGCCGCGGTCGACGGGCACGTCTCGGGCCACGAGCTCGCCGAGGGCGTGCTGAGGCTGTTCGCGAACGACGCGGAGGCTGTCCTGCACTCGCTCGACCACGGGCGCTTCCCCACCGACTCGGCGATCGTCCGCAAGGCGACGCTCGAGGACGTCTTCCTGCGGTTGACCGGCCGCTCGCTCCGGGAGTAGGGCGTGGAGTTCGCGACCAGCACATACAGGGGGATCGGGCCGCGGCTCCCGCTTCGCGAGCTGGTGCCCTCGCCGCGCCACGCGGCCGCCGTCTGGCTTCGCAACGCCCGGGTCTTCTCGAAGCTCTGGAAAGGAGCGCTGTGGCCGCAGTTCCTCGACCCGCTCTTCTACCTCGTCGCGCTCGGCTTCGGGCTCGGCACCTACGTGGCGTCCGTCAACGGGATCCCCTACGAGGACTTCATCGGCCCCGGGCTGATCGCCTCCGCGGCGATGTGGGCCGCCTCGTTCGAGACGACCTACAACGTGTACCTGCGGATGAACGAGACGCGCCTGTACGACAACATCCTCGCCACGCCGGTGGAGGTGCAGGACCTGGTCGCGGGGGACCTCGCCTGGAGCTCGAGCCGCGCGGCGCTCTACGGGACGAGCTTCCTGATCATCGTCACGGCCTTCGGGCTCGTGAGCTCGCCGTGGGCGATCGTGATCCCGCTGTTCGTCTTCGTCGGCGGCCTCTGCTTCTCGGTGATCGGCTACACGTTCACCGCGCTGATCCCGAAGATCGACCTCTACAGCTACTTCTTCACCCTCTTCATCACCCCGATGTTCCTGTTCTCGGGGATCTTCTTCCCCTTCGACCAGCTGCCGGGCTGGGCGGAGGTGGTGGCCTGGTTCACCCCGCTCTACCACCTGGTCGAGATCACGCGCGGCCTCGCCACCGGGCCCGACGCGCTGTCGATCCTCGGCAACACCGCCTGGTTGGCGGTCGTCAGCGCGCTGCTGTTCACGATCCCGGTCCGCGCGCTACGGGCGAAGCTCGTCGCCTGAGAGGCTGAGCCAGCCTCTCAGGCTGGCTGAGCCAGCCTCTAGCACCGACGCCCGTCGCTCATGCCAGAATGCCGCCCGTGACGTCGAGGGGAATCGGGCTGGCGGGAGGACTTGTCGCGCTCGCGCTCGGGCTGCCGGCGAGCGCCGTGGCTCAGGACGGCCTCATCGAGACGACTCCCGCCGCTCCCACCGCGCCGACGGTCGAGCGCGCGCCGGGAGGGCCGGCGCGGGCCGAGCTCTCGATCGAGCTCAAGGGGGTGAAGAACGGCAAGGTCGACGTCGGCGACCGGGTGAAGGCGATCGGCAAGGTCCGGCCCTTCGTCACCGGCCAGCGCGTGACCATCACGCTGACCCGCAAGGGCAAGGCGGTCGACCGCAAGGAGACCTTCGTCAAGGCGGTCAGGGGCGCGAACTACGGCAGCTTCAAGTTCCGCTCGAAACCGCTGCTGCGGGCCGGCAAGTACCGGATCCGCGTCGACAAGGAGCGCACCGACAACCAGGTCGGCGGCTCGGCCCGCACCGGGGCGTTCTCGCTTCGCTATCCCGACCTCGATCCCGGGGATCACGGCGAGGCGGTGAAGGTGTTCAACCGCCTGCTCCGCAAGCAGGGCTACTTCGCGCCGGGCGGCAAGGCGTACAGCTCCGGGACGGGGCGCGCGGTGCTCGCCTTCCACAAGGTGAACGGACGGCCGCGGAACATGAACGCGACGCCGGGCGACTTCGCCAAGCTCGCCCTGGGGAAGGGCGACTTCAAGCCCAAGTACGAGGGCGCGGGGCGCCACGTCGAGGTGGACCTCTCGCGCCAGGTGATGGTGCTGGCCAAGGGCGGCAAGGCGCAGTACACGTTCCACATCTCGAGCGGCGCCCCGGCGACGCCGACGATCCGGGGCCGGTTCGAGTTCTACAGCCGCCAGCCCGGGTTCAACGCGAAGGCCATGTACTACTCGGTGTACTTCCACGGCGGCTACGCGATCCACGGCTACGCCTCGGTTCCGCCATACCCCGCCTCGCACGGCTGCGTGCGCAACCCGATCCCGAACTCGGTCTTCATCTACAACTGGGTCGAGATCGGGATGCCGATCTACGTCTACGGGTGAGCGCGCGCGAGACCCTGCTCGCCGAGCTCCGCGAGCACGCGCTGGTGATCGGCGAGGTCACGCTCTCAAGCGGTCAGACCGCGTCCTACTACGTCGACGCCCGGCGCGCGCTGCTGCGCCCGGCGGGGTTCCGCGCCGCGGGCGAGCTCATCGCTGTAGCGGCGGATCGGCTCGGTGCCGAAGCGGTCGGCGGTCCGGTGATGGCGGCGATCCCGCTCGCCTGCGCCGCGATCGCGGTCCCCGAGGGCGAGGGCCTGGTGGGGTTCTTCGTGCGCAAGGACCGAAAGCAGCACGGGCTCCAGCGCTGGGTCGAAGGCCCGGTGGCGGCCGGTACGCGCTGTCTCGTCGTCGAGGACACGGTCACCACCGGCGGATCGACCGTCGCGGCTATCGAGCGCATGCGCGAGGAGGGACTCGAGATCGTCGGCGCCCTGTGCGTGGTCGACCGCCTCGCCGGCGGGGCCGAGGCGATCGCCGCCGCGGCGGGCGCCCCCTTCGAGGCGCTCGCCACTATCGACGACGTCTACCCCGAGCGGCCCGACCGGTAGGCCGCTACGCGGCTACCGCTTCTTCTTCTTCTCGCAGTACGCGTACGCGGTGATGTCCGAGGATCCGAGGCTGGTGGCCGACACCCGCCACTTGCGCTTGCCGTCCTTCACGGACTCATAGGTGAACGGGCCGCCCTCGACCGGGAAGTCCTCCTGGGCGAAGCCGCCCGACACGACGCGCTGGCTGCGCTTGCACTTCGCGACCGCCGTCGCCGTTCGATCGTCGTCGATCGTCGCCGTGTCCTCCTTCTTCCTGAGCTTCCTGCCCTCCCGGCAGTTCACCTGTGCCGTCAGGGAAGCGCCGTCCGAGTAAACGACGGCGGTCACCTCCCATTGACGCTTGCCGAGCTTCCGGGAGACGTACGGCACCGCGTCGTCCTCCTCATCGCCCTCGAAGCCTCCCGACAGCACCTTCGTGCCGGGTGGGCAGGTTGCGACGACGGTCTGCGATTCGCCCACATCGAACGTCTCGCTCTCGGCGGACGACTTCACCTTCTCGTCGCGGCAGTACGCGAAGCTCGTGATCGTGGCCGGATCGGGACCGAAGATGTAAGTGGCGGAAAACGCCCACCCCCGGGCACCCGTGCGCTGGGACTCGAAGGGAAGGAAGATCGGCCCCGAGTCCGGGTCGAGCTCGGTCCTGAAGCCCCCGCTGACCGCCTTGGCGCCTGGATCGCAATCCGCGGTCACCGAATCGAAGTCGAGCGGATCGACGCTCGTCGACTCGGATCTGGTCTGAAGCTTCTTCCCGGACGCCCCAACCGCGAACACGCCGACGCCGAGTACCGCGATAAGGCCGCACGCCAAAGCCAGGTGACGGTTGCCGCTGCCGATGCTCACCCTGCTCACCGAATCCCTCCTCGTTGAGTTGACCCGCCGACCCTAACAGTCAGGCGGCGCTACGTCTTCTTCTTCTTCTTCTCGCAGTACGCGTAGGCGGTGATGTCCGTGGGGAAGTTGGCCCACGTGGACACCCGCCACCTGCGCTTCCCTGCCTTCCGGGACTCGTAGGTGAATGGGCCGCCCTTGACTGGAACATCCTGGGCAAAGCCGCCCGAGACGACGCGCTGACGTCGCTTGCACTTCGCGATCGCGGTGGCGGTGTTGTCGTTATCGACGGTCGCCGTCGCCTGCTTGGTCCGCAGCGCCCTTCCCTCGCGGCAATTCACCTGCGCGGTCAGGTCGTCTGGTTCGACGTAATCGATGCCCGTGACTTCCCATTTGCGCTTGCCGAGCTTGCGGGAGATCTGCGGAAGGACGACGGAGTCGTCGAACTCCCCGTCGAACCCTCCTGAAAGCGCCTTGGTGCCGCTGGGACATGTGGCGACGACGGTGTCGTCCTCGCCCACCTCTAGGCCGACATCCTCGGACGACGACTTCACCTTCTCGTCGCGGCAGTAGGCGAAGCTCGTCAGTGGTGCCGGGTTGCCGGAAAAGAAGTTCTGCGCGGTCGCAGTCCAACTGCGCGCGCCCTGCCGGAGCGAGTCCACGACCGCGAAGACCGTGCCGCCGGCGAAATCGAACTCAGTCTCGAAGCCTCCGCTGACGGCCTTTGTGCCGGGATCGCAATCCGCAGTCACCGAGCCAGTCTCATCACCCGGAACCGTCGTGGTGGCCGAGCGCGTCTTCAGCTTGTTGCCCGACGCCACGCCCGCGAGCACGCCGCCCGCCAGCGCGACGATCAAGCCCCAGATCAAGACAACGCGATTGACGCTTCTCCCGCTCGTCCTACGCATGGAGGGTCCCTCCTCTCGGCGTTTGCGCCGACCCTACCACCGCCATCAGCCTGGAGCCGCGGCCGCACCCACCGGACGGCTGCGAAGCGTGCGGACCAGCCGCTCGGCGATCGCCTCGCTCGCCCCTGCGGCCTCGCTCCGGTTGGCAGCGATGACAACCGTGAAGGTCACGAGGCTGTCGCGGCGGAGCACGATCAGCTTCAGCCGCTGGCGAACGCCGCTCTTGACGGCGGTACCGGTACCGGCGACTGCGACGCCCTGGTAGCGGTGCTCAAAGCGCCGCGTCTCGCCCGGCTCCAGCTGATCCTCGAAGCCCGGCAGCGTCACCAGCGCCCGGGTCGCGAACGGCTCCAGCGGCGTGTCGAGCGCGTCGTTGGTGCGATCGGCCGTGATCGACACGGCGACGAGCCGGTCGTAGGATCGAACGAGGGTCGAGCCGCTGCGGTCGTCGGCCTTCCATCCAGGCGGAAGCCCGAACGCGAACCCGTCCGCCCCGTTGACGTGAACCTTCCATCGGGCCGGGAGGTCGGGGACGCGATCCACCGTCTCGGGGGGCCGCGCGGGCGGCTGCGGCTCGTCGCCGTCGGCGTCCCCGCAGCCGGCCCAGACCAGCGCGACGATGGCCGCGACGACCAGCAGGGCCGATCGAATGCTCACTTCGGACGCACCGAGTAAACGGTGACGTCGTCGGGCACGCCCTTCGCCTTGAAGAGCAGCTTCTTCCTCGTCTTCAGGGAATCGGTATCGAGCGTCTCGAGCGCCTGCCCGGAAACCAGGAGCTCATCCCCTGACGCCTCATCGGCGACCCGGGCCGCGACGTTGACGTCGACCCCGAGGTAGTCCCTGCCGAGGCGCCGGGGGTTACCGAGATGCAGGCCGGCGCGGATCTTCGGCCGGTAGCCGGGAGCGTCGACCCCTCCGAGCCTCTCGCGCGCCTCGAATACGGCCTCGACGCCATCCTGCGCCGTCCCGAAGACGGCCATCATCCCGTCGCCCAGGCGCTTCACGACCTCGCCGTTGCGCTCGAGCACCGGGGGCTCGATCGCGTCGCCGACGTCGCGCAGCAGGGCCAGCGCCGCCTCGTCGCCCACCCCGAGCGCCCAGTTGGAGAAGCCGACGAGGTCCGTGAACACGATCGCCACAGAGCGATCGCCGTGCTGCCGCTCCTCGCCCTCGGCGACGGCCTCCCACACCTGGAGCGCCCCCATCCCGATCTCGCTCAGGACGCCCGGGCGCTTGCTTGCAACCTCGGCGAGCTGACGCGCCATCGCGTGGCGCGGCACCGAGCCCGAGGTCGAAAGCCGGTCGCCGAAGCGGCTGTCGCCCGGCAGCAGCTCCCGGGCGACCTTCAGCGCCGCCATCAGCCGCTGCTTCCCCGACTTCTCCTCCGTCTCGGGCGCGGTGGGCCGCTCGTCATCCGCCATCGCCAAATCCGCTGCGAGCATACGGCCCCGTGCCTGCCGGCAGCGCCGCCATCCCGCCGTCGCGAGACGGCCGCGACGTCACCGTTCGCGAGCTCGTGCTCGCTGCGCTCGGGACCTGCGCACTGGCCGTGGTCACGCACTGGCCGCTCGTCCTCAACCTCGGCGACGACGTCCCGAAAGACCTCGGCGACCCCCTCGCGCAGGCGTGGCAGGTGGCGTGGGGCGGCCACGCTATCGCGCACCAGCCGCTCCACTTCTTCCAGTCGAATCAGTTCTGGCCCCTCGATGACACCCTCGCCTTCTCCGACGCGCTGATCGGATACGCCCCGGCGGGACTGGTCGGCTCGGGGCCCGACGCCGCCGTGGCCCGCTACGACCTGCTGTTCCTGTTCGCCTATGCCCTCGCCTTCCTCGGCGCCTACCTCCTCGCCCGCGAGCTCGGAATCGGGCCGGCGGGCGCCGCCGTCACCGGCGCCGCGTTCGCCTTCGCGCCCTTCCGGCTCGAGCAGGACGGACACCTCCAGGTGATCTC
>JBKPFS010000096.1:0-6772 GCA_046728935.1 Actinomycetota bacterium | reverse complement strand
GGCCGGTCTGATCGGAGAGAAAGGCGACCAGCTTCGGCACCTCGCCGGCGGCGCCGCCGCTCGGGGTCGTGATCGGGTCCGCCATGTCGACGATCGAGGAGACCATGTTGATGCCGGCGACATCCCCCTGGACCCGCTCCTCGGTGAAGGCCGGGCGCGCGTCGTTGACGAGGTCGTCCGCGGCATCGAGGCGCTTGAAGAGGCCGAGGGCGAAGACGAGCACGATCACCAGCAGCCCGACCGCGGCAACGACGTACCAGGCCGCCCTCGAGCCCGGGCCTATCGATCGGGCCATCGCGGACACCTGAGTTCGGTTCCTCCCCACATCTCCTCAGGGCCATCGATAGCACCCTTCCCCCACCCGCTCATCGGGAGCTTCCAATGCGTGCTCAGGGGATTTGAATGCGACCTCAGCCGCCCATGGCGAGCCGGGCCGACGCAACCGCGGCCTGCCCGAAGGAGATCCCACCGTCGTTGGGCGGGAGCCCCTCGGGGATGAGGGGCGTCAGGCCGCGTTCCCGGAGAAGCGCCGCGGTGCGCTCCAGAAGCAGCCGGTTCTGAAAGACGCCTCCGGAGAGGACGACCGACTCGAGTCCTCTGCGCTCGGCCTCAGCGACGCAGGCCTCCGCGGTCGCCCTGGCCACCGCGTTGTGGAAGCGCGCCGAGATCGAGCCCACCGGCTGGCCGCGCCTTCCCTCCTCCGCCGCCGCGGCGAACAGCTCGCGAGCATCGAGGAGCACCTCGACGTCCCCCGTCCCGGCAGCGATCACGGGCAGCGGGTAGGCGCCGGTTTCCGCCGGGTCCGCCGCGGCCTCGAGCTCGGCTGCCGCCTGGCCCTCGTAGTTGACCCGCGCCCGAAGGCCGCAGAGGGCCGCCACCGCATCGAAGAGGCGCCCCATGCTCGTCGTCCGGGGCGACGCCACGCCGGTCCGAACCAGCTCGCATACCCCCGTCCAGGGCTCCTCGGCGACCACACCCGCAAGGGCCCGCGGCAGGGGCGGGTTCGCGTCTTGAGTGGCGGCGACCAACCAGGCGCACGCCATCCTCCACGGCTCGGTGATCGCCGCCTCCCCACCAGGCAGGGGAACCGGCCAGAGCTTCCCGAACCGCTCGTAATCCCCGAGGTCGCCCGCAAGCAGCTCGCCACCCCAGATCGTGCCGTCGGGCCCGTATCCGGTGCCGTCATAGATCGCCCCCAGTACCGGCGTCGTCCGCCCGTGCTCCGCCAGGCAGGCCGCGAGGTGAGCATGGTGATGCTGCACGCCGATGCTCTCCACACCCGAGAGCTCGAGGGCGTATCTGGTGGAGAGGTAGTCAGGATGCAGGTCGTGGGCGACGGCCTTCGGGTCGACGGCGAAGAGGCACTCGAAGTGCTCGACCCCCTCTCGGAAGGAGCGCAGCGTCTCGTAGTTGGCGAGATCCCCGATGTGCTGGGAGACCCAGGCCCGCCGTCCCTTCGCCACGCAGAAGGTGCTCTTCAGCTCCGCCCCACAGGCGAGCAGGGGCACCGGCGCGTCGATTGGGAGCTCCACGCTCTCGGGCGCGAACCCGCGCGAGCGCCTGATCAATAGCGGGCGGCCGCGGGGGCCCGCGGAGTGCGAGCGAAGCACCGAGTCGTCCGTCCTGGTCTGAATTGGGCGGTCGTGCAGGAGCAGGAGGTCGGCGATTCCTGCGAGGCGGTCGCGGGCCTCATCGTCGCGATAGGCGATCGGCTCGTCCGAGACGTTGCCGCTCGTCATCACCAGCGGGATGCCGGCATCGGCGAGCAGCAGGTGATGGAGTGGCGAGTAGGGAAGCATCACGCCGAGATCGCGTGAACGCGGCGCGACCGAATCGGCCACCTGCGCCCCGGGCTGGCGCGGCGCGATCACGATCGGCCGCTCGCGCCTCAACATCAGCTCCTCGTTCACGGCGCTGAGCTCGACCAGCTCGCGCGCGCCGGCGAGGTCGGGCGCCATCAGCGCGAACGGCTTGTCCTCGCGCTGCTTGCGCGAGCGCAGGGCGGCCGCGGCAGCCTCGTCGTCGGCGCGGCAGGCGAGATGAAACCCGCCGAGGCCCTTGACGCCGATGACCCGGCCCTCGCGCAGCGCCTCCGCCGCCGCGGCGATCGGGTCATCGGCCTCAAGCCGGTGCCCGTCGGCCTCGATCCAGACTCGGGGCCCGCAATTCGGGCACGCGTTCGGCTGGGCGTGGAAGCGGCGGTCCGCCGGGTCGCTGTACTCGGCCAGGCAGGGCTCGCACATCCGGAAGGACGCCATCGTGGTCAGCGGGCGGTCATAGGGAACGCCGCGGACGATCGTGAAGCGCGGACCGCAGTTGGTGCAGTTGATGAACGGGTAGCGGTAGCGGCGGTCCGCGGGGTCGAAGAGCTCGGCCAGGCACTCGTCGCAGGTCGCCGTGTCCGGGGTGACGGGTGCATCCGGCGCGCCGGACACCTCGCTCTCCTTGATCGTGAAGGCCCTCTCCCCCGTCGCCGCGACGTCCTCGCTCGCAACCCGCTCGACGCGCGCGAGGGGCGGAGCCTCCGCGGGCAGCCGCCGCAGGAAGTCGTCCACGGTGACCGGCGCCCCCTCGACCTCCAGCACCACCCCGCGCTCGTCATTGAGGATGAAGCCCCCCAGGCTGAGCTCCTCGGCAAGCCGGTAGACGTAGGGCCGGAAGCCGACCCCCTGGACCGTGCCCTCCACCCGCGCGCGGATGCGGCGCCTGGTCAGCCGATCGCCGCTTTCCATAGGCGACACCCAAACAACCCCTGGAGAAATTGATGGGCGGGGATCGAGCCCATTGCTAGCTTGCTTGTCGTGGCAATTGCCACAACGTTATCCCTGGAGGTTCGATGGAACCGGTCCACGTTCTCATAGCCGCCAACCGCACCGCCGACAGCCCCGCCCTGCTGGAGGCCGTCAGGGACCGGGCCTCGCAGGGGCCGGCGCGCTTCCACCTCGTGGTTCCCGCCTCCCCGCCAGGCTTGCACAAGCTCGTCGACCCGGAGGACCATGGCCGCGAAGAGGCGAGGGCGAACCTGCGCGCGGCCCTCCCGTCGCTCTCGGTCGCAGCCGGGTCGGAGGTCACCGGACATGTCGGGGACCCCAACCCGGTGGCGGCGCTCGAGGACGCGGTGCACGAGGGCGCCTTCGACGAGGTCATCGTCTCGACCCTCCACAGCCGCGTCTCCCGCTGGATGCGGATGGATCTGCCAAGTAAGGCAAGTCATCTCGGGGTGCCAGTCACACACGTTTCCCCCGATGCCGTCGAGGCCTGCCGGCTCGAGCTGGTGGCAGCCTGAATGGGCCTCCCGAAGCTCACCCGCGCACTTGGCCACAACGGTCCGGCGGCCTCGGCGGCCCCGCTCGACGACGAGTGGATCACAACCGTGCGGGCGATCGTCTCGGGCGGGATGTGGTGCGTGGTCGAGGCGTGCACGGACGTCGCCGATCAGCGCTGGGAGCCGGTGCTTCTCGTCTGCAGCGCAGAGGAGGAGACGGTAAGCGGCGCGCTCGCCGCCTGGATCGACGACGTCCCGGCAGACGATCTGCGCGTCTGCGGCTACACCCGGGACACCTTGCGCCGGGTCGATGAGTCGCCAAGCGCGATCTGCTACCTCGCGGCTCCGGCCTGAACCGCTCCGGCCTCGAGCCAGAAGCGGACGATGTCGCGCATCGAGAGGATCCCCGCCGGTGCCCCGTCCCTGAGCACGATCACATGCCGGAACCCGCCCTCCGTCATCGCCTCCGCGGCCCTCTGCAGCGGCCAGTCGGCGTACGCGTAGATCATGTGCTCCGCCAGGTGATCGCGGACCAGCTCCTCGTCGAGGTCCTCGCCCCGTCCGCTCGAGCGCAGCAGATCGCGCTCGGTGATGATCCCGGGCCCGGCCTGCTCGTTGTCCATCACGACGGCGGCGCCCACCTGTCGCTCCGTCATTCGTCGCGCGGCCTCCCTCAGGCTGTGCTCGGGGCCGACCGTGACGATGATGGGATTCATTGCCTCGCGGACGAGCATCTGGCCGGCCTCCTCAGTTGGTAGCGATTGTCACGAGTCTATACCGTGCGGCCGTCGCCGTCGTGCGGGAATTCGGTGGATTTTCCCAAGTGATTGCGCATATACTTAGATAAATGGCTATAACACTCACCCAGCTCCGTAGCTTCATTGCCGTCGTTGAGACCGGATCGGTCACCGGAGCCGCCGATGAGCTCCACGTCACCCAGCCGTCCGTCTCAGCCGCGGTCTCCGCCCTCTCCAAGGAGGTCGGGGTCGAGCTCACGGAGCGGGTCGGTCGCAACGTCGACCTGCGACCGGCTGGCAAGGCCTTCGCTCCCTACGCCGCGCACGTGATCGGCCTGCTGGAGAAGGGGTCGCAGGCCGCTCGTGAGGCGGCGGGGGCGGCCGAGAGGGAGCTGCGGATCGCCGCGGTCACCACCGCGGCCGAGCACGTCGTGCCCCCACTGGTTCAGGACTTCTCGGCACGGCATCCCGAGCTCATGCTCGTCCTCGACGTCGGCAACCGCGAGCAGGTCTTCCGCAAGCTGGCGAGCCATCAGGCCGACGTCGCTATCGGCGGCAGGCCGCCGGCGAACGGCGAGCTCGCCGGGCGCCCCTTCCTGGAGAACCCAATCATGCTGATCACGGCCCCGGATGACCCGCTCGTCGGCCGCCGGGCGATTCCCGTTGCGGAACTCGCGGAGCGCCCCTGGCTCCTCCGCGAGCCCGGCTCAGGGACGCGGGCGATGACAGAGGAGTTCCTCGCCAATTACGACCTCAGGCCGCCCCTGCTGACCATGGGCTCAAACGGCGCGATCAAGCAAGCGGCGCGAGCGGGTCTGGGCGTGTCCCTCCAGCACCGGGCAGCGACAGCCCTCGAGCTCGAGCACGGCATGCTGGGGGCAATCTCGGTTCGCGAGCCGCTCCCGAGGCGTCAGTGGTTCGTGCTCTGGCCGTCCGTCGGCCCAGAGCCGGGTCCGGTCGCGGAGTTCATCGAGTTCGTGACAAGCAAGGAAGCCAAGAAGCTGGTGGAGCGCTTCTGGCTCTCCGGAGACACGCGCCGCAGGCGGCCGGCCAGCGCGAAGGCGGCCGCCAAAGCCTGATCCGGATCAGCGCGGCGCCGCGCTGAGCGCGATCGATCTCAGCAGGCGATCGACCGAGTGGGCGTAGTGCACCGTGACGCCCCGCCTCCTCTCCAGGAGCTGCTCGCCGAAGCTGATCACCAGCCGCACGCCGGCGCTGCAGAGGCGCTCGTAGGCCTCCTCCAGCGCCTCCGGCGGCGCCGCCAGCACAGCGACGTCGATCCCACGCGCCGCGACCTCTTCGGGTAGCCGTGACAGCGGCAGGACCTCGGTATCCCCGTTCACGCTGGCCGCGGGACCACCCGCCATCTCCGGTTCAAAGACCACATCGAAGCTCAGGCCCAGGCGGGCGAGCAGCGCGGACTCCCGGAGCGCCCTGCCGAAGCCGCTGCCGTCCACCAGTGCCACCCCTCGACTCCTGAGCCCGGGGAGCGCCTCCAACCGGCCCAGGAGCTGACGAACGTCATAACCCACGCCCCTCGTCCCCGCCGCGCCGATCGCCTGGAGGTCACGGCGAACCTGCGTCGAGCTGTGGCCGGCGTGGCGAGAGAGCTCCTCCGACGTCAGCGTCCGCCTGCCCGCGGCGGCGGCCTGCGCCGCGGTCAGGAAGACCTCGGCCAGCCGCGACCGGAGGGTGGTCGGCCCTCGCACCCGACCCCCGTTCCGAGGCAGCCGGGAGGCTCCGTTTCCCGTTTCGATCCTGCCAGTGCCGGACATCGACGCGCTCCCGGGTCGTTCACGCAGCGAGCGGCGCCGCCGCGAGCTCACGGACCGCCGCCACGACTGCATCGGCGTTGATGCCGAGCCGCTGGAGCACCTCTGCGCCGGGCGCGGAAGCGCCGAAGCGCTGGACCGAGATCATCCGGTGGGCGAAGCGCTCCCACCCCTGGGCGACACCCGCCTCGACGGCGACGACTGGGGCTCCCGGTGGGAACAGGGATGCAAGGTAGTCGCCGGGTTGAAGGTCGAGCAGCTCCCAGGAGGGCATCGAGACGACGCGGACCGCGATCCCCTCGCCGCGGAGCCGCTCCTGGGCATCGAGCGCTAATGCGACTTCCGACCCGCTGGCGGCGATCACGGCCTCCGCTCGCCCCTCGACCGCATCCGAGATCACGTAGGCGCCGCGAGCGAGGCCGTCGGCCGGCGCGAGAAGCCGGCGGTCGAGAACCGGAACGCTCTGCCGTGTGAGCAGGAGGCAGACCGGGCCGTCGCATTCCTCGAGCGCGACTCGCCAGGCCTCGGCCGCCTCGGCGGCGTCAGCGGGACGGACGACGGTGAGACCCGGGATGGCCCGCAGCGCCGCATAGTGCTCCACCGGTTGATGGGTGGGCCCGTCCTCGCCGAGGGCGACCGAGTCATGGGTGAAGACCCAGACGACAGGCAGCCGCATCAGCGCCGACAGCCGAATCGCGGGACGCATGTAGTCGGCGAACATCAGGAAGGTCGAGCCATAGGGCTTGACGATCCCGCCGTGGAGCGCCATGCCGTTGACGATCGCGCCCATGGCGTGCTCGCGCACGCCGAAGTGGACGTTGCGCCCCGCGCGCTCGCGTCTGAAGTCGGCGGCGCCTTTGAAGGCGGTCTTGGTCGACTCGGCCAGGTCCGCGGACCCTCCGACCATCGTCGGCACGTAGGGCTCGAAGGCCTGCATGGTCATGCCGCCGGCCGCCCGGGTGGCGAGGGCGTCCTGATCGGCGGGATCGAACTCGGGC
>JBKPFS010000095.1:0-4268 GCA_046728935.1 Actinomycetota bacterium | reverse complement strand
GGTCGGCGCCGGGCAGCGCCTGTTCGAGGACGTAGACACGTCGTCGCTCAACCTGCGGCTGATGGACGAACACCGGCTGGGGAACGGCTCAGTGATGCTGTCCTACGCGCTACACCGTTAGGACGATCTTGCCGCGGGTGTGCCCCGACTCGCTGTGTTCGTGTGCTCGCTGGACCTCGGTGAGCGGGAGTACCTCGCTGATCTCGACCCTCACCTTGCCGCCAGCCACCAGCTCGCCGATACGGGCCAGCTGCTCCGAGTTCGGGCTCATCACCAGCAGCTCGGCGCGCACGCGGCGTCCACGCGCCGCCTCTTCGGGTGGCGCGCTCGCGATCGTCACGAGGATGCCTTCCTCCCGCACCGTGGGGACCAGCGACCGTGTCGTATCCCCGCCGACGGTGTCAAATGCGAGGTCCGCCCCGCTCACCGCCTGGCCAACGTCCTGCTCGGTGTAGTCAACGTATTCGTCGGCGCCGAGACCGATCACGAAGCTCGAGATCGGCTTCGGGCCGGGGATCGCGATCCGCGAGCTGGCACGCCGGGCCGCAGACGGCCGCGTGGGTGGTCTCACTGCTCGATGTCCAGCGCGACGACCGCGTGCAGGCATTGCGTCGGCGGTTTGAGGAGCGATACGCCATGAGCCAGCCCGCCATCCGGCCCGGAAGGCCGGTCGGTCGGCCGAACTGCGCGCGGAGGCGCCCTATCAGCTTTTGCCTCAGCTGCAAGTCGGATGCCTCCTGCCGAGCCTCACGGACGGGCCGGCTTTCGTGCCTGTACGTAGTGGATCCAGGGGCGGAGATCGCCGCCGCGGAGCTGCTCGAAGCCCGCGGCCCGTACGAGCGGCTCGATCAGGTCGACGGGGTTGTTGGCCATCGCCGGGCTGTGCCTGCGCATCAGGCGGCGGCCGATCCGAGTGGCCGGGGGGCGGGAGTCGGCAATGAGCACGGAGCCGCCCGGGCGGAGCACCCGGAACATCTCGCCGATCGCCTGCGGGCGCAGCGCTTGGGGCAGGTGATGGATCGTCAGGCTGCTTACCACGACGTCGTACGAGCCGCCCGGAACATCGAGCGCCTCCGCGACTCCGCTCGAGAAGGTGCAGTTGGCGAGCCGGGTGAGCCTGTTCGCCTGCGCGATCGCCTCGCCGGACGGATCGACTCCTTGCGCGGTGCCGTCGGGCGCGACGGCTCTGGCCATCACGCGGGTGAAGTAGCCGGTGCCGCAGCCGATGTCAAGCACCCGGTCCCCTGGGCGGGCGCCGCTCGCGGCGGCCAGCTGTGTGAAGACGCGGCGCCGGCGGCCGCCGAAGAAGAGCGGGGCGAAGATCTCGTAGCGTCCGTGCCCGACTAGCTTGCCGGCGGTATGAACGTGGGATTCGCCGTGCCGGTCGTGCGCCAGTTCCACCGCTGACCTCCTCCGGTTCTTAGTGTTCACTAAGCTGAGCTTAGCTTAGACTAAGTTCGTCCGCAAGCCGGGCTAGACTGGTGGCGTGACGAAACCGGCCGTCAGCGTCGGCGCACGCCGCCGGCGGCTCAGCGCGGAGGCGCGCATGGCCTCGATCGTTGACGCCGCGACCGAAGTGTTCGCCGAGGTCGGCTACCGGCGCGGCACGATGTCGGAGGTGGCCAGGCGGGTCGGCGTCACCGAGCCCGTCGTCTTCCAAAACTTCGGCTCCAAGGCGGCCGTGTTCGTAGCCGTCCTCGAGCAGGCGACCGCACGCACATCCGCCGCCATCGAGGAGCGCGCCACGGCGAACGGATCCGTCGGCGCCTGGCTGACCGAATTCCTCGGCCCTCGGCATCTGAGTGCGCACGCCGGCGACACGCACGCCGTCCTCTTCGCCGACGCCATGTCCGTCGCCAGCGAGCGCGAGGTCACCCAGGCGATCCGCCGGACGCACCGCGCCCTGGCCCGGACGATCGCCGACCTGCTCGCGCGCGGCCAGGACGAGGGCAGCGTACGGCGGGACCTCGACCCGCAGGCCGCTGCCTGGTGGCTGCTATCCCTGCTCGCCTCCCAGGGCTTCCGCGCCGCCACCATGCCCGCCCGCCGCCGCCTGGAGACCGAACTCGCCGAAATGACCCTGCGAACGCTGGCGCCCGACCGGCCTCGTGACACGAACCGAGGAGACGAATCCACGAAACGGTGACGCGATCGCGCAGCGCGCAAGCCGCCGCGCCTTTGGGCGCCAATGTAGACGTTCGACGCCCGACCGACCTCGGTCTTTCGTGCCGGTGTCCGCAAGTATCTCTCCCCATGGACGTGTTCAACTTCTTCGCCGAGCAGGACTGGGAGCATGAGAACGATCGGCCGGGCTACCGCCACAGGAGGACGGTCGTCGGTGAGCGGCTCGGAGCCGCGCTGCTTGGCGGCAGCCTGTACGAGCTGCCGCCCGGGGAGAAGACCTGGCCCTACCACTACGAAACCGGCTGCGAGGAGTGGCTGATCGCCGTCTCGGGCCGGGCCACACTCCGCGGGCCGGACGGCGAGCGCGAGCTCACGCCAGGTGACGTCGCCGTCTTTCCCGAAGGCCCGGCCGGCGGCCACCAGGTCATCAACCGCTCAGATGACGCCTGCCGAGTCCTGATCCTCTCCTCCAAGTCACCGCTCGCCGTTGTCCACTATCCAGACAGCCGGAAGGTCGGGCTCTGGACGGAGGCCGAGGGCTACCAAGCAATACTCAGGACGGAGCCCAATCTCGACTACTGGGACGGCGAGACGTCGTGATTTAGGTGTTTGCGTCGGTCCAGCGGACGCCAACGCATGTCTAGCCGGCCCGGCGTAGGCGTCGAGCTTGGGCCGCCTGCAGCGATGGGCGAGCTTCGTCGCCGATGCCGCACGGATCAACCGGCCGGGGCCTCAAGGGGCACTCCGGCCGCACACAGTGGGCACTCGGATGGCCCCAACAGGGTGTCAGGCAGGCTGGCGAGCCGTTCTAGCGCCAGCTCCTCCTCCTCAGCAAAAGCGGCGGCTGCCGAGCCGAGGTTCAGCAGCGCCCCGATGGCAACCGTTCGTGCACCGCGTGCCCGAGCCGTCGTCCTTGGACGAACAGCGAGCGTCGAGCACTGGCCGCCATAGATCCGGTGCACGATCTGGCCATCGAACGCTGGGAGAGCCGTCGACGCTTCCCCTCTCCATCCTGTCGTGGAAGCCATGGCCGTCGCGGCTGCTTAGCCGGCTGGCGCGCTGGTGATCTAGGGTCGCGACATGGAGGAACAGCCGGAGCGCACCAGTCCGCCGCCGCCGCTGCCGGTTCGCGTTGTAGGCAAGGCGCTCACAAGGATGGTGGCGCGCGTCCCTTGGACGTGGCCGCTGTTGCGCCGGTTCATGCGCCGCCTCTTCGACCGCTTGGCGGACGGATGGGACGAGCGCGTGCGGCCCGACGCCCCGGAGCACCTGGCGGCGCTGGCCGCCGCGGTCGCCCGTGTCGAGACGCCACCGGCCTGGGCCCTCGATCTCGGCACCGGAACGGGCGCCGGAGCGCTGTGGCTGGCACGAGCGTTTCCCGACGCGCGCGTCACGGGCCTGGACATCTCGAAGGCGACGATCGAGCGGGCGAAGGCGAAGCTCCCCGACGAGCTGTCCAGCCGCGTCGAATTCCTAGTCGGCGACGCCGACCGGCTGCCCTTCACGGACCGCTCGCTGGACCTGGTCGCTCAGATCAGCGTGCCGGTCTTTTTCGACGAGGTGGCGCGCGTGCTCGCGCCCGGCGGCTATGTGGTCGTTGTCAGCAGCCTAGGGCTGAAGACGCCGTTCCACACGCCCGTGCGCACCCTGCGCAACGGCTTCCACCGACGCGGGATAGAGACGGTCGCGACCGGGGCGGAGGGCCCGGGCACGTTCTTCCTGGGCAGGCGGCGATGACTTCCGGCCCCGTTCGTGGTCGTAGTCGTTGAGAGATCACGTGGGCGGAACGGTCGCAAGATCATGAGGGACGTCTGAATGCTCGTCGCGGTGTTCGGCGACTCGCACGCTCACGCGGAGGCTCTGGACGCGGTGATCGGCGCGGCGGAGGACTGCGGCGCTCACGAGCTCTGGTCGCTCGGCGACATGATCGGTGGCGGCCCGGACCCGGACTACATCGTGCGGCGGACGAGTGAGCGTTGCAAGGTGGCGCTGCTGGGAAATCACGATTACGCCGCGACCGGGTCCGTCGACCCGTTGCGGCTGGGGAAGCCCGGATCGGCTGGATTGAGGTCGATCGAGCTGGCGTGCGAGCGTCTGACCGGGGCAGAGATCGAATGGCTGCGATCGCGCAAACCGGCGGCGCG
>JBKPFS010000094.1:0-8768 GCA_046728935.1 Actinomycetota bacterium | reverse complement strand
GTGCTCGCCCAGAGCGGAGTCGACGTGAAGCTCGGCGGTGACACCGCGACGACCGTCGACCAGGCCAAGGTGACCGCCGCCCGACTGCCGCTCTTCATCGGAGCCGTCGTCGTGCTGTCCTTCCTGTTGCTCTGGAGGGCGTTCCGAGCGCCGGTGATCGCGCTGAAGGCCGGCGTGTTCACGATCCTGTCGATCCTCGCCGCCTACGGCGTGGTCGCCTACGTCGCCGAGGGCGGCTGGGCCGGGCAGCTGATCGGCATCGATTCCGACCTCCCTGTTCCGCCGTTCATCCCCGTGATGATGTTCGCGGTCACCTTCGGTCTGGCGATGGACTACGAGGTGTTCATCGTGTCCCGCATGAAGGAGGAGCGCGAGCGGCTCGGCGACGCGCGAGAGGCCGTCATCGTCGGCCTGGCGCGCACCTCGAAGGTCATCACTGCGGCCGCGCTGATCATGGTGTCGGTGTTCGGGGCCTTCGCCCTGAGCACCGAGCTGATCCTCAAGCTCATCGGGGTCGGACTGGCCTCGGCGATCCTCATCGACGGCATCCTCATCCGCATGGTGCTCTTGCCCGGCGTGATGCACCTGCTCGGCGAGCGCGCTTGGTGGAGGCGCGGCGGCAAGGAGGACCGGCGACTTCGTGAGGGGACCGCCCACGAGGAGCTGCTCACATCATCGAAGCCCGCCAGTTGACCAGGCGCAGGACTGCTGCTTCGCGCGATGAGGAGCAGGGCCGGTATCGCGTAGAGCGGAGCCTCCGTCGGAGCGAAATACTGCGCGGTGATGTCGCAACAGAACATCGAGATCGCGATGCGTGCAAATGCGGCGTTCAATAGCCGCGACCTTGACTCGGCTCTGCAGTTCTTCTCCGCCGACGCGGAGCTACGGGATCTGGCGAATGCGCCCGATCAGGCCAGCGCTGTGAAGGGAATCGACGCGATCCGTGAGGCTTGGACCCTGTGGACTGCAGCGTTCGATGAGTTGCGTGTCGACGTCGAGGAATGGACCGATGTGGGGGACGCTGTGATTGGCGCTGTCCACTGGCAGGGTCGAGGAAAGGCCAGCGGCATGTCGATCGACGTGCGCCAATTCGACGTCTATGAGTTCCGAGACGGACAGATCGTTCGAGCGACCCTCGGCCTCAAGTCGAAAGAGGAAGCCCTCGAAGCCGCGGGGCCGGGCGAGTAGGCCCAACCGGCGGTCGCTTCTGCTTCGCGCGATAAGGAGGCGCAGTTCGAGAGCGCTCCCTTCCATGCAAAGCCGGTCGACGTCCGGACTAGATGCGTAGCGCTGCTCGCTCGTCGGCACAGGTTCGCCTGGGAGATCGATGCCCCTGGAACGAAAATTGGAACCCCAGACGGAACCCTGGCTGTATTCGACTGGGGGTCTCATGCCTGGCGGCCCCGCCCTCTGGGCAGGCACTGACGCGCCGAACACCCGTCGGAAAACGGCGAATTACCAGGGAAAAGTCGGGGCGGCCGGATTTGAACCGGCGACCTTTCGGCCCCCAGCCGAATGCGCTACCAGACTGCGCCACGCCCCGGTGTCACGGCGAGTTTACGCCGACAAAGAGCGGGCGACCGGACTCGAACCGGCTTCCTTCAGCTTGGAAGGCTGATGTGCAACCAGTTACACCTCGCCCGCGGGTACGCCCGATTCTAAGCAGCGGGAATCGGGTTGGTGCGGGAGCTAGCGGTTCCGACGCGGCGCGGCTAGCCGGTGCGGTGGCCGAAGTCCTGCGTGTACAGGCCCCCGTTGGCCTTTGTGCTAGTCGGGGTGCCCTTGGCAAAGCCCACGCCGATGTCGCGCAGGTTGCCGTTGAGGATGTTCGCCCGGTGCGGCGGGCTATCCATCCAGGCGTCGACGATGGCCGAGGGGGTGCCGCGCCAGTCCCGGCCCCAGGCGATGTTCTCCGCGTAGAGCCAGCTCAGCAGTCCGCCGCCAAGATAGCCGACCGCGTCAAGGCGGGATCCGAGGTCCGCCTCGCCGGGGCACTCGTGGTCGAAGCAGCCGGTCCCGCGCATGCGGTTGGTGTGCTTCTGAGCGGCCCGCTCGAGCTTCTTCGACCGCTTCAGTGCTCCCAGTCCGGCGTCGGCGCGCTCGCGGTTGACCAGGCAGAGCACCGACTTTCGCGCCTGCTTCTTCGTCAGGTCGGCCGGGTTCACGGAGCGCCACTTCTCGCAGGCAGCCCCGCCGGCGCTCGCCGGGCGCGGCGCGGCGGCGAATGCGAGCAGGGCCATGACCAGCGCGGTCGCCGCCGAGAGCAGGATGTAGCGCGAACGGCGCACCATCGCCCCATGCGTCGGCGTGCCGGCGCGCAAGGCGGCAGGGAGCGGCGCCCCAGTGGACGAACGTCTGAGCTCGGCGAGCGGATCAGGACGATCCGCGCGGCGTCAGGCTCGAGCGCTCGGCCCGGAGCGCCCGTGATCGCGCTCGGTTTTTCCGGCGGCTCAGCCGTGCCGGCCGAAGTCGACGGTGTAGATGCCGCCGTTGGCACTCTCCTTGTAGGGGGTGCCCCGTGCGAAGCCGACTCCCAAGTCGTCGAAGGAGCCGTCGAGGATGTTGGCGCGGTGCGGGGCGCTCGCCATCCAGGCGTCGACGATGGCCCGCGGGGTCGCGTGTCGCTTGCGGCCCCAGGCGATGTTCTCGGAGTACCCCCAGCTGTTCATGCCGCCGGACAGGTAGCCGCTGCTTCGCAGCCGGGTGTCGAGACTGCCCTCGCCGTAGCACTGATGGGAGAAGCAGCCGGAGTCCTCCATCTTGTTGGAGTGCTTCTGAGCCGCCCGCTGCATGTTCTTGTTGCGATCGAGGGGGTGAATGCCGTAGTTCTCCCGCCTCTTGTTGATCAGGCACATAACGGCGCGGCGGGCCTGGGCCGGCCTGAGGTGATTGGGCCCCTTGTCGCCCGACCTCGAGCAGCCGCCGCCGGAGGCCGTGGCGCTCGGCGTCTCGCCGCCCACTACCAGGACGAGGAGGCCGATCAGGCCCAGGGCCGGTCCCGCGAACCACTTCGATCGTCGCATGCGGTCCTCCTTAACCTTCGGTCGATTCGAGCTCTCGCTTGCCGAAAACCACCGTGAAGGTGGCGAAATTGGTCTCACATCCACCGGACGGAGGCGCACCCTGCGCCGCGCCGGCGCCGATATCGCGGAATTCGGGGTTCAGCAGGTTGTGGCGATGGAAGCTCGTCGCCAGCCAGTGGCGAAGCATCGCCTTCACCGTCAGGGCGCAGCCGGTGTTCTCCGCGTACTTCCAGCGGCGGGCTCCGTCGGGGTAGCCGCTCTTGCGAATCCGCTCCTCGAGCGTGGCCTCGCCGGGGCAGGTGTGGCCGAGGCAGTCCTCCTCGACCATCACCTCGGCGTGGCTCTGGGCGACCTTCTTCAGCGGCTTGCTCCGATCGAGCTTCTCGATGTCGCGCTTCACCCGCGCCTTGTTGATCACGCAGACGAGCGACTTCCGAAGCGTCCTCGGCTCCAGCTCGGCGGCGGGCGTGCGGGCGTCGCGGCATGCCTTCGGTCCGGCGATGGCGCCGTCCGGCGCAAGCGCCAGCGCCGCCAGCGAGGCGAGGAGCAGCGCGAGCGCGAGCGGCGCGAACAGGCGCAATCGTGGTTGTCCCGGGGCGACGCGAACCATGAGCAAAGCGTGAAGAGCGCGTTAGGGTATCGACTGCGCCGGCCGGATTCCAGTCAGGCGCAGAACCCGCTGCTCAGGTGCAAATTTGCGGCTCGGGCCGAGAATGCAAACGGCCATTCCGGTGCGGCTTTGGCCGCGGACGGGGCAGCCAGGACTCGAACCTGGAATCGCCGGTTTTGGAGACCGGTGCCTTGCCAATTTGGCCACTGCCCCAGGCGAGTCTCAGTGTAATCCGGACTCCTAGAATTCCTCCCTCGCGGGCGTGCTGGAACTGGAATACAGGCCAGGCCTAGAACCTGGTGCTCGAAAGAGATTGTGGGTTCGAGTCCCACCGCCCGCATGCGAACCGCCGCAGGCAACCTCGACAGCTCTTAGACTTGTCCCCGATGGAGGTTGCAACGGTACGGCCGGGCTACGAGCTGTGGCGGCCGAATCGGGAGAAGCCCGAGGCGAAGATGATGAAGGCGGTCGTCTCCTTCGTCCTCCTGGTCAGCGCCGGCCTGCTGATCGTCATCACCCTCGGCGGATGGGAGCGCCTCCAGGGGGCCAGCGTGGCGGTGATGTCCCTGCTCTGGGCCGGGCTTTACATCCTCTTCGCGTTCCTGGTCGCCCGCTGGAACCGCGGTTGCCTGCCCGTGGCCGCCGCCTTCGCCGTGATCCTCGCGATCTTCGCGGCGATCGCCGCCCCGGACTGGTTCGCCCGGTCCAAGGACGGGCTCGACTCCCCCGCGCTGCCCGAGGACCTGCTCGGGCTGCTGACCATTCTCGTCGTCCCGGTGCAGGCGATCCTCGTCGCCGTGTCGATGATCGCCTTCAACCAGGAGTGGCACGTCGAGGAGGAGCGGCCGATCGGCGGCCAGCCCCTCGCCGGCGAGGGCCCTCCGGGCTCCGAGCCCCAGCCCCAGGCGGGCTGAGCGCCTAGAACAGCGCGGGCTGCTCCTCGCGGGGCGCGATCAGGTGCGTGCCGTCCTCGCGGACGTCGTTGATCGCGTCGGAGACCTCGCGCAGCACCAGGGAGTCCTCTGGCGCGGGCAGCAAGAGTTCGCGGAGCGCCTCGAGATCGTCATTTGGCTCCAGCCACGCCGCCTCCGCCTCCGGGGCGAGGACTACCGGCATGCGGTCGTGGATCGGGCGGATCAGCTGAGTCGGCTCGCAGGTGATGATCGCGCAGCTGTGCAGCACGTCGTCGGAGCCGCGGGCGGGGAGCTCCGCCCACACCCCCGCGAAGGCGAAGAGCTCGCCGTCGGGGCGGCTGATCCAGATCGGTCGCTTGCCCCGCTCGTCTGTCAGCCACTCGTAGAACCCGTCCGCCGGGATCAGGCAGCGCCGCTCTCGGAACGACTCCGCGAACGCGGGCTGGCGGTCGATGCCCTCGGCGCGCGCGTTGATCAGCGGCGGACCGGAACGCGTCTCGGCCCAGCGTCCGGGAACCAGGCCCCAGCGAAGCCGTCCGAGCTCGCGATCGCCCTCGGCGCGCCGGCGGATAGCCAGAACCGGATCGGTTGGAGCGATGTTGAACCGCGGCTTCTCCTCCGCGGCAAGATCGGCCGACTCGGAGATGTAGAACCGGGCCCCCAGCGCAGCGGGGTCGGGGTTAGTGAGCGTGTAGCGCCCGCACATGCCCGCACGAGGCTACCGGCGCTGCCGGATCGGCCCTTCGGATCGACTCAGCGAGTCAACCGGCACGGCGGACGCGACATCCGGTGCGGATTGCAACCTAGAGTCGTCAAAATGGAGGGCGAGCGGCGGTACTCGAATTGGTAGCAGAGAACAGATTCAAAATCTGTTGGCGAAAGCCCATGTGGGTTCGAATCCCACCCGCCGCACTCGGCCAACGCGGATCGTGACCCGCGAGGCCCACGAGGTCGAGTGGGTACTTGCACTCGGCGACGCGGGGTTCAAACAATTGCGAGATTTCGCGGCGCACCGGAATACGCGTACGCGTATCTGCTCGGCCTGTACCTCGGCGATGGTTGGCTCACCGAACATCGCAAGTCCGTCTATCAGCTCCACGTTGCGCTTGATCGCTCCTATCCGGCGATCGTCGCGGAGTGCGCGGCCGCCACGTCACTTGTCATGCCCAGAACGTGGTCGCGGTTGTGCAGCGAAGCGAGGGACGCGTCGATGAAGTCCGTTGCTACTCGCGACATTGGCCCTGCGGTTTTCCCAGCATAGGCACAGGCCTCCGTCGGACGCCTTATGACCGTTACACATTCTCCAACCGTTCCGACGACATCCGCCGGCTCTTCTGCGAGTACTGCGACAGGGTCGGCGTCGAGTGGCCGCAGATGAACCGCTGGAACATCTCGGTCGCTCGGCGCGAGTCCGTCGCGCTCATGGACCGCCACATCGGACGGAAGCGCTGAGCCAACCCTCGCCGCGATAATCCCCCGCTCGTGGAGGCGGACGGGCGCATGGAGATCATCCGCGGGCTGTGCTCGTTCGAGGGCCGGCTGACCGGCACCGACGCGGAGCGCCGCGCCGCCAACTGGCTGGCCGAGCGCCTGCGCGATCAGGGGCGGAAGGCGGAGATCGAGCCCACATACGTCCACCCCCAGATCGGGCTGATCGTCGCCGCGCACTGCACGCTCGGCTTCGCCGGCAGCCTGCTCGCGATTGCGGAGCCTGCCGTCGGCTTCGCCCTCGTGCTCGTCGCGGCGGCATCGCTCTACCTCGACCTCAACACCCGCTTCTACCTGCTCCGCCGCCTCTTCTTCCGCCGGGGATCGCAGAACGTATTCTCGCCCGGCAACCGCCCCGAGGCGCCGGCGCGCGTGATCCTCTGCGCCCACTACGACGCCGCCCGCACCGGCTACCTGTTCAGCGAGCGGATGAGGCGCCGGGAGGCCTGGAACCCGCCCCGATGGCGGCTGGTGCTGACCCCGCCGCGGATCCTCTTCTGGTCGCTCGCGGCGCTGCTCCCGATCCTGGGACTCCGAATGGCCGGTATCGACGCGACCTGGGTCAGCCTGATCCAGCTCCTCCCCACCCTGGTGCTCCTGGTCGCCAGCTTCCTGCTCGTCGACATCGAGCTCTCCGCCATCGTGCCGGGCGCCAACGACAACGCCTCCGGCGTGGCCACCGCCCTCTCCCTCGCCGCGGCGCTCGACGCCGATCCGCCCCGAAACCTCGACGTCTGCGTGCTGTTCACCGGCGGTGAGGAATGCCTGATGGAGGGGATGCGCTCGTTCATGCGCTCCCACAAGCGCGACCTCGATCGCGACTCGACCCACTTCCTGGTCCTCGACATGCTCGGAATCGGCAACCTCCACTACCTCGCCGGGGAGGGCCTCGCGGTCACCTACCGGCACAGCGCCCGACTCGCCCAGCTGTGCGAGGCGATCTCCGCCGCCGCCGCGGAGGACGGCGGGGCTCCCGCGGCCACGCCGGTCAGCCTCGCGACCGCGAGCGACGCCCTGCCGCCAACGATCGCGGGCTACCCCGCGATCACCATCTGGCGCCTCGCCGACACGGGTCTGCCCGGGCTCGAGCACCACACCGGAAACGACACGCCCGAGCGCATCGATCCCGACGCGCTCGCGGCCGCCGAGCGATTCGCCCAGGAGCTCGTCCGCCAGCTCGATCGCGATATCGGCCGCCGCGCCGGGACGACCTAGCCGCAGCGCTGCGCGGTGATACAAACGTCCCGTGGAGCGGGCGACGGCCGAAGCCAAGCGCGGGGAACTCCTGTGGACGCCCTCGACGCAGAGCGTCGAGCGCTCGAACCTGACCCGCTACATGCGCTGGCTCGAGGCCGAACGCGGCCTCGACTTCGGCGGCGACTATCACGCGCTCTGGCGCTGGTCCGTCGACGAGGCGGAGGACTTCTGGGCCTCGATCTGGGACTTCTTCGAGGTCCGCGCGTCGGTCGGATACCAGCGTGTCCTCTCGGGTCACGAGATGCCCGGGGCCAAGTGGTTCACCGGCGCAGAGCTCAACTACGCGGAGAACCTGCTCACCCGCAAGCCGGGCGGCCGCACCGCGATCCTCTACGCCTCCGAGCAGCGTACGCTCGACAGCCTCACGTGGGGTGAGCTCCGCGAGCAGGTCGCGCGGGCGGCGGCGGGCCTGCGCGCGCTCGGCGTGGCCCGGGGCGACCGGGTGGTCGCCTACATGCCCAACGCGCCCGAGACGCTGGTCGCCTTCCTCGGCACCGCGTCGATCGGCGCGATCTGGTCGAGCTGCTCTCCCGACTTCGGCGCCCGCAGCGTCGTCGACCGCTTCGCCCAGATCGAGCCCAAGGTCCTGCTGACCGTCGACGGCTACAGCTACGGCGGCCGCGAGTTCGATCGCGCCGAGACCGTCGCCGACGTGCGGGCGGAGATGCCCACGCTCGAGCACACGGTCGTCCTCCCGTATCTGCGCCCCGCCCCCGATCTCTCGGGCCTGGGCGGGGCGATCACCTGGGACGAGCTGCTGGCGGGCGCCGAGCGCCCGCCGCTGGACTTCGAGCAGCTGCCCTTCGACCACCCGCTGTGGGTCCTCTACTCCTCGGGCACGACCGGGCTCCCGAAGGCGATCGTCCACGGCCACGGCGGGATCCTGCTCGAGCACCTGAAGAAGATGCACCTGCACGTCGACGCGCGCGAGGGCGACCGCGTCTTCTGGTTCACCACCACGGGCTGGATGATGTGGAACTTCCTCTGCGGCGTGCTGCTCACCGACGCGGCGATCGTGCTCTACGACGGCAGCCCCGGCTACCCGGACATGGACGCGCTCTGGGACCTGGCGGAGCGGACGGAGATGACCTGCTTCGGCACCAGCGCGAGCTACATCGCCGCCTGCATGAAGGCCGACGTCGAGCCCGGCGCCGGTCGCGACCTCGCCGCCCTACGCTCCCTCGGCTCGACCGGCTCGCCGCTCTCGCCCGAGGGCTTCCAGTGGGTCTACGACCACGTGGGCGAGGACACCTGGCTGTTCTCCACCTCGGGGGGCACCGACGTCTGCACCGCCTTCGTCGGCGGCGTGCCGCTGCTTCCCGTCTATCGCGGCGAGCTCCAGGGCCGCTCCCTGGGCGCCAAGGTGGAGGCGTTCGACGAGGAGGGCAACTCGGTCGTCGACGAGGTTGGCGAGCTCGTGATCACCGAGCCGATGCCCTCGATGCCGGTCTTCTTCTGGGGCGACGAGGACGGCTC
>JBKPFS010000093.1:0-11986 GCA_046728935.1 Actinomycetota bacterium | reverse complement strand
TCCGTACCCTGCTCATCGGAGCATCTGGGTCAGTATCTCAGGCGCCGGCTACCCGGTACTTGACAGCGCGGGCCTGTGCGGCGATGATCGCACTGCCATTCGAGGATCCGCTTGCGGGCGGCCGGTCAAGGGAGGAGGAGGCCCTTATGAGCAGCATTCCCCAGAGGCCCGCGACCATTCGCAACGGAAAGGCCGGTTCCAGCGGGCGGCGATATCGGCGCAAGCTCGCCTTTGTGCTCGCCGCAGCACTGTGGATCGCGGCGACGGGCAGCCTCAGCCTCGCCAGGGCCGATAGCAAAGAGAAGAAGTCCCTCAACGGGCGCGTCGTGGCGACTGGCATCCCCGGCGCCTCGGCGATCAGCGCCGTCGGCACGTTCCTGCCTGGCGGCCCGATCCACGACAACCCGGTCCTCGCGGCTTACGCGCAACCGGGAAGTGTCCTTGACCCGGCGCGCATCGTGGTCGGGAGCACGTCGAATTTCGGTGCGCCGGTGGCGAACACCGACCAGCTGGAGGGGTCGTTCGTCTCGATCGATCCAAGGGGCGCCAACGTGCTCAAGGTCCCCGCGAGCTTTGCGTCGGCCGGCGACCAAGCGTCAACCCTCGGCGGGCGCGTGCAGATGTACAGCGCGCAGAGCCCCGCGTTCCGCAATGGGGTCAACACCCCCTCCGCCGTGACGGCCAACTTCACCGCCGTGGCCAATCCACTGGGGATGTCCATCAACAACGCCTTCGGCCGGCTCTGGCCCGCCAATGCCCCGTACGGACTGGAGGGGATCGGCACGTCCACGATCGTCGACCCGAACGGGGTCCCGCTTGCGGGCGCCCCTAACCAGCAGACCGGCGGGGTGTACGCAGGCAACCTGACCCCGCGCCAGCCGACCCAGGTCCTCCCCGGCGCGCTCAATACGGGCGCTGTGGGGACGGCGTTCCTCGGACGCTCGCCGGACGGCTCGGGGCGGGCGGTATTCGCCGTCGTGACCGCGGACGGCGGGCTCGTCCAGGAGCACACCGCCCAGGCGCTCGATGGGCTCGCCCCCCCGGTCACGGTCAGCCCGCTGATCGGCCAAGGCAACGCCGGAGTCTCGCCGCGCCTCGGGGCGGTCCTCAACTACGAGCCCACCAGGATCCTGTACGTGAGCGAGCCATTCGAGAACTCGATCGCGGCAATCGAGCTCACCGACGATGGCGTGATCTTCCGGGTTGTGGGGGTCAGCCGCCTCAACGCCGAGGAGCTGGACAAGCCGATCGACTTGGCCCCGGCCGAGATCGAGACGAGCGATCACGATTGGGCGAGCAACACCACTCTCGAGGAGGAGGCCGACTTCTACGTCGCGAACCGCGGTAACAACAAGATCGTCCGCATGCGCCAGGACGGCACGGTGGCGGCGGTGCGTCGCGTGCGGTTGGCCGACGGTAGGTCGCTCGGCCCCGCTCGCATCAACGGCATCGCCACCTCGCCCGACGCGAGCACGATCTGGGTCACGGTGACGGGTCGTCTACCGGGCCCTGGCCACCAGCGGAACGCCGTGCTCGAGCTCGCGGCGTTCGGGGACTAGGTTCGGCACCCGCGCAGGTCGGGTGCCCCGTTAGACCCCCGAGCGCCGCTCCAGCTCCCTTCCTCGGTCGATCGGCGCGGCACCCGGGCGCGCCGATGGGATCATCCGGCCATGCGGGCGATGGTGCTGGAAGCGGAGCGGTCGCCGCTCGTGGCGAGTGAGGTGGCCGATCCCCGGCCGGGCCCGGGCCAGGTTCTGGTGCGAGTGCACACCTGCGGCGTCTGTCGGACCGACCTGCACGTAGTCGACGGCGACCTCGCCGACCCGAAGCTGCCCCTGATCCCCGGCCATCAGATCGTCGCCGAGGTGATCGAAGTCGGGGAGGGGACGGAGCGCTTCGACGCCGGGGCCAGGGTTGGCGTTCCGTGGCTCGGCTGGACGTGCGGCGAGTGCCGCTACTGCCGCTCGGGACGGGAGAACCTCTGCGAGCGGGCGCGGTTCACCGGCTCCCAGCTCGACGGGGGCTACGCCGAGCTCGCGGTCGCGGACGAGCGCTACTGCTTCCCGATCCCGGAGGGATACCCGGACCTTCAGGCCGCGCCGCTCCTGTGCGCGGGGCTGATCGGCTACCGGTCGCTGCGATTGTGCGGCGACGCGGAGCGCCTCGCCCTCTACGGCTTCGGTGCGTCGGCGCACATCATCTGCCAGGTCGCGGCGCACCAGGGCCGGCGCGTGTTCGCCGTCACCCGCCCGGGCGACGCCGGGGGACAGGCGTTCGCGCGCGAGCTCGGCGCCGAATGGGCGGGGTCGAGCGACGACCTGCCCGAGCAGCTCGACGCCGCGATCGTCTTCGCGCCGGTGGGCGAGCTGGTTCCGGCGGCGTTGCGGGCCCTGGCTCCAGGCGGGACGGTCGTCTGCGCCGGGATCCACATGAGCGACATCCCGGGCTTCCCATACGAGATCCTCTGGGGCGAGAGGCAGGTCCGCTCGGTCGCGAACCTGACCCGCCGGGACGGCGAGGAGTTCCTCGCGCTGGCGCCGGAGGTCCCAGTGCGCACCACGGTCAGCGAGTACGCGCTGGAGGGCGCGAACGAGGCGCTCGCCGACCTCCGCGACGGCAGCCTGCGCGGCGCCGCCGTGCTGCGCGTCAGCCAGAACTAGCGAAAGAGGTCGTCCGCCTCGGCTCGGCGCAGGGCGGCCGCCCCCGGCCCGTGCTCCAGTGTGACCCAGCGGCCGGCGCCGCGAACGACGACGGCCGGGATGCCGGCGGCCTTGTCGCGAACGAGGTCGGCGGCGCCCGCGAGCTCGTCGGCCAGCGCGGGGGCGCTGACGGCGAGCGCCCGCCCCTCTCGGTCCATCCGGCCGCGCCAAGCGTCGAGCGGGAGGACACCCGCGCACCCGATCGCGACGTCCGTCTGGCCGAGGCGCCACGGGCGGCCGAAGCTGTCCGCAACGATCACGGCTGGGCGGACGCCGGCGGCCGCGGCGAGCTCGTCGCGAAGCCGGCGCGCCGACGCGTCAGCATCCTGCGGCAGCAGGGTGACGGCGTCCTCGCCGGGGACGTTCGAGGCGTCGATGCCAGCATTGGCGCACACCCAGCCCGATCGGGTCTCGACGATCAGCACGCCGCGCTCGGCCCTGACGATCCGCCGGCTCTCGCCCAGGATCAGCTCGACCAAACGCGGGTCCTTGCCGAGCTCGGAGGCGAGCTCGCGGGCGCGCTCGCCGGGCACGGTCCCGGCGAGGCTCCGCACGCGCCCCTCCGCTTTGGACACGACCTTCTGCGAGACGACGACGACGTTGGCATCGGCGAGGCCGATGCCGGCCCGGCCCGCAGCGTCGACGATGAGGGCGCCGAGCTCATCGCCCTCGCGGACCTCGGGCATCCCGGGCAGCGGAACGATCTCGAGCCGCTCGCTCATCCCGCGAGATCGCCGAGCGGCCGAAGCCGTTCGACCGCGGCGGCCGTTGCCGGAGCGCGATCGGGCGCGCCGGCGACCGCGGTCGCGAGTGCCTCGAGGTCCGCCGGGGTGTCGAGGTCCAGCGCGAGCGACGTGAGGTTCTCGACGACCGCGGCGTGGGCCGCCGCGCGCGCCCGCGCGAGATGGCGCTCGCAGCTTCCCTCCCCGAAGGCCGGGCCGATTGCGTTCGGGGGGCAGAGGAGGAGGCAGTTGGTGCCGGTGCCGTGGCGATCGGGGACGACGGCGACGCGACCGGGCTCGACGCGCGCGAGCGCCGCGTCGAGCTCGGCGGTATCCAGCAACGGACAGTCGCCGGGGAGCAGGGCGACGGCCTCGGCGCCGAGCGACATCGCCCGGATGATTCCCAGCGTCGCCGCCTCCGAATGACCAGCGTCATCCGGGTCACGCAGGACCTCGAGCGCGCTCCCTTCCACCTGAGAACGGCGCAGAGCGATCCGCTCGGCGCGGGCCTCGCCCGTGACCACGATCGTCAGCCGCAGCAGCTTCGCGCGCAAGACTGCATCGAGGACGTCGGTCAGCATCGCCTCCACCAGCGCGGCCCGGGTGGGGGGGTCGAGCCTCTCGAGCAGCCGCCGCTTGGCGTGCGCGAAGCGCTTCACGGGGATGATCGCCGTGGCGTTCACGATGGCCCGCCGGACATCGCCCGCGCGAGGTCGAGCACGCGCAGCGCGAGGGCACGCCTGCCGGCCGCGTCCGACATCAGGGTCGGGCAGGCGAGCACGCGGAGGTCCTCCGGCGGCGGATCGGGATCCCCGTCGTCGACCACGATCGCGTCGAGCAGGCCGCTGTAGAGGGAGGCGACCCCGGCGGACGTCCTCGGACGCCCGACCGCCTCCATGAACGCCTCCGTCGGCCCCTTCACCGCGCGGCCCGCGACGAACGGGCTGACCGCGATCACCGGGGCGTCGGCGCTCTGGATCGCCTCGCGCATGCCCGGCACGGAGAGGATGGGGCCGATCGAGATCACCGGGTTCGAGGGCCCGATGACGATCGCTTTGGCGCCGGCGATGGCCGCAAGCACCTCGGGGGTCGGCCGCGCGTCCTCGATGCCATCCAGCCGGATCGCTTCGATCGGAGCCTCGCCTCGATCGAGGATCAGGAACTCCTGCAGCTCGCGCCAGCCCGCCGGCGTGCGGACGCCGGTCCGCACCCTCTGCTCCGACATCGGCAGCACGCTCGCGCTGATGCCGAGGGCGCGGGCGATCTGCGCCTGGGCGGCGGTGCAGGTGCCGCCCTCGGCGATGAAGTGGGTGCGGTAGAGGCAGGTCGCGAGATCACGGTCGGAGAGGCGGAACCAACCCGGTGCCCCCAATTGCTCCAGCCGCTCGTGGACGACGAAGGTGTCGTCGCGGATACCCCAGCCCCGCTCCTCATCGATCTGGTCCGCGAGCCAGTAGGTGATCAGGTCGGGATCGGGCGAGACCCTGAGGCCGTGAACGTCGATGTCGTCAGCGGTGTTCGCGACCACGGCCAGTCGCTCCCGCACCAGCTCCTGCATCCCGGCCGCGAGCTTCGCGCCGCCGGTCCCGCCGGCGAGCACGACCACGTTCACAGCGCTATCCCCAGTGGTCGCCGCCGGGCAGCCTGACGATGCGGATCCCGGCGTGGGTCTTGTAGCGAGCGTTGATCGAGACCAGCAGCGGGGTCAGCTGCTCGACGATCCGCGCCATCTCGAGCGGCCCGGCGTTGACTGCGCGCAGTCCGGGGATGGAGTCGACCAACCTCGCCACCTTCGCCTTGTCGGACTTGCGCTCCCCACACAGGAGCACATCCTCGTCGAGGTCGACCGCGGGGTCCTGGAGCTCGGGGGCGCTGACCGTGTGGAGAGCGGCCACGACCGTCACCCCATCGGGAACCATTTCCTGGGCCTGCTGGGCGGCCGAGCCCTGCCAGACGCCGAGCGAGCGGGTCGCCTTGCCGCTCACGGCGGCGGCGAGTGGCACCGTGCCGTCGACCAGCAGTTGCCCCGGCGCGAGGGCCGCGCGGCGGTTGTTGAGGTTCTCCGACTGGGCGCGGAAGGGGACGGTGAGGAACACCACCGGGCCCTGCCGCGCCGCGAGGTCGTTGGGCAGCCCCTCCACCTCGGCATCGGGCACCGCCTCGCTGAGCCTGCGTGCCGCCTCTGCGGCACGCTCCTCGCTTCGCGAGCCGATCACGACCGCGTGCCCCGCCCGCGCCCATCTCAGCGCCAGCCCGTAGCCGAGCGCGCCCGTGCCGCCGATGATGGGGATCGCTTCGCCAGCCACGCCGGCGCCAGTGTATGAGGCCGGCGGAGCCCGATCCCAGGCACCGGCGCATATGCTGCCGCGCGGCATGCGGCTCGAAGGGCGCAGAGCGATGGTCACGGGCGGCGCGAGCGGGATCGGCGCGGCCATCGCGGCGCGGCTCGCCGCCGAGGGAGCCGAGGTGGTGATCGGCGACCTCGACGCGGAGGGCGCCGAGAAGGTGGCGGCGGAGGTCGGCGCCGAAAGCGGCCGGCTCGACGTCACCGAGCCCGAGGCCGTGGCGAGGTTCGTCGACGAGCGCGGGCCGTTCGCGATCCTGGTCAACAACGCCGGCACCGACCAGTTCGGGTTCTTTACCCAGACGGGGCCCGAGGTCTGGGAGCGGCTGCTCGCCGTCAACCTGGTGGGCGTCTTCGCCTGCACGCACGCCGTCTTGCCCGGCATGCAGGAGGCGGGGTACGGACGCATCGTCAACATCGCCTCCGAAGCCGGGCGGGTGGGGTCGAAGGGCTCGGCCGTCTATTCCGCGGCGAAGGGCGGGGTGATCGCGTTCACGAAGACGATCGCGCGAGAGAACGCCCGCTACGGCATCACGGCCAACTCGATCGCCCCGGGCCCGATCGAGACACCGCTCCTGATGGGAGCCCTCGAGTTCGGGGAGCTGGGCGAGAGGATCGTCGAGACGATGAAGGCGGGAACCCAGCTCCGCCGCCTCGGAAAGCCCGAGGAGGTCGCCGCTGCCGTCGCCTTCCTCGCCTCCGACGACGCCTCCTACGTTACGGGGGAGACCCTGGGGGTCTCGGGCGGCCTGGGAATGGTCTGAGCGATGCCGCTCGAACCGGGGCTCACGCGTGCGGACGACTTCGTGGTGGAGGATCGGCTGGTTACGGACGTCGGGGGGACGATCGGCAGGCGCGTGCTGTCGACGCCCGGGATGATCGCGATGATGGAGCGCTGCTCGTCGATTCTCTCGTTCGAGAATCTCGCCGAGGGCCAGGCTACCGTCGGGTTCGAGGTGTGCGTCAAGCATGTCGCGGCCGCCGCCGAGGGCGCGCGCTGCAAGGTGCGCTCGACGCTCCGGGAGATCGTCGACGGACGCAAGCTCCGCTTCGATGTCGAGGTCACCGAGGGTGAGCGAACGATCGGCGTCGGCACACACGAGCGCCGCGTGATCCAGGTCGGGCAGCTCGGCGGCAGCTCCTAAGCTGAGGAAGAATGACCAACGGCACACGCCTGTTTCGCGGCAAAAGCCGCTCACCTGAAAATGCCCGAGCTGCCTAGCAGCGTCAGGATTCGCGAGGTCGGTCCGCGCGACGGGTTCCAGAACGAGCCCGACGTGATCCCGACGAGCGAGAAGGTGCGACTGATCGGGATGCTCACCTCGAGCGGGCTTCGCCGGCTCGAGGTGACCTCGTTCGTGCGCGCCGACGTCATCCCTCAGCTGGCCGACGCCGAGGAGGTGCTGAGCGCGATCGAGCGCCTGGAGGGCGTCGCCTACTCCGTGCTGATCCCGAACGAGAAGGGCCTCGAGCGGGCGCTCGCGCATCGCGATCGGTTCGACGAGGTGAACCTGTTCCTCTCGGCGTCGGAGACCCACAACCGGGAGAACGTGAATCGCTCGATCGCGGAGTCGCTTCAGGGCCTCGAGCGGGTGATCGAGCTGGCCCGGGCCGAGGGGCTGCGCTGCGAGGGCGTGATCTCTGTCTCCTTCGGCTGTCCGTACGAGGGAGCGGTCCCCCAGGAGCGGGTGTTCGACATCGCCGAGCGCCTGGCGGCGGCCGGATGCGAGGAGATCGCCTTCGGCGACACGACGGGGATGGCGAACCCCCGCCAGGTGGCCGAGTTCTTTCCGGCGGCTCGCGCCCGCCTCGGCGGCGTCGAGCTGACCGCGCACTTTCACAACACGCGCGGCCAGGGGCTCGCCAACGTCCTCGCGGCCCTCGAGGCGGGGGTCGATTCGTTCGAGAGCTCGTTCGGGGAGCTCGGCGGCTGTCCGGTTCCTCCCGGGTCGACGGGGAACATCTCCACCGAGGACCTCGTCTCGATGCTGGAGGAGATGGGGATCGAGACGGGGGTCGACCTGGCGAGGCTGATCGAGGCGTCGCGCGCGGCGCAGGAGGCGCTGGGGCGCCCGCTCGGGGCGCACGTGCTGCGGGCCGGCCCGGTGGACTGGCACCGGTAGGCTGCGCGAACGATGCGGGCCGACGCCTTCAAGGCCGCTGTCGAGAGCTGGGACGTCGAGGCCCTGACCGAGGCGCTCGCACCGGACGTCGTCTTCCGCAGCCCAGCGGTCTACAAGCCGTACGAGGGGCGCGAGGCGACGCTGGTGGTGCTGCGCGCCGTCTCCCAGGTGTTCGAGGACTTCCGCTACGTGGACCGATTCGAGGCGGATGACGGCGAGGTGCTGCTGTTCTCGGCCCGAATCGGCGACCGCGAGCTCGACGGGATCGACCTGGCGCGCCTCGACGACTCCGGACGCGTCCGCGAGCTCACGGTGATGGTGCGGCCGAAGTCAGGGCTGGAGGCGCTGATCGAAGGGATGGCGCGCGAGCTGCCCAAGCTCGGCGTCCCGGTGCCCGACCGAGCCTGAGTCTGCCTGAGCAAGGCGCAAATTGCGCCGATTTCGTGCCCGAGCTTGGCACAGCCCGTTTCACGGGCGCACCAGCGGCTAGTTGAATCAGTTCTGCAACCGGGCCGCCGGCCACCGGCAGGCGAGCCCGAGCCACGGAAGGAGGAGCAGTGTCACCCCGCCGACTCGCCGCGCTCGACGAGGCGTTTTTGGCCGTCGAGACGCCGAGCGCGCACATGCACGTCGGCTGGGCGGCGGTGTTCGACCCTCCCGAGTCGGGCCCGGCGCCGAGCTTCGACGAGCTCCTCGCGCACATCTCCAGCCGGCTCCACCGCGCGCCGCGCTATCGCCAGATGCTCCGTCCGATCCCCTTCGGCCTCCATGCGCCCGTGTGGGTCGACGACCCGTCCTTCGACGTCCGCCGGCAGGTCAAGCGGGCCGCCGTGACCGATCTCGCGGAGCTGGCCGAGGAGTGCATGTCGGAGCCGCTGCCCCGGGATCGGCCGCTGTGGCAGCTCGCGATCGCGGACCGCCTGGATGACGGGAGGATCGGCGTCGTCGGCAAGGCTCACCACTGCATGGTCGACGGCATCGCGGCGGTCGAGCTGGCGACTCTGCTGCTCGATCCGGATCGCGACGCGAGCGAGGAGGAGCCCGACGACTGGCGGCCGGAGCCCGGCCCCGGCGGGCTCGGCCTCGTCGCCGGGGCGGCGCTGGACTACGCCCGGGGCGGGCTCGACCTGCTGCGCCTACCGGGCCGGCTGGCCCGATCGCCCCGCGGGGCGCTCAAGCGTCTCAGCCGAGCCGCCGACGCCTTCGCCGACGCCGTTCGCCCGGCACCGTCGGGAACGCCGGTCAACCGCTCGATCTCGCCGCTGCGATGCCTCGGCCTCGCGCGGCGTCCGCTCGACGACCTCATCGAGATCAAGCGGGCCTTGGACGTGACCCTCAACGATGTCGTGCTCGCAGTCAGCGCCGGCGGGATGCGGGAGTTCCTCCAGCATCACGGGGAGCGGCCGATGCGACTGAAGGCCGCCGTGCCGGTGAACCTGCGAGCGCAAGCCGATGCCCCGCTCGGGAACCGGGTCTCGTTCATGTTCGTCGACCTCCCCTGCGACGAGCCCGATCCGGTTCGCCGGCTGCGAGAGCTACATGCGGCGACGTCCGAGCGCAAGCAGGCCGGCGAGGCCCAGGGCGGGGACGACCTCGTCCGCTCGCTGAGCCTCGCGCCCTCTCCGCTGAAGCGGCTCGCGAGCCGCCTGGTGGCGAACCCTCGCTTCTTCAACCTCGTCGTCTCCAACATCCCCGGGCCGAGGGAGCAGCTGTTCATGCGCGGGTGCGAGCTGGTCGAGGCCTATCCCGTGGTCCCGATCGCCGACGAACACAGCCTCTCGATCGGCGTCACGACCGTCCGCGACCAGGCGTGCTTCGGCGTCTACGCCGATCGAAAGTCGCTGCCCGACGCCGCCGACCTGGCGGCGGCGCTGGATCACGCTGTCGACGAGCTGCGGGGGCCGGTCGACGTGCGTCCGGCGCTCGCGGTCGCCGCCGGTTGAGCCTGGCCGTGCGCTCGGGCCGAGCGATCGCCGCTCAGCGAGCGGCTCCGCGGGCGTAGAACGCGACCAGGTCCCAGCTCGAGAGCACGCCCTCCGGGATCGAGTCCGGCCCGTGTCCGACGAGCAGATGGGTGAGCCCGTCGGAGACCATCCGCTCGGCCGCCTCCTCGACCGTGTCCTCGGGATCGATGTAGGCGGCCTCCTGGGAGACGACGTCGGCGGCGCGGGTCGTCAGCGGGTCCTCGCGCAGGTACCTGAGCACGTCCAGGTGGAAGACCCAGCCGGAGGGCTGCCTCGTGCGCTCGTCGACGACCAGCACCGCGTGCGTCTGGCGGGCGTGCATCGTCGCCGCGCACGCGCTCACGGTCGTCTCCCCCGAAACCGCGATCACACCCGGGCTCATCACGGTGCGCACCGGAGTTCGGGAGGGCTCCATCTCGACCGTGGTCCGCATCTCGGGCTCCACCGGGCGGTGCACGTGGGCGAGTCTATCCTCCCGTGGCCATCCGATCGTTAGGCTGCGCCGGTTCGGAGAGCGGAGCAGAAGGAGATTGCAGGTGGAGATCGCGAAGGTAGGCGTGCTCGGCTGCGGGCTGATGGGTCACGGGATCGCCCAGATCTGCGCCCAGGCCGGCTGGGACGTGGTCGTCCGGGAGGTCGATCGGGAGCGGCTGGACGCGGGCATGGGCAAGATCGAAAAGCAGCTCTCGCGCGCGGTCGAGAAGGGCAAGCTGGAACAGGCTGACGCGGACACGATTCGCGCCCGGATCACCCCGACCCTCGATTACTCCGACCTCGCCGACTGCGACCTGGTGATCGAGGCGATCACGGAGGACCTCGAGCGGAAGCTCGAGATGTGGCGCGAGGTGGACGCGATCGCCAAGGAGGGCGCCTACTTCGCCACCAACACCTCCTCGCTCCCCGTCGCCGAACAGGCCGGCGCGACCTCGCGGCCCCAGCGCTTCCTCGGCCTCCACTTCTTCAATCCCGCGCAGGTGATGCCCCTGCTCGAGGTCGTACGGGCGGAGGGCACGAGCGAGGAGGCGGCGAAGCTCGGCTTCGAGCTGGGGGAACGGCTCGGCAAGACCACGGTGGCCGCGCACGACAACAGGGGCTTCATCGTCAACCGTCTGCTGGTCCCCTACATGCTGGACGCGATCCGCGCCTACGAGCAGGGCGTGGGCTCGATCGAGGACATCGACACCGGCATGAAGGCCGGGGCGAGCCATCCCATGGGACCGCTCACGCTGGCGGACTTCGTCGGCCTCGACACGCTCGCCTCGATCGCCGGCGTGATGCGCGACGCCTACGGGGAGGAGCGGTTCGCGGCGCCGGCGACGCTCGAGCAGCTCGTCTCAGCCGGCCACTACGGGCGCAAGTCCGGACGCGGCTTCTACGACTACTCCGGCGAGCGCCCCGTGGCGGTGGATCCGGGCTCGTAGCGCGCGCCCGCGTGCGCGGGGGAAACCCAAATCCGGTAGACCTTTCGGACCGAGCGCATGGACCAGGACTCGATCGATCGCATCCGTGGCGCCACCTTCCCCCTCGCCCGCCGTGGCTATGACAAGCGGGAGGTGGAGCGCTTTCTCGGCAGGCTCGCCGAGTGGCTGGAGCACGGCGGCGACGACGAGTCACGCTCGGACCTGGTCAGGCGCGAGCTCGAGCGCATCGGGGAGAAGACGGGGCAGATCCTGACCGCGGCCGAGGAGGCGGCGGAGCAGCTTCGCGCGGAGGGAGAGGCCGGGGCGAGGCACATCGTCGGCGAGGCCAACGTGAAGGCCGAGGCGATGCGCTCATCCGCCGAGGAGTACGAGCGGGAAACGCACGGCGCGGCCGACTCCTACGCGCGAAAGACGCGTGCCGACGCGGACGCCCATGCCGAGCAGAGCCGCATCGACACCGAGACCTACTCCGAGGAGACCCGCACCGCGGCCGACGCGTACGCGGGGCGCGTCCGCGAGGAGGCCGAGGTGAACGCCGCCGAGATTCGCGCCGAGGCGGAGGCCGAGGCGGGGCGGATCGTCGAGGAGGCGAATCGCAAGCGGGCAGACGTCGAGGCGGTGATCTCCGACCTCGAGGGTCGCCGCGACGCGGTCGTCGCGGACCTCGAGCGGCTCGCGAGCGAGGTCGCCGGGACGGCCACGCAGCACCGGCC
>JBKPFS010000092.1:0-12322 GCA_046728935.1 Actinomycetota bacterium | reverse complement strand
CGGCGAGCAGGGTCTTCGCTTCGTCTCGGACCCGCTGATGGGCGACGACCCCGAGGCGGTCAAGCGGGGGCTTCGCGAGTCGCTGCGACGCATCTGCGAGCTCGACTTCGACGCCCTGCTGTTCGCGCACGGGGAGCCGCTCCCTCAGGGCGGCAAGGCGGCGCTTCTCGAGTTCTTGGGCTAATACCCCCTCCCCGTATACTGCAAGGCATGAGCGATTCGCGGTCGGTCGGATACGTGGAGGACAAGCAGGCGATCAAGCGACGTCTGGCGAGGATCGAGGGCCAGGTCAGGGGCCTCGGCCGGATGGTCGAGGAGGAGGCCTACTGCATCGACGTGCTGACCCAGATCGGCGCCGTCAGCAGGGCGCTCGACGGCGTCGCCCTGGAGCTCCTCTCCGAGCACACCAACCACTGCGTCCGTGACGCGCTGGGCCGCGGTGGTCGCGAGGCCGACGAGAAGGTCGACGAGCTGATCGCAACCGTCGAGCGCTTCACCCGCGTGCGCTGAGCTTGGCGCTCAGCGGCCGCGTCCGATGGCGCGGCCAAGGGTCGCGCGGGCGCGGCTCCACGGCCGGCGTCGCTCGCGCCGCAGCTCCGCGCGCAGGCGCCTGACCTTGCCCTGGAGCCGCTTCACCCGCTCGAGGCGGCGAAGCGCCTTCGCGGTCTGGGTCTTCGTCGTGCGCTCCATCTCGCGCCAACGAACGCCGATGTCGCGCATGCGCTCGCGCGTTGTGTCGAGACGGATCTCGTTCAGGCGCTGGTGGCGGGCGAGCGCCGACAGGGCGTCGAGCTCGAGCTCGCGCCGCTCGCGCGCGAGCTCATCGGGCGGAAGCGGCATGAGCGCCGGAGAGGCGTTCGCGCTTCCCTCCTCGAGCGGGTTGGGGCAGCGCGCCAGGAAATCACGCAGGCGCGTGTCCCGGACGAGCTCACCGGCGGCGATCGCGGCCTCGAGCTCCTGCTCGTCGAGGACCTGGTCGGCGTAGAGCGCCTCGACGCCCTCGCGCTCGTAGCGCTCGCGAAGCCGCGCCCGCTTCCCCGTCTGGGGGTCGGGGCCCTCCTGCAGCAGCGCCGCCTCGATCCGGCGGCGAAATTGGTCGAGGGAGCGGATCGGGAAGTGGAGGATCCTCACGGCCCCGAGCTCCGGTGCCGGGACCGGCTCGCCGCCGCCCACCTCATCCTGCTCGCGCACGCCGCGGAGCACCGCACGCCCGGGAGGCCGCAGGGCCGAGCGAAGGTCGGCGCCGTTCGGGACGTAGGCGACGTCGTGCCCGCCCCGGTGCCAGAGCACCGCCGTCGGGTCGGCGCGGAAGGCGATCTTGGGACGAAGGCGCGCGTGGCGCTCGCGCACGGTGAGGCGCTCGGCGAACGTCCCGGGGCCCTCCGGCGCGGGGACGAACTCCCCCCGGGCGCCGAACAGGAGCCCGTAGCGGTCGGGGACGGCGGCGAGGGTGTCGCGCAGCGTCCGGGCGAGCGGCCACCAGAACTCGTCGGCGTCGGCGACGACGACCCAGTCGGCGTCGTGATCGGTCGCGGCGAGCTGTGCCATGCGCGTGTACCACTCGTGCCCGTGCTCGTGCATGTCCGCCTCCGGCTCGTGGAAAACGCGCGCGAGTCCCGCGCCCTCGAAGCCCTCGAGGATCTCAGGGGTGCGGTCGGTCGACCCGTTGTCGGTGGCCAGAAAGAGGTCGATTCCCTGCGCCCGGTGGAAGCGGAAGTTGTCCTCGAGGATGTCGTCCTCGTCGCGGACCTTGAGGATCATCGCGACCCGCATCCGGCTAGCCGCCCAGGGCGTCCAGGCGCTCGATCACCTCTGGCACGTGCCCGAGGTAGGCCGAGGTGTCGAAGACGCCGTCCAGATCCAGCTCCGGCGTCCGCTCCGCGAGCAGGTCCCGGAAGCTGGTGTCCTCATCCCAGGCGCGCTGGGCAGCCTCCTGGACCAGCCTGTAGGCGGCATCGCGCTCCATCCCGCTCTCGACCAGAGCCGTCAGCGCGCGTTGGCTGAACACGGCCCCGTGCGTCAGATCGAGATTGGCGCGCATGCGATCGGCGTCCACCGTCATGCCGTCGATCACTCGCCTGCCTAGATCCTGCATGTAGTCGAGCAGGATCGTCGCGTCGGGAAGCACGACCCGCTCGGCGCCCGAGTGCGAGATGTCGCGCTCGTGCCAGAGGGCGACGTTCTCGAGCCCCACCTGCGCGTAGCCCCGGAGGACGCGCGCCAGGCCGCAGATCCGCTCGGAGAGGATCGGGTTCCGCTTGTGCGGCATCGCCGAGGAGCCCTTCTGCTCTCCGCTCGCGAATGGCTCGGAGACCTCACGGACCTCCGTGCGCTGGAGGTTGCGGACCTCCTGGGCGAACCGCTCGAGCCCCGCGCCGGCGAGGGCCACGGCGCCCAGCACCTCCGCGTGCCGGTCGCGGGGGACGACCTGGGTCGAGGCGTCCTCCCGGCGCAGGCCGAGCCGCTCCATCACCCGCGCCTCGATCGACGGAGGGACCGAGGCGTAGGTTCCGACCGCCCCCGAGAGCTTGCCCACGGCCGCCGCCTCGAGCGCACGTTGCAGCCGAGCCAGGTTGCGGTCGGCCTCGAAGGCGAATCCCGCCAGGCGCAGCCCGAAGGTTGTGGGCTCTGCGTGGATCCCGTGGGTGCGACCGATGCAGAGCGTGTCCCGGTGCTCGCGCGCGCGGGCGATGAGCACGTCCCGGTAGGCGACCGCCCCGGCGAGGACGAGCTCTCCCGCCTCGCGAAGCTGGAGCGCGAGCGCGGTGTCGAGCACGTCGGAGGACGTGAGCCCGTAGTGGATCCAGCGCCCCTCCTCGCCGACGGAGGCCGCGACGACGTCGACAAAGGCGGCGACGTCGTGCCCGGTCACCCGCTCGCGCTCGTTCACCGCCTCGAGGTCGAACCCCGCGCGCTCACGGCACGCGGCGGCCGCGTCGGCGGGGACGACGCCCTCCTCGGCCCAGGCGTCGGTCGCGGCCAGCTCGACCTCGAGCCACGCCTCCATCTTGCGCTGCGGCGACCAGACGGCCCCGATCTCGGGGCGCGTGTAGCGCGATATCACGTATTGATTATCCGGGCCGCAAGCAATCCGGCGTTCCTTGCGCCGTCGATCGCAACGCAGCCGACGGGAACGCCCGGCGGCATCTGCACGGCAGACAGCAGCGCATCGAGGCCGCCCAGGTTCTTGCCGGAGATCGGCACCCCGATCACGGGCAGGTCGCTGTGCGCCGCCGCGACGCCTGGGAGCGCCGCCGACATGCCGGCCCCGGCGATCAGCACCTTCAGGCCGCGCATCCTGGCCGCGTAGCAGTACTCGCGCACTTTCTCCGGGTCCCGGTGGGCGCTCATCACCCGCACCTCGTAGCGGATGCCCGCCTCCTGGAGCGCCTCGCCCGCGGGCTGGAGCTTCGGCTTGTCGTTCGCGGAGCCCATGATGATCCCGACCAGCGGCGCGTCGACCTCGATCTCCTCGAACGCGGCCTCCACGTCCGGCATCGGCTCGGCGATCGCCGTCTCGGTGGTCTGCGCGGGTTCCTGTGCCTCCACGATCTCTCCTTGTGTGTCGGGTGCGGGTCCCTATCCGGCGGCCACCCGGTCGACGGCGCGCGCCGCGATGTCCGTTCGCGTCTGCTTGCCCTCGAAGTGGATCATCTCCGCCGCTTCGTAGGCGCGCTCGCGGGCTTCGGCGGGGGTCGACCCGAGGCCCGTCACGTTGAGCACGCGGCCCCCTGCGGTGACCAGGCTGCCGTCGACGAGGGCCGTTCCGGCGTGGGTTACCTCCACCCCGGCGGGCACGGCGTCCAGTCCGCTGATCACGTCCCCCTTCGACGACGAGTCCGGGTAGCCGGCCGACGCGAGGACCACGGTCACCGCCCAGTCGTCGGCGAACTCGGCGGCCATGTCGGCGAGGCCGCCGGGCTCTCTCGCGGCGCGGCAGAGGCCGAGCAGATCGGAGCGAAGCCGGGGCAGCACCGCCTGCGTCTCCGGGTCCCCGAACCGGCAGTTGAACTCCAGCACCCGAGGTCCGTCCTCGGTCAGCATCAGGCCGGCGTAGAGGACGCCGTGGTACGGGGTGCCCCGGCGGCGCATCAGCTCGACGATCGGGCGGTGCACCAGGTCCGCGATCTCCTCCGTGCGCTCGGAATCGAATCCGGGCACGGGCGAGTAGCTGCCCATCCCGCCGGTGTTCGGACCCTGGTCGCCGTCGTGGATCCGCTTGTAGTCCTGCGCCGGGGCCAGCGGCAGCACGTTCTCCCCGTCGCAGAGGGCGAGCACCGAGAGCTCCTCGCCCAGCAGGTGCTCCTCGACCACGACCTGGGTCTCCCCGAAGCGGCGCTCCACGAAGTAGACCTCCATCGCCTCGAGCGCCTCGGGCTTGGACTCGCAGATGATCACCCCCTTGCCCGCGGCCAGACCGTCGGCCTTCAACACGACCGGGTAGGAGGCCTGGGCGAGGTGCTCGAGCGCCTCCTCGCGGCTGCGGAGCACGGCGTGGGAGGCGGTCAGGACCCCGGCTTCGGCCATCAGCTCCTTCGCGTGGACCTTGGAGCCCTCCAGCCGCGCCGGCTCCGCCGCGGGGCCGAAGGCGGGCACTCCCGCGGCCTCGAGCGCATCGACGAGGCCCGCGACCAGTGGCGCCTCGGGGCCCACGACGATGAGATCGCAGCCCTCGACCGTCGCGGCGTCGACGAGCGCCGGGACGTCCTCCGCGCCCACCTCCAGACAGCGGGCCTCCTCCGCTATACCGGCGTTTCCGGGCGCGCAGAGGAGCTCGGGTCGTTCCGCGGAGCGGGCGAGCGCCCGGATGATCGCGTGCTCGCGCCCGCCCCCTCCGACGACAAGGATCCTCATCTGCTCACAGGGACTTGGTGAACTCCTCGGCCGGGATCGCGACCAGCGTCTCGTTCATGACCGTGCCACGTGAGCCCATCTCCACCGAGAGCTTGGCCATCGTGATCTCGTCGGGCGCGTCGACGACGCTGACGAAGTCGTACTCGCCCAGGGTCGCCCACTGGTTGACGACCTTGACGCCGAGCTGCTCGACCTCCTTGGTCACCTCGTGGACTCGGGACGGGTTGTCCTTGAGCGTCTTGACGCCGTCGGACGTCAGTCGCGTGAGCATGATGTACGTCGCCATCTTTGGACTCCTCCTCCTCGTGCCGGTTGAGTTGACGAGCGTCCGGCGCTCGCATCCCCCTTTCTTTCACGTTGCGGCGCCTCGTGCAAGCCCACTGTGAGGGATTGCGCCATGATCCGGGCGTGAACGGCCAGGGCGGCCGTGTCGAATCGCTGACTCGACGGCCCGCGGCGCCCGCGGGCGGGTAGTGAGAGAGCGTGCGACGTCTCGTCCCGTTGATCCCCAAACCGTGGATGCTGCCCCTGCTGGTGGCCGCGATCGCCGTCCCCATCGTGGGCGCGTTTGCGATCGCGCCCCAGCTCGGCCTGGCTGCGGGCGCGCTCGCGGTGGCGGCCCTGCTCGTGGTCGCGGCGCGGACCCGCTTCGACGAGCCGATCGAGGTCGCCCGACGCGGCGACGCGCGCTACCGGCTGCTCGTGGTCGCGAACTCACCGCTCGATGACCCGCGGGCAGTCGAGGAGGTGGCCTCGATCGCAACCGAGGGGGCGCGGGTGATGAGCTCCGGCGACGGCGCGCCCGAGGTGCTGGTCCTCGCGCCCGCGACCGAGGGCCGCCTCGCGCGCTGGGCATCCGACGTGGGCGAGGCGCGAGCCCGAGCGCAGCGCAGGCTCGCCCTCTCGATCGCGGCGCTCGCCGCGGCCGGCCTGGAGGCGACCGGCAGGGTCACCGATCCTGATCCGGTGCTCGCGGTCGAGGACGAGCTCGCAACCTACCCCGCCCAGGAGGTGGTGCTGCTGGCCGGGCCTGGGCTCGAGGGTGAGCAGGTCGAGGAGGTCCGCCGCCGCCTCGATCGGCCGGTGCGCTGGCTCCCAGCTCACCCCGGCTAGGAACGAAGCCGCTCGACCTCGGCGGTCTCGCCCGGCTTCGTCCGGCCGAAGCCCGCCAGAGCTCGGCCCGGGTGGTGAGGTCGTGGTCTCTGGGTCCCGCGAGCAGACGGGCCAGCATCGCCACGCGCGACTCGGCCGTCAGGCAGGCCTCGAAGTCGCGCCGAGCCGCCTGCGAAGCCTCGAGCAGCGCCGCCCGGTCGTCGAGCAACTCCCCCACGCGGTCGATCAGCTCGTCGCGGTTCGTCACCGTCGAGACCGACGGGAAGGGCGGCGGCGCGCCCGGGAGGGTCAGCGACACGGTCGGGAGGCCGACCGCCGCGTAGAGGACGAGGCGGCTGGGGAAGAAGAACTCACCGAACCGCGCGAGGGCCCGGAAGTTGTAGCGATCCTTGATCTCGGCGAAGGTCTGCGCCATGTTGATCGCGACGCGAAATCGGCGGATGGCGACCGGGATCTCGGCTCTGTCCAGCACCCCGGCATGGATGCCGGCGTAGTCGACCGCGTCACCGGTGGGGAGGCGGCCGAAGTACCGCACCTTCCACGGCAGGCTGGCGAGCAGGTCGTATCGCTCCTGGCGCCGCGGGCCGTGGCAGTTGCCCAGGAATCCGACGTCGATGTCGGCGGCGTCCGGATCGTAGGCGTAGGGGAAATGGGCATCGTCGGTCCAGAACGGGAAGCTGTAGCCGCGGACGCCGTGACGCTTCTCGTAGAAGCGCAGAACGTCCTCGCGCCCCGTGTGCAGGGTCAGGTCGTAAGCCTCGGCCACGTGCCGGTAGCAGATCCGGTAGAGCAGAGGATCGTCGGCAAACCACACCAGGGTGGTGACACCGCGCTCGCGAAGGTGGGCGAGCACCCGCGGGGTCAGCTCCTCGGGCCGGAAGCTGAACAGGACGTCGGCAGGGAGCGCGGCTTCGAGCCGGCGGCGCGACTCGGCCTCGACGTCAGCCTCGGGCCCGAACTTGTGCGAGCGGGAGACCGCCGGCACCTCGACGACCTCGTTGCCGGCGGCGCCCAGCGCGGCCTCGAAGCTGTCCACGGCGTGCCGCGAGAGGATGTCTCCGTAGATGATCCAGCGCATGCTCGCCCCGGCGGCGCGTAGCGTAGAGCACGGGATCCGCGATCGTTGCTAGTACCTTCACCGGCCAATGGCCAACGAAGACCAGATATCCGAGGTCTACAAGGGCCTGATCTGGGGCGGACGGTCGCAGAAGCGCACCAGGGAGCGGATCGACTGGCTCGTCTCCCAGGCTCGGGGTGAGGTCCTCGACGTGGGCTGCTCGCAGGGGATCGCCTCGATCCTGTGCGCGCGCCGTGGCCTGAACGTGCTCGGCGTCGACAACGAGGCCGACCGGATCGCCTACGCGCTCGCCGAGCGGGACCGCAAGCCGGCCGAGGTCCGGGAGCGGCTCGAGTTCCGGGTCGGCGACGCGAGCCGGCTGGGCGTGCCGGACGACGCGTTCGACTCGGTCCTGCTCGGTGAGGTGCTCGAGCATCTGGCGGACCCGGCTCCTGTGCTCGCCGAGGTCGCCCGCGTCTGCAAGCCCGACGGCGTGATCGCGCTCACCACGCCCTTCGGCTACAGCCCGCACCACGACCACAAGGCGACCTTCTTCCCTGCCTCCCTGGTCGCGGCCCTCGCTCCCCAGCTGACGATCACCTCACTCGACATCCACGACGACTACTTCCGCGTCATCGCCCGACCTGGTGGGATGACGGAGCAGCAGGCATCGGAGCTCGTGCTCGCGGTCCAGCCGTTGCTCGAGCAGAGGGTGCTCGAGATCCATCGCGAAATGCTCCAGGAGCACGCCGAGGCGCTCCGTCTCGCGGAGCGCACCAAGCGGCTGCGCAAAAAGGTTCGCGCGCACAAGGAGCGGGAGCGAAGCCGCGGGCTTCGCCGCCGCGCCTCGAGGCTGATCCGCAGCGTCCGCCGGCGGCGAGACCGGGAGCAGAGGCTGAGCCCTGCCGAGCGCAAGCGACGGCGGCTCGCGAAGCGAAAGTGGACGATGCCGGCGGAGATCGCCTCCGAGGCCGCCTGCCGGGTAGCGATCCCGGACGTCGAGCTCCCAGAAGGCCCCGTCGCCCGACCCGACCTCAAGGTCGCGGCGATCCTCGACCACTTCACCGCCACCGCCCTTCGTTACGAGTGGGACCAGGTTCAGTTCGGTCCCGAGGAGTGGCGAGAGGTCCTCGAACGCGAAGAGCCGCAGCTCCTCTTCGTCGAGTCGGCGTGGCGCGCCAACGGCGACCGCTGGCGCCGCGAGATCGTCGGCGATCTCGAGGGACGCAGGGGCACGCTGCTGGAGGTGATCAACTGGTGCCGCGACCGCGGCGTCCCGACCGTCTTTTGGAGCAAGGAGGACCCGCCGAACTTCCACCGCTTCATCGACACCGCGGGGCTGTTCGACTGGGTGTTCACGGTCGACGGTGACCTCGTCCCGCGCTACCAGGAGGTGCTCGATCACGAGCGCGTCGCGGTTCTCCCCTTCGGCGTCCAGCCGCGAATCCACAACCCGATCGGCGTGCCCGGCGGGCGAAGCCACGACATCGCCTTCGCCGGCACCTACTACGCGACCAAGCATCCGGCCCGCCGCGCGCAGATGGAGGTGATCCTCGCCCCGGCGCTTCGGTTCGGACTCGACATCTTCAGTCGCGTCACCGGGGACGAGCCCGATTTCGCCTGGCCGGCGGAATATCGGGAGCACGTGGTCGGATCCCTTCCCTACGAACGGATCCTCGCGGCGTACAAGGCATACAAGGTGTTCCTGAACGTCAACTCGGTGACCGATTCCCGGACGATGTGCGCCCGGCGGGTGTTCGAACTCACGGCGTGCTCGACGCCGATCCTCTCGGGGTACTCACGGGCGATCGGCGAGGTCTTCGGTGATCTGGTGCCGGTTTCGACCTCGGCCGATGAGACGACGACGAAGCTTGCCGCGATGCTCTCCGATCCCGAGACGACCACCGCCCGCGCCCACGAGGCGATGCGCAGGGCGCTGGCGGCGCACACCTATGGACACCGGGTGAACCAGGTCCTGCGCTCGGTCGGTCTGCCGGTCTCCGACGGCCCACCGACCGTCAGCGCGATCGCGGTGCTTGAGGACGACGACGAGGGCGCGAGGCGGCTGATCGACACGATCGCGGCCCAGAGCTGGAGCCCGCTGGAGCTGGTGCTGGTGGGCAGCGGCGGCGATGTCGAGACCGCGACCCGATGGGCGCACGAGACCGGGATTGAGCGGGTGGTCGTTCGTCACGCTCCTGTGGGCGCGCAGCGCGGAGGTTGCCTAAACCTCGCCGTCGACGCCGCCGGGGGCGAGCTTGTGGCGCCGTTCGATCCCGCATGCGGTTACGAAGAGCACTACCTGACCGACCTCGTGCACGCGTTCTCGTACACCGCCGCCGGCATCGTCGGCAAGCGGGCGCACTACTCGCGCATCGAGCCTGGTGGGCCTGCGCTGTGCTTCTCGGACTCCGAGCACCGATACGTCGATCGCGTCGAGCCCGGCTCGATGATGGTCGCCGTCGAGGTGGTCAGGCGCCATCGCTTCGGCGACGGTTCACCGGACCCCGAGCCCGACCTGGTCGCCCGTTGCCGCGAGCGAGGAGTGCGCGTGTATTCGAACGATCGCTTCTCGTTCGTCCGCGAGCGGGCGGGCGGCCGCGCAGCCACCGCTCTTCGTTGACGGTGGGCACGCCGCGCGCAAGGGCTCACCCGGCCGCCCCCGCGATCAAGTCGGCGTAGTCGGCGACGGTCCGCTCCCAGCGGAGCCCCTCGCGCGCCTCGCGGGCGCCTGCCGCGAGCTCGCGGCGCAGCCCGGGATCCAGGCAGTGGCGCATCGCCGCGCGCAGGTCTCGGACCCTCGGCACATAGGCGGGGATGCCCGAGCTGGCACGGCCCCGGCGCCAGGTCCGGACGAGGAGGCCGTTCTCGCCGTCGCGAATCACCTCGTTCATCGGGGGCGTGTTGTTCGTGATCACCGGCAGGCCCAGCGCCATCGACTCGTACAGGTGCAGTCCCAGCCCTTCCCAGCGACTCGGCGCGACGCACACGTCGGCGGACGCGAACAGGCTGAGGTGCTCGGCGGTGGGAAGGTCCTCCAGCACGACCTCGATCCGGGAGTCGCGCGCCGCCGCCCGCTCCAGCGCCTTCGTCCGGCGCTCGACCTGGCCCTTGACGACCAGACGCAGGCCCTCGCCGTGCAGGCGGCGAAAGGCGCGCAGGAGCTGCGGAACCGGTTTTCGCTTGCTGAGGAAGCCGGCCGGATAGAAGAACGTCAGGCGCCCGGCGTCGGGCTCGTCCTCGCCCGCGTAGGCGAGCAGCTCCGGGTGGATGCCCCAGTGCACCCTCGGGCTCGAGATCCCGATCGCCGCATAGCGCGCGTGCTCGCACTCGGTCAGCGAGTAGATAACGTCGAAGGCGCGCTTGGCCGGCTCCGCGTGCTCTGCTCGAAACTGCTCCCAGACGAAGCGCCCCACGGTCGTGGTGCCGGCCCGGCGGAGCGCCTCAATCGCCTCGAACTCGTAGTTCTGATCGAAGAAGGCGAGCTCCAGCCCGCGCTCGCCCCCCCAGCGCACGAGCTCGTCGGCCGGTATCCAGTATTGCGACGCCTCAGTGATCCCGGGCTGGTCCCAGACCCCGGTCCGGTCGATGAAGGCGGGCCGGATGTTGCTCGCTCGCGTGGGGCGGGCGAGGACGAAGGTCTCGTGCCCGAGGGAATCGAGCGCCGAGCGGACCTGGCGCGCGACAACACCCTGGCCGCGATTGAACCAGTAGGCGCAGATTCCGATCCTCACGCTGGCATCATGCCCACGTGCCGCGCCGGCAGGGGCGCTAACGGCCCGCGAGCGCCGTGATCACGCCGGCGTAGCGGTCCGCGACCGTCTCGGGGGAGAAGGCCGCGAGCGTGCGCGCGCGAAGCTCGGCACGATCCCACTCGCGCGCCAGGACACGCTCGATCGCGGCCGCGATCGAGGCGGGCTCCGCGGACGGGAGGCCCTCGCCGCAGCTGACGCCCACCCGCTCCTCGATCTCTGCCAGCGTGGGCTCGAAGCCCACCACGGGTGTGCCGCAGGCGAGCGCCTCGATCATCACGAGGCCGAAGGACTCGCTGGTGCTGGGGAGGCACAGCACCGCGGAGGAGAGCAGCAGCTCCCGCATCCGCGTGAGGTGCTCGCCAACCGGACGGTGGGCCACGAAACGCGTCCGATCGGCGACTCTCGCGCGGGACGCCGCGGTCCGCAGCGCGTCCTCCTCTCCCCCCTCGCCGGCGACGGTGAGCTCGACCCCCGGCAGCGCCGGCAGCGCCTCGATCAGCGCGCCGACGTTCTTGCGCGGGATCAACGAGCCCACGTAGGCGATGCCGCTTCGGGGTTCGGCGTCTACCTCGGCCGGGCCGGCGTACGCGCGCTGGAGCGGGTAATGGATCACCTCCGCGACCGGCGGATACGTGACCCCCAGCGCCTCACCCTCGGCGCGGCAGTGATGTGAGCCGAAGCTCACCGCCTGTACCGCCGCGAGCCCGCGTTGCGCGAACCCCATCCGCAGCCGGGCCTCCTCGCCTGCGTAGCGGGTGATCGGGTGCCATGAGTGGACGATTCCCAGCGCGGGCACCTCGGAGGCGAGTCGCCGGTGAAGCACGGCCCAGCGCGCCACGTAGCGGTTGGCGATGTGGTTGAAGACGACCACGTCCGGCTTCGCGCGGCGGAGCATGCGCAGGTGGCGGCGGCCGGGCCGCTTCGGGACGCGGTGGGCGAGGATCGGCGCGGGGCACCTCGCCGCCCCCTCCGGCTCGAGCTCGTCCGGCGGCAGCACGAATACCCCCGTGACCTCGACCCCGTGATCGGGGCTGCGCGCGAATTCCTCCAGCAGGACCCCGTGGAACGTCGCGACCCCGCCACGCTCACTTCCCCCCAGCTCCGGAGGCAGCGAGCCCACGGAGAGCACCCTGACCCCGCGCCGGCGTCGCCCGACCCGGATTCGCACGCTCAGGCCTCGACGAGGGTCTCAGGGGGGCCGTAGGAGACCGAGCCCGCGGTGCTCATCAGCCTGCCCTCGCTCACGGCCCAGGTGTGCCCGTGCTCGTCGCCGTGGCGGACCGCGACGAAGGAGAAGCGGTCGGCGGAGTACACCTTGATCCCCTCCGCCTCAACTCGAGCGAAGAGCGCGTTGTCGACCCCGACGCGCACGTCGTCGAAGCGAAGCTCCCGCAGCACATCGGCCTTCGCCGTGATCGTGGCGCCCTTGACGTGCTCCACGTAGGTGTGCTCGAGGTGGGGGAACCGCAGCATCGTCGCGCCGCTGGCGAGCGTGTGCGAGTAGTGGGCGCACTTGCCGACTATCGGAGCGTCGGCGTACTGG
>JBKPFS010000091.1:0-7792 GCA_046728935.1 Actinomycetota bacterium | reverse complement strand
ATGGGGACGAGGCGGTGATCGAGTGGACGATGACGTGGCGCGACCCCAAGTCCGGGGAGCGGCGCCTCAACCGCGGCACGGAGTGGTTCCGTCTGCGCGACGGGCGGATCGCCGAGGTCCGGGCGTATCACCACGGCGACCGGCGAAATCCGCGCGGGGACCTGCTCGGCTTCGACTTCTCCTCGCACGGCTATACGACGCTGGAGGACCCGGGGACGCCGGGATCGCCGGGATAGGTTTCGACCGTGGACGATCGAGACGGGAGCACCGGAGCGGCGCACGACGAGCGCGGCAGCGACCCGAGGGCGCTCGAGGCGGCCCCGGGGCTGATGCGGCTCTGGGCCTCGGCCTGGCTAAGGACCGCGGGCTGGACCGCCGAGACCGCCCTGCGCGCGGGTCGCAGGCTGGGCGAGGCGGCGCTCTCGGGCGGGGGCGCAGGAACCGCGGCCGCCGAGCTCGGCGACGCCGTGCGCGAGGGCGCACGGCGCCTGTTCGGCCTCAGCGAGATCCACCCCTTCGGCATCGCGGGCCGGCGACCGCGTGCGGACGAGGCCGAGTCGCTCCGCGAGCGCGGCGCCGCGCTCCTCGAGCGATCCGCCGAGCTCGACGACCAGTCCGGAGCCCACCCGGCCTACGACCGGATCCTCACCCAGCTCGCGCCCCACGAGGCGCGGATCCTGCGCCTGCTCGCGACGGAGGGGCCCCAGGCGGCGGTCGACGTGCGGACGTGGCGGCCGTTCGGGATCGGCTCGCGGGTGGTCGGCCCCGGGCTGTCGATGATCGGCGCTCACGCCGGGTGCATGAACCCCGAGCGCGTACCGGCGTATCTCGCCAACCTCTACCGCCTGGGGCTGATCTGGTTCTCGCGGGAGCCGATCCGCGACCTCGGTCGCTATCAGGTGCTCGAGGCCCAGCCGGACGTGATCGAGGCGATGCGGGAGGCGGGCCGCGCGAGCACCGTGCGACGGAGCATCCAGCTCACTCCCTTCGGGGAGCACTTCTGCGAGTTCTGCCTCCTCCTCGACACCGCCGAGCTCGAGGCGGTGGTGGAGGCGGGCGAGGGCACCGACGCGATCACGTGAGCGTCGTCAGGGACAGCGGCGAGCGAGCGCTGCTGCCGCCGTTCACCGACGAGCACGAGCACCTGCGGGAGTCGATCGCCCGCTGGGTGGAGGCGGAGATCGTCTCCCACATCGAGGAGTGGGAGCGGGCCCGGGAATTCCCCCGCGCGCTGTTCGTCCGCGCCGGCGAGCTCGGCTTCCTCGGCCTCAAGTACCCCGAGGAGCTCGGCGGGCAGGGCGGCGACTACGTCCACGACGCGGTCTGGGCCGAGGAGCTGGCCGCCGCAGGCGCGGGGGGCGGCGTCGCCGCCGGCCTCGGCGCCCACACCGGGATCGCCACGCCCCCGCTCTTCCGCTTCGGCACCCCCGAGCAGCACGAGCGCTTCCTGCGGCCGGCGATCCGCGGCGAGAAGGTCGCCGCCCTCGGGATCACCGAGCCGGATGCCGGATCCGACGTTGCCTCTATCAAGACCTTCGCGCGGCGCGTGCCCGGCGGCTACGTCGTGAACGGCGCGAAGACGTTCATCACCAACGGGGTCCGCGCCGACCTGCTCGTCTGCGCGGTTAAGACCAGCGAGGCCGGTGGCCATCACGGGCTCTCCTTCCTCGTCCTGGAGCGGGACATGCCCGGCTACGAGGTCTCGCGCAAGCTGGAGAAGATGGGCTGGCACTCCTCCGATACAGGCGAGCTCTCGTTCACCGACGTCGAGGTGCCCGAGGAGAACCGGCTCGGCCCAGAGAACGCCGGATTTCAGCAGATCATGGCCAACTTCCAGTGGGAGCGGCTGCTGATGGCGCTGGGCGCCGTGGGCGCGATGAGGCGGCTCCTCGACGTCGCGATCTCCTACTCGCTCGAGGGCGAGGCCTTCGGGCGCCCGATCGGGAAGTTCCAGGCGGTGCGCCACAAGCTCGCCGAGTTCGGGATCAAGGCGGAGGTGGGTCGAGCGCTCACCTACCACGCGCTGCGTGAGTTCGTGGGTCGGGAGGATGAGCGGCGCGAGGCAATCGGTCGCGGAGAGCTCACCCATCCGTCGGTGACCGCCGGCGTGCGTGAGGTGACGATGGCGAAACTGCTCACGCAGCGTGCCACGGTCGAGGTCGCGGACGAGTGCGTGCAGATCCTCGGCGGCTACGGCTACATGCGGGAATACGGGGTCGAGCGCGCGCTCCGCGACGCCCGCTTGGGCCCGATCGGCGGCGGCACCGACGAGATCATGAAGGAGATCCTCGGACGCCAGCTCGGGCTCTGACCACTCCCGCGTCCCGGGACCGGGTTTAGGTTCGGCCGGTAACCGACACGGGAGGCGCGGATGCGAACCAACACCGTCGGACTGCTCACCCTCGCGCTGTCGTCGCCGCGCCTGCGCTGGTGCTTGCCGACTCCGGGAGCACCAGGATCTTCGACCCCAACTCGGTGGTCACGTGGTGGAGCGACGAGAACGTGAAGGCGACCAAGGGCGACTTCAGGCCGGTCCCGGGGCTGCCCGTCGACCAGAGCTGCGGAGGCTGCCAGCCGGAGATGGCGCTTGCCGTCAGCGCCGACATGCGCAAGGGCTCGGCATTGGTCAGGGTCGTCAACGGCCTCGGGCAGGTCGCCGAGCCCGGTCCCGTCCTCTTCAGCTCGAAGGGCTCGAACGCCTTTCACTTCGTGATCGAGGTGAGTGGGGAGAGCGACGACCTCACCGTCGAGTGGAAGCGGAAGGGAAAGGCGAAGACGAAGGCGAGCGCCTTCAGCGCGGAGTTGATCGGCACCGACTAGCAATCCGCCTCGCCCGCGCCCGGTCACGCGCCGCCGCGCGGCGAGCACATAGAGTGCCGCACCCTTACATCAACTGACGTAATCGAGACGGGAGTGGAATCTGCACATGGGACTGCTTGACGGAAAGGCCGCGATCGTCACTGGATCGGCCCGCGGCATCGGCCGGGCCACCGCGGAGCTGTTCGTGGCCGAGGGCGCCAAGGTTCTGATCAACGACATCGACGGCGACGTCGCCGAGCAGGCGGCAGGCGAGATCGAGGGTGAGACCGCGGTCTTCGCCGGGGATCTCACCGAGCCGGGAGTTCCCGACGAGCTGGTGGGCAAGGCGGTCGACGTGTTCGGCGAGGTGGACATCGTCGTCAACAACGCCGGCTACACCTGGGACGGGGTCATTCACCGAATGACGGACGAGCAGTTCCAGGCCATGCTCGACATCCACACGATCGTCCCCTTCCGCGTCGCCCGCGCGCTCGCCCCGCATTGGCGCGCGGCGGCCAAGCAGGAGCTGGGCGAGGGTCGGGAGGTGTTTCGGAAGATCGTCAACGTGACCTCAATCTCGGGCACGATGGGGAACGCCGGCCAGGTCAACTACTCCTCCGCAAAGGCCGGCGTCGTCGGGCTGACCAAGACGCTGGCCAAGGAGTGGGGCCAGTTCAAGATCAACGTCAACGCGGTCGCGTTCGGCTTCATCGAGACCCGCCTGACCCAGTCGAAGGAGAAGGGCGAGGAGATCGAGGTGCACGGCGAGAAGGTCGGGCTCGGGATCCCCGAGCAGACGAGGGCGATGGCGGCCATGATCATCCCCCTCGGCCGTGCCGCCCAGCCGGAGGAGGCCGCGAAGCCGGTCCTGTTCCTGGCCTCGGAGCTGAGCAACTACGTGCACGGGCAGGTGTTGAACGTCACCGGCGGCCAGTTCGGCGGCATGTACATCTAGGCCGCTGGATCTGGCGCTCTTTGCACCCACGTAGGTGCATAAGGCGCCACGGTGGACGAATTTCCCCCCTACCCAGCCGGTCCACGATCGAGCCGCCGTCGACGCCGGCGGCGTCACCTGGCGGCCAGCAGGGCGCGCACGGTCGCCGCGACCGCCTTCGGCTCGTCGACGACTTGGCGCCACGTGAAGCGAAGCATCGCGTAGCCGAGCGTGGCGAGATGCGCGTCCCGAGCCCGGTCTTCCTCGAAGGCGGTGCGGGTCCCGTGGCCCTCCCAGCCGTCGACCTCGACGATGAGCCGTCCGTCACGCCACAGAAAGTCCACCTCATACGGGCCGATCCGAACATTGGCCTCTGGGACAGGAAGGCGGTGGCGCCGGCACAAGCGAAGGAAGCGGTGCTCCAGCTCCGTGCCGCCGCGCTCCTCGCCAGCGGGCTCGCCGAGGGGAAGCCGGCAAAACTCGGCTTCGCGCCTCGCCCGCAGGACCACATCGACGGGTGCGACTCGGGGGAGGTCATCCAGCGTGCGCCCGGGCGTGGTGACGGGAATGGCGGCGCGAAGCGTGGTGCACCTGGGTAGGAGGGTCGCCGAGCGGTGCAGGCGGATTCCGGCGCGCCGCTTCCTGCCCGCGTAGCCGGGGATCGTGACGTCGATCGGGCCGGGCCGCGGCTTCAGTATCCCCCAGAGCTCCGCGGCGCTGCGATGGCTCAGCACCGCTCCGGGGCCGCAGGCGAGCACGGCGGCCATCCACCTGCCTTCCTAGCTCAGCCCTCGGTGGCCCACTGCGTAGACGGCGCGGTAGATGCGGTGGAGCCGACCCGCCTTCACGCGGCGAGCTATGCCGCTGCGGAACGTGCCGGCGTTGTTCAGCTGGGTAACGGACACCACCCCGTGTTGCCGCGCGGCGATCCGCGCGATCGCGGTGTCCGGATCGGACCTGGCGCTTTTTTCGCCCACGTAGGTGCATAAGGCGCCAGACGCGGAATTCGCCCCCCTTGCGCGGCCTCTCCGCGCCTCGAGGCGCGTGGGCGCGCCTCGAGGCGCGTGGGCGCGGCGACAGGCTGAGGCTCAGCTCGCCGGGCGCCGCTCCTCGGCCAGCGGCTCGCCCGCCTCGTCCGCCGCGCCCGCCGGCGGCCAGGCGCCGAACCAGTTGTCGCGAGCGCCATCGATGGTCAGCACCGCGCCCGAGAAGAAGTCGCCGGCCGGCGAGGCGAGGTAGGCGACAAGCCAGGCCATCTCCTCGGGGGTCCCGAGCCGGCCGAGCGGAACGGTCCGGTGGACGTTCTCCGCCACCGGCTTCGGATACTTGGTCCTCAGCACCTCGGTGTCGAACTGCCCCGCGGCGACCGCGCAGAGCTTGACGTTGAAGCGCGACCACTCGATCGAGAGCGTCCGCGTCATGTTCTCGACCGCCGCGCGCGCAGCGCCCGAGTGCACCATGCCCGGCATCCCATTGTGTGGGGAGAGGGTGACGCTCACCACCTTGCCCTCGCCCTGGGGAATGAGCGCCTTCGTCGCCGCAGCGTGCGTCATCAGCCAGGTGCCAACGACGTTCAGCTCGATCACGGTACGAAAGCCCTTCGACGAGATCGCCTCCGCCGGGCTGAGGAACTGGCCGCCGGCGTTGTTGACGAGGACGTCGAGACGACCGTGGCGCTCGAGCACGCCGTCGAAGAGCTTCGCGACCGCCTCCTCGTCTCGGATGTCCATCGCAGCGCTCTCGGCGATCCCGCCCAGCTCGGAGACCTCCCCCACCAGTGACTCCAGCGGCTCCGGGCGACGCCCGCAGCCGATCACGGTCGCGCCGAGGCGCGCAAGCTCGAGCGCAGTCGCCTTGCCGAGGCCCGTGCCCGCGCCCGAGACCACGCACACCTTCCCGTCGAGCAGGTCCGGGGCGAAGATTCGTGACTTGCGCTCGGACATTCCGTCGGACTCTATCCGGGGGCCGCGGCTACGCTGCTGCGGCCCATGAAGGTCCACGCGGAGCCGAAACCGCTCACTGGCCCGCTCTCCGGCGGCGGCGGTGAGGGCACCACCGTCTCGGTCGAGCCGCTGACGGTTGGCGAGGTGCTCTTTCCACCGGGCAACTTCGAGAGCAGCGGGGGGCCGCTGGCGCAGCTGGGCGTGTTGGGGATCGGCGTGCCCCGCTCGCGCTGGTGGAAGGTCCCATGCCCAGCGTTCGTGATCCACCACCCCTCCGCGGGCCCGTTCGTCGTCGACACAGGCCTCCACCCCTCGATCTCGGCCAAGCCCGCGGCCAACTTCGGGCGCATCCCGGTGGCGTTCTCGAAACCCAAGCTCCCGCCGGGCGATGACCTCCCGGCCCAGCTTCGCCGCCGCGGGATCGACCACAGCACGCTGCGACTCGTGGTCATGACCCACCTGCACATGGACCACGCCTCCGGGATGGCGGAGTTCCCGGGCTCCATCTTCATCCTCACCGAGGCCGAGTGGCGCTTCGCAACCACGGTCAGCCGCCCGCTGCTGCACGGCTACCGCCCGTCGCACTACGACTATGCCTTCGACTACCGCACCCTCGCCTACGACACGAACGTCGACTCCTACTCCACCTTCGGGCGCACGTTCGACCTCTTCGGCGACGGCAGCGTCCGGCTCGTCTCCCTGCCCGGGCACACGCCCGGCCACCAGGGCGTGATTTGCCGCCTGCGCGACCGCGACTTCGTGATCGCTGGCGACGCGATCTACACCCACCGCCAGCTCGACGACGCCCCCGAGCCGCCCCGCCCCGAGGACCCCCACACCTACCGGCGCTCGCTCCAGGAGCTCCGGCTCTTCCACCGCCAGTTCCCCCAAGCGGTCATCACCCCCGGTCACGATCCCGAGTACTGGCCGACGCTCGACGAGCGCTACGAGTAAGGCGCGGCAGCGACGGGCGCCGCTCAGCGGGGCTGGGTGTGCGGGTGCGACGCCCCGGCGACGGCGTCTGCGGCCCCCTCGCGGAGCGCCTTGATCACGCCGCGCCGGCCCTCGCGGTCGAGCGCCTCGTACATCTGGTGGACGGGCTCGAAGATGCGCTCGGCGGCGGCGAGCTGCTGCTCGCGGCTCGGATTGGGGACGACCTCGAAGCTGAGCGGCTCGCCGTACTGGACCGTGACCTTGGGGAAGCGCAGCCTTCGCCACTTGCGCACCCCGAGCGAGCCGTGGATCGCCACCGGCACGACGGGGACGCCGAACTCGAGCGCCATCCGGCCCACCCCCGGCCGCGGCTGGCCGAGCCCGCCGGTCCGCGACCGCCCGCCCTCCGCGTAGATCAACACGCACCCGCCCCGCTCGAAGATCGAGCGGGCGGTGATGAACGCCTCCTCGTCGTGGTGGCCGCGGCGCACCGGGAATGCGCCTCCGACGCGGAAGATGTAGGTGAGGATCCGGCTCTTGCCGAACAGCTGTGACTTCGCGAGGAACTGGATCTTCCGCCGCAGGTAGACGCCGGCGAAGAAGTGATCCATGTTCGAGAAGTGGTTCGGGGCGAGGATCACCGGCCCGTCCGCGGGGACGTTCTCGGTCCCGATTGCGCGGCAGCGGTAGGGAGCGATCGCGACCGGGGTCATCACCATCCGCGCCAGCTCGTACGTCCACCCGGGCTTGTGGGTGCGCGCCCACTCGTGGTACTGAGCGAACTCCTCGGCCGGGCGCGGGTCCCTGTAGACCTGGGGCTTGATCTCAGCCATGACGAACAAGCCGGCGATCGCCGGCTCCATCCCTCCTACCCCCCGGCGACTTGGCGGTTACTCGCCCGCCCAGCCCTTCGCTCGCTCGACCGCCTCGGCCCAGCGGCCGAGCATTGTCTCGCGCTCCGAGGCGCTCATCTCGGGCTCGTACCGCGCGGCCTGGCGCCACATTCCCGCCACCTCCTCGGCGCCCCAGAACCCCGACCCGATGCCAGCGAGGTAGGCGGCGCCGAGCGCGGTGGTCTCGACGATCTCGGGCACGATCACGGGCGCACCCAGGACGTCGGCCTGAAACTGCATCAGCCAGCGGTTGGCGACGGCCCCTCCGTCGGCGCGAAGCTCCCGAAGCC
>JBKPFS010000090.1:0-4036 GCA_046728935.1 Actinomycetota bacterium | reverse complement strand
GGGGCGCGGAGTATCTGCTCTGGGGCCTGGCGATTCCCCTGATGGTGATCACCCCGCTGTTCATCACCGAGGACCCCGGCCGGATCCGGCCCTCGCACTTCGTCGAGCGCCATGGGCTGGTCGTGATCGTCGCCCTCGGCGAGTCGGTGGTCGCGGTCGGCATCGGCGCCTCCCAGCTGGACGTCACCGTGGAGCTGCTCGCCGTTGCCGTCCTGGGGCTGGCACTGACCGCGGAGCTGTGGTGGACCTACTTCGGCGGCGACGAAGAAGAGGCCGAGCGGAGGCTGCTCGAAACGCGGCCCGACCGGCGCAACTTCCTCGCCGTCAACGCCGCCTACTTCTGGGCGCACGCGGTGATGCTGCTTGGCATTGTCGCCGTCGCGGCCGCGCTCGAGCGCGCGATCGGCCACCCCTTCGACTCGCTCGCGTTTGGCAGGGCCCTCTCGCTCGGAGGTGGGACCGCGCTCTTCATGCTCGGCAACATCCTCTTTCGCGCAGCGCTCTGGCTGCCGTTCCGCCCCTGGCGAGCTCTCGCGGCCGGGCTGGCCCTCGCCTCGGTACCGCTGGGGACCGAGCTCTCCGCGCTGGTCCAGCTCGGGGCGATCGTCGCCGGGCTGGGGCTCTGCATCGCGGCCGAGGGCGCGCCGGTGGCGGCCGAGGTCGAGGCGAGGTCCCCGGCCGCGTAGGCGTTGCCGTCAGGCGGCGTCCTCGACCGCCGTCGCGCGCCCCACGTCCTCCCACTCATCGAGCTCGGTGGAGAGCCGGTCGAAGCGTTTGCGGATGTTGCCGATGGCGTCCGCGCCGAGCACGAGCCTCAGGGGCGGTTCCTCGGCATCGAGCGCGGTGAGGATCGCCCGCGCGGCCAGGGCCGGGTCGCCGGGTTGCTTCAAGTGGTTATCGCGGACGTAGGCGCGAGTCGGACCGACGGTGTCCGCGTACTGGGGCATCTCGGCTGACATGTAGGCGGCGCCGGGTCGAAAGAGGCCGGTGCGGAAGGCGCCGGGCTCGACGATCATCACGCGGATCCCGAACGGCGCGACCTCCTCCCGAAGGGTCTCGGTGAGGCCCTCGAGGGCGAACTTGGTCGCGCAGTAGGCACCGAAGCCGGCTCGAAGAGATCGCGAAGCTCTCCGTCCGTGGTCTCCTCGACAGCCCCGACCTGGGTCCGACCGGCGTTGTTGACCAGCACGTCGATACGCCCGAAACGCTCGATGACCGCCTCGACGGCCGCGGTCCGTTGATCCGCCTCGGTCACGTCGAGGGGGAGGAGGGCGATCCGCTCCCCCTCCGCAAGCGCCTCGAGCGACTCCACCTTCCGGGCGGTGGCGGCCACGCTGTCGCCGCGCTCCAGCGCTCCCTGCGCGATCGCCAAACCGAAGCCGCTCGATGCACCGGTGATCAGCCAGGTCCGCCTCGCGTCCACGCGCAAAGTATTCCGGCTTGCCGGACCGATGGATTCGCGGCGCTGGGCGGATCTCTACTTGCGACACGGGCAACCGCGCCCGCCAACGCCCACCAAACGAGAGTCGTGAGAGAGGCAGAGATGAAGTCGAGAGCATCCGGCATGAATCCGAAGGCGACAACCGCCTGGGTCGTGGCCCTTACGGGCATCGGCTCGTTGATGGCGGCGCTCGACACGTTGGTCGTGTCGACGTCGCTCAGCACGATCCGGCTTGACCTCGACGCCTCGGTCGAGGAGCTGGAGTGGACGGTCAACGCCTACAACCTGAGCTTCGCCGTCTTGCTGTTGACGGGCGCGGCGCTCGGCGATCGATTCGGACGCCGCAAGCTCTACGCGGTCGGCCTCGGCCTCTTCGCCGGGGCATCCGCCGCGTGCGCCCTGGCACCCGACGCCGGCTGGCTGATTGCCGCTCGCGCCGTTCAGGGCGCCGGATCCGCTCTGCTGATGCCCCTCGGGCTTGCCCTGCTGAGCGCAGCGTTCCCGGCCGAGAAGCGCGGTGCCGCGATCGGGATCTTCAGCGCGATCACCGGCGTCTCCGTCGCCAGCGGTCCGCTTGTCGGAGGCGCGATAGTCGAGGGGATCAGCTGGCAGTGGATCTTCTGGATCAACGTCCCGATCGGGCTGATCGCCGTCCCGCTGGTCCTCAGCCGGATGAAGGAGAGCTTCGGGCCCGACACGAACCTCGACATCCCCGGGCTCGCCCTGGTGACCGGCGGCGCGCTCGGGATCGTCTGGGCGCTCGTGCGGGGCAACAGCGCCGGCTGGGACAGCCCCGAGGTCCTCGGGTCGCTGGCGGCAGGCGCGTTGCTGATTGCGGCGTTCGTCGCCTGGGAACTCCGCGCGTCCGAGCCGATGCTGCCGATGCGCTTCTTTCGCTCGCGCGCGTTCTCGGCGGGCAACGCCGCGATCTTCTTCACCTTCGCGGCGCTGTTCGGCGCGGTGTTCTTCTTCGCGCAGTTGCTCCAGAGCGGCCTGGGCTACGGCCCCCTGGGCGCAGGGCTGCGCCTGCTCCCGTGGACGGCCACGTTCATCACCGTCGCGCCGATCGCGGGGGCCCTGGTCGACCGCATCGGCGAGCGGCCGTTGATGGCCGCCGGATTGGCGCTGCAGGCCGTGGGGATGACCTGGGTGGCCCTGATCGCCGAGCCGACCATGGCGTACTCCGAGCTGCTCGCACCGTTCATCGTCGCCGGCGTCGGCGTCTCGATGGCGATTCCGGCCGCGCAGAACTCCGTCGTCGGCTCGGTGGCCGAAGAGGCGATCGGCAAGGCGGCGGGAACCAACAGCATGATGCGCGAGCTCGGCGGAGTGTTCGGGATCGCGGTCGTCGTGGCCGTGTTCGCCGCGGCGGGAAGCTACGCCTCCGCGGAGACGTTCACCGATGGCTTTGGCCCCGCGATCTTCGTCGCCGCCGGGCTGTCGCTCGCGGGGGCGATCGCCGGCCTGGCGCTGCCGAGCCGACCGGGACGGGTGCCCGAGGTGATCCCGAGCCCTGCGGTGGCGGCGGCCGAGGCCGGCGGTAGTGAGTGAGCGGGCTGTGAACTCGATCGTCCACCTCGAGCTGCACACCGGCCATCTGCCGGGCGCGAGCGAGTTCTACTCGCGCCTGCTGGGCTGGAGGCCCGAGCGCATCGACACCCGGTCGGGTTCCTATCTCGCGCTGGACCTCGGGGCGGCATTCGGCGGAGGCATCGTCCAGTGCGGGACCCGCCGGCCGGTGTGGCTGCCCTACGTCGAGGTCGGTGAGATCGACCGCGTCACCGACGAGGCCCACCGCCTCGGAGCGTCGGTCCTGCTGCGCCCCCGCGAGGGCCCCGCGGGTTGGCGCAGCGTCGTGGGCTCGCCCGCTGGCGGCCAGATCGCCTTCTGGCAGCCAAAATCGGGGCCTGACATGGGATCGTCGACGTGAACGAGGCTGAGCGGCTCGAGGCGGCCCGACGGGGCGACGAGGATGCCTTTCGAGACCTCGTCGAGCCCCACCGCGCGGAGCTGCACGTCCACTGCTATCGCATGCTGGGCTCGGTCCCCGACGCCGAGGACGCGCTCCAGGAGACGCTGCTGCGCGCGTGGCGCGGGCTGGATCGGTTCGAAGGTCGAAGCTCGCTGCGCTCCTGGCTCTACACGATCGCCACCAACGCCTGCCTCAGGGCGATCGAGAAGCGCCCGGCGCGGGTGCTTCCGATCGACTACAGCCCGGCGGCCGATCCGCACGACCGCCCGGGCCCGCCCCTCGTGGAGTCCGTGTGGATCGACCCGTATCCGGACGAAGAGCTGGGTCTGGAGGACGGCCTCGCCGGGCCCGAGGCCCGATACGAGCAGCGCGAGGGCGTCGAGCTCGCGTTCATCGCGGCCCTCCAGCATCTGCCCGCCAAGCAGCGAGCCGTGCTGATACTTCGCGACGTGATGGGCTTCTCCGGCGAGGAGGTCGCCGAGGCGCTCGACAGCACCACCGCCTCGGTCAACAGCGCCCTGCAGCGCGCCCGCAAGGCGGTCGAGGAGCGCACGCCCGAGCAGAGCCAGCAGGAGACCCTGCGCTCGCTCGGCGACGATGGCGTCCGCGAGCTGGTCCAGGGC
>JBKPFS010000089.1:0-6325 GCA_046728935.1 Actinomycetota bacterium | reverse complement strand
AGCCGACCTTGCCCTTGCCCTTCTGGTCCTTGTGGCTGACGTCGAGCTTGTGCTCGGCGACGATGCGCTCGCTGGCGGTGCCCTCGCTGACCGCGCTCGGCTCCATGCGCGGAGAATACACAAATCCTGATTGGGATTTGGGTATTTGCGCCCCCGCACGCTGCGCGCTGGGCGCGAGCGGTGGGGATAGACTCGCGGCGGGTCTTCCAGGCACGTGGGGACGAGATCAAAAGCACTCTTGTGCGCGGCCGGCGCGGTTGGGCTGCTGGCAGCCCCGGCGGGCGCGCAGGCCTTCAAGGATGTGAGCGAGACGGCGTCGTTGACGACCACGGATCTGCACACTTTCGAGGTCAGATGCCCCGGAAAGCAGCGGGTCCTCGGCGGCGGTCAGACCAACGACGCCGGCTTTTCGGGTCGCGTCGCGTTCGCCGACACCGCCCCGTTCGACGCCGGAGACCGGGATCACAAGCCCGACGACGGCTGGACGGTCTCGGTCGACAACAGCAGCATCGGCACCGTTCCGGTGGGGATCACCGCCGAGGCGATCTGCGCCAAGGGCAAGGCCGCCAAGTCGCTTCGCTACCGCAAGCAGACGGAGTCGGTCGATCTGGGTAACGGCGCCGTCGAGGCGACCTGCGGGCGGCGCAAGCGGGTGGTTTCGGGCGGGATCTCGAGCCCGGCGGCGTCGTACTCGGACGGCGGCGGGGGATGGATCACCTCGACGGCACCGGCCGACGGACCCGACCGCAACGGCAAGCTCGACGACGCCTGGGAAGGGCGAATCGACAACTACACGGACGACGAGCTTCCGACCACCACCTACGCGGTCTGCGCGAAGGGGAAGTTCGGGCGCAAGCTGAAGCGCAGCTCGGCCTCCGAGGTGGTGGAGCAGAACACAGAGGGCACCGCGACCGCGACCTGCCCGGGCAGGACCAAGATCGTGGGTGGAGGCCTACAGACCCCGGTCTCCATCGGCGATTCGATCTTCAACGGGACCGGGCCGCTAGGCCGCAACGCTTGGATCGGGGCGTTCGACCACTACTCCGCGGACGTGACGGTCACGGCCCACGCGATCTGCCACAAGTAACAGGGGCGGCTCTTACCTGGCGCCCCGATCTCGCCTCGCTGGCGCCGGCGTCAGAGCCGCCGGTCGGGCAAGGGTCGCTAGCAGCTCTTCAGCTTGTCGAGGCCCGGGCCGCTGCCGCCGATGCACTGGTCGTTGCCCGGCCCGCCGTTCAGCTTGTCGGCCGCCTTGCCGCCCTTCAGCTTGTCCTCGCCGCCGCCGCCGAGGAGCTTGTCCTTGCTGTTACCGCCCGAGAGCTTGTCCTTGCCGCCCTTGCCGCAGAGCGCGTCGCGCCCGCGCAGGCCCGCGAGTCGGTCGCTGTCGCCGAGCCCGAGGATCCCGTTCTTCCCCCCGTCGCCGCGCAGCCGGTCCTTGCCCGAGGTGCCGACGACGTCGACCACCGTGCCGCCGCACTTGACAAGCTCGTAGGCGCCGATGTCGGCCCGACCCTTGCGCGGCGAGCCCCGCTGATCGGTCGCTGGGGCGCCGCTGGTCGGCCCGGCGTCCTTGGCGGGGCTGCCCGGCTTGAGGGCACGGGTGGGCGTCGGCCCGCCGTTGTCTGCAAGTGGGCTGAGGAGTGGATCGACGCCGATCAGGTTGCCGCCAGCGGTGGTCACGCCGCTGTTGCCGGGGTCGCCGATCAGGTTGAACGCTGCGCTGTCGACGCCGCTATCGCCGAAGCCGTTGCCGAACAGGTCGTCGCCGTCACCGGTGGCCGTGCTTCCGGCGATGAGGCTGCCCGCCAGCACGAGCGAAGTGTGGGTCCCGGAGCCGTAGACGCCGCCGCCGTTCTCGGCCCGGTTGTCGCTGACCGTCGAGTTGCGCACGTTCAGCGTCCCACCGTTGTCGCCGCTTCCCATCCAAAGCCCGCCGCCCGTGTTCACGCTGACGCCGGAGGCGGAATTACCGGAGACCGTCGAGTTCACGATCTCGATCTCGCCGTTGTAGGCGTAGAGGCCCCCTCCATCATCGGTGGCCGTATTTCCGGAGATCGTCGAGTTCTCCACGCGCACGTCGTTGGGGTACGCGTAGATCCCCCCTCCATCGTTGACCGCGGCGCTGCCGGTGATCACCGACTCCGAGACCGTCAGGTCGGCGGCGGTCCGGATGGCGCCCCCGCTGTCGGGGCTGTTGCCGTCGGCCAGGGTCAGCCGGGAGACCTCGGTCCCAGAGGCGCCCGCGCCTACGAGCAGCACGCGGTATTGATCACGCCCGCTGACCGTGATCCGATTGGCGCCGGGCCCGAGCACGGCGACCGGGTCGGTGATGGAGAGCGGTCCGCTGGTGAGCCCGATCGTGCCGCTGAGGCTCGAGCTGAACAGGACCCGGTCGGCGCCCGGGTTTCCGTTCGCGTCTTGGATCGCATCCCGCAGCGAGCCGCTTCCGTCGTCGTTCAGGTTGGTGACCGTGAAGTCATCCGCCTGGGCGACCGCCGGCAGGGCGAGGAGCGAGCAGGCCCCGAGCGCGGGGCCCGCTCGCCTGCTCAGTCGTCGTCTCCTAGTCGACGTCGGTTCCCTCGATCAGGAAGGCGACCCGTACGTGGGCGCGATACTCGTCGAGGTTCTCGCCCCGGATACCGGTCGAGACGATGTCCACGGCACGGATGTTTCGCAGCGAGGTCTGTGCCTGGGTCAGCGCCTGCTTCGCAGCGTCGTCGGTTGAGGTCTTCGAGCTGCCGACCAGCTCGATGATCTTCACAACGGCCACTCTCTCCTCCTCTCATGCGGTCTCGAAACCGCGTCGTAGGAGGTGTTCTATCCGGAAACCGCCCTCCGCGGCAAGGCGATGCGCCCTGCGGCAAGGCCGGTGCTGGCTCAGCGGTGCGTTCGGGCCGGGTGGCCCCAGGCGTAGCCGCCGACCTCTCGCGCCGAGATCGCACCCTCAAGCGCCGCGCGCTGCCAGGGGCTGGGCGTCGCACCTTCGGCGCTCGGGGACGGCGCGGTCTCGGCCAGGAACTGCTCCAGCGCCGCCACGATCGCCGCCGCCTCGGACTCCGAGGCCGTCGGCGAGACGATCTCGATCTGAGGCCGGGGAGGCCGGCGCTTGCCGTTGGCGCCCATCGCCGGGCGAACTCTAACCTGGCCGCCGTGCCCGAGATCCCGGTCTTCGACGCGCGGGCGGTGTTCGCGGCGGTCTCGCCGACCGACGCGATCGAGCGCACGCGGGAAGCGTTCGAGCGCCACGCGGCCGGCGAGTGGGAGATGCCGCCGAAGGTCTACGTCGAGGCGCCGCCCGACGGTGACTTCCGTGCGATGCCGGCGCGCGGCGGCGGCCTCGCGATCCTCAAGTGGGTGACCTCGTTTCCGCGCAATCCGGAGCGCGGTCTGCCCGTGGTCACCGGCGCCCTGCTCGTCTCCAGCGCCGCCACAGGCGAGCTTGTGGCGATCCTCGACTGCGCCAGCGTCACCTCGTTGCGTACGGGTGCGGGCGCCGCGGTCTCCGCTCGGGCGCTCACCCCCGGCGACGCCCAGTCGGTGGGAATCATCGGCAGCGGCGTGAACGGCGGCTGGGCGGCCCGCTGCCTGAGGGCGGCGGGCTACGGGCCCGGCGTCTGCGCCGACGTCCGTCCGGCCGCTGCCGAGGCGTTGGCCGGGGAGCTGGGCTGGCGTGTTGGGGCCCGCGAGGAGGCAGCCGCCCAGGACGTCGTCGTCGCTGTCACCCCGGGCGATCGGCCGGTGATCCTCGCCGGGGACCTCCGACCCGGCCAGCACCACGCGGTGCTGGGCGCCGACGCGCAAGGGAAGGCCGAGGTCGAGCGAGAAGCGCTAGAGCGCTGCGCCCTGTTCTGCGACGACTGGGAGCAGGCGTCGAGCGGAGGCGAGCTGTCCGGGGCCGTCGCCGCCGGGCTCGTCGCCCGCGGCGACGTGACGCCGTTGGGCGAGGTTCTGCTCGGGCGAGCCGAGGGCAGGCGCTCCGCCGATCAGGTGACCCTTTTCGACTCCACGGGCCTGGCGATCCAGGACCTCGGGGTCGCCACCGCGGTGCTCGAGGCCTGGCGCGACGGGCGGATCGAGGCGCCGTCGGTGGAGCTCTGACCTCCGTTCCCCTCTGGCCGTCGCCTAGCGCACCAGGTAGGGCTCGCCTGGACCGAGCCCGAGCGTCCGGAACCCGGCGGCGGCGGTCGGCACGACTCGCTGCTCGAGGGTCGTATGCCCGAACGTGTCGGCACGGGCCGGCGCCGTGCCCGCGATCAGGCCCGCGGCGAGCAGCGCTACGCGCCGGTTCTGAGGTGCCTAGGGACGCTCGGTGTCGAACGGTCGCGTCTCGGCGCCCACGTCGAATTCCGTCTCGCGATCGGGCTCGCGTGGGGTGATGACCACGGCCACCCTGGCGTCGCGAAGCAGCGCGCCGGCGCAGAGAAGGAGCGTCGCCGCCAGCGCCAGCCAGGCGCCGACCTCGGGCGAGCTATCGGCCGCCGCCGGCGGAGCGTCGATGAGCGACGCCGCGACGATGATCAGCGCGCCGAGCGCCAGGTATCGCAGGGCGCGATCTCCGGCGATGGTCTGCGGCCGCCCGAACCAAACCGCCGCCGCGCTGACGAGCGATGCGACCGCGATCGTCGCGAGGGTGATGTCGATCAGCTCGAATACCGTCCACGAGCTCAACCCCGGCTCGTACCAGTCGAGGAACAGGCTCACCAGCAGGAGAACTCCCCCGAGCGCGGTCAGCGCCGTGCCAGCGTTGATCCGGCGGAGGTCCATGGGCGCACCGTACCCAACTCGGGCTCGCCCACACGGGCGCATGAGGGCTTGCATGAGCCATCTGCGCGGCTACTCGCCCTCGATGGCATCACGTTGAGGCCCGACGAGTAGGCCCGCACACGTAGCAGGTCCCTGATGTCGGCCTCGAGGTCATCTGGCGGCTTCAACCGCCGGTCAGTGATCCGGATGATCCGGTGACCCATCCTGGATCGCTGCGTCGCGCGCACGGTCCCGCTCGAACGCGCCGCGATCGCCGCGACGCGGTATGGACCTAGAGCGGGATGTTCCCGTGCTTTCGCTTCGGCTGGTCGACCCGCTTGGTCTGCAGCGTCCGCAGCGCCCGGATCAGCTTCGGGCGCGTCTCGTGGGGCTCGATCACGTCGTCGAGGTAGCCCCGCTCGGCGGCCGAGTACGGGTTGGCGAAGTGCGCCTTGTAGTCCTGGATCAGCTTCTCGCGGCGCTCCTCCGGGGTGGGCGAGGTCGAGATGTCCTTGCGGTAGATGATGCTGACCGCGCCCTCCGGTCCCATCACCGCCACCTCCGCCGTCGGCCAGGCGAAGTTGAAGTCGGCCAGCATGTGCTTCGAGTTCATGACGTCGTAGGCGCCGCCGTACGCCTTGCGGGTGACGACGGTGAGCTTCGGAACGGTCGCCTCGGTGAACGCGTAGAGCAGCTTCGCCCCGTGGCGGATGATCCCGCCCCACTCCTGCGAGGTCCCGGGGAGGAAGCCGGGCACGTCCGTGAAGGTGAGCAGGGGGATGTTGAAGGCGTCGCAGAAGCGCACGAAGCGGGCGGCCTTCTCGGACGATTCGATGTCGAGCACGCCGGCCAGGTGCCTGGGCTGGTTGCCGACCACGCCGATCGGGTAGCCGTCGAGGCGCGAGAAGCCGACGACGATGTTCTGCGCGAAGTGCTCGTGGACCTCGAAGAACTCGCCGTCGTCGACGATCAGGGAGACCACCTCGCGCATGTCGTAGGGCTTTGACGGGTCGTCGGGAACGATGGTGTCGAGCGCGGTGTCCATGCGGTCGGGGTCGTCGAAGGGCTCGACCCGCGGTGGCAGCTCGAGGTTGTTGAGCGGCAGGAACGACATCAGGTAGCGGACGTCCTCGAGGCACTGTTCCTCGTCGTCGGCCGCGAAGTGGGCCACGCCCGACTTGGTGTTGTGGCTCATCGCCCCGCCGAGCTCCTCGAACTCCACCTCCTCGCCCGTCACGGTCTTGATCACCTCGGGGCCGGTGATGAACATGTGCGAGGTCCCCTTCACCATGAAGATGAAGTCGGTCATCGCCGGCGAGTACACCGCGCCGCCCGCGCAGGGGCCCATGATCAGGCTGATCTGCGGGATCACGCCCGAGCACTGCACGTTCCGGACGAAGACGTCGCCGTAGGCGCCGAGCGAGACGACGCCCTCCTGGATGCGGGCTCCACCGGAGTCGTTGATGCCGATCACCGGAGCCCCGACCTTGGCGGCGAGGTCCATGACCTTGACCATCTTCTCGGCCATCACCTCGCCGAGCGAGCCGCCGAAGACGGTGAAGTCCTGCGAGAAGACGAAGAC
>JBKPFS010000088.1:0-9232 GCA_046728935.1 Actinomycetota bacterium | reverse complement strand
CTCAGGTGCTTGGAACGACGCCCGGCGAGGTCGATGCCGCGCTCGCGCATCACCCGCACCGCGTTGGGATGTAGCGGCTTGGGGTGACTGCCCGCGCTGGCGGCGCTCACCGCGCCGCCGGACAGCCGCTCGCAGAGGGCCTCGGCGATCTGCGAGCGCGCGCTGTTGCCCGTGCACAGAAAGAGCACGCGCGCGAGCGCGGGGCGGCGCCCGCGCCTCGCGCGTGGGCGCGGCATCGGCGCCAGGCCGGGGTGCAGCGACACGCCGGCGCTCGAGAGCAGCTCGCCGCAGCGGGGCAGATCGAGGAAGTAGTAGGTATCACGGCCGTCGGCGGCGCTGCGCCGCATCGAGACAAGGCCACCGTCGCGCAGCTGACGCAGGTGATAGGAAACCAGGCTCTGGCGCCGGCCCGCCAGCTCGCAGAGCTCGCCCACGCGCCGATCGCTGCGCGCCAGCTCGCTCAGCAGCCGCCACCGCAACGGGTGCCCCGCCAGCCCCAGAAAACGCGGCGGTGAACTCTCGCCATGTCCGGCGGTGGCGATCACCCAAGGGGAACAATACATCAAATTGGTTTGATACGTTTCCCGAGTTTGTCCCCACTGATCGTCGACGGACCTGCCATTCCGCTCGGACCGTGTTCTCCGGGCCGCGGTCTGCGCGGCGGCGTATATGCCACTGTCGGCGACCGCCTCACCGCCGTGGCAGCATGGAGGACGCCGACGCACTGGATCGCTTACCCGCGGGCGGTGTTCGGCTGAGCGATGGGTGCCCGAGCACGCAAAGTGGTGGTGATCGGTGGCGGCTTCGGCGGGCTGCAGGCGGTGGCGCGCCTGGCTCGGACGCCCGTCGAGGTGACCCTGATCGACCGCCGCAACTTCCACCTCTTCCAGCCGCTCACCTACCAGGTGGCGACTGGGGCACTCTCCCCCGAGGAGATCTGCTATCCGCTGCGAGCCGTCTTCAAGCGGCGCCCCAACGTCCGGGTGCTGCTGGGGACGGTGATCGGCTTCGACCTGGAGGGACAGAGCGTGCGCGTCGAGGCGGGAGCGGGCGAATCCGAGCCGCTTTCGATCCCATACGACACGTTGATCGTGGCCGGCGGTTCCCGATACTCGTACTTCGGTCACGACGATTGGCAGGAGGTCGCGGCCGAAGTGAAGTCGCTCGAGAGCGCCCTCGCCGTTCGCAGCCGGATCCTGAGCGCCTTCGAAGCTGCCGAGCTCGAGCCCGACGAAGGGAGCCGCCGCGGCTGGCTCACCTTCGTAGTGGTCGGCGCCGGCCCGACCGGAGTCGAGATGGCCGGCCAGATCGGAGAGCTGGCCCGCGACACGCTGCGGCGCGACTTCCGCTCGATCGACCCGAGCGAGGGAAGGGTGCTCGTGGTGGAGATGGCAGACCGCGTGCTGACGAGCTTCCCGCCATCACTGTCTCGGAAGGCCGCCCGCGCGCTAGAGGACCTCGGCGTGACGCCGCTGCTTGGCCGCACCGTGGTGGACATCGACGAGGAGAGCGTCACGATCGAGGGTCCTGACGAGCGCCGGGAACGGATCGACGCGCGCACGGTGATCTGGGCGGCGGGGGTGACAGCCTCCGGGTTGGCTGGACGCCTAGCCGAGCAAACCGGTGCCGAGCTGGATCGAGCGGGACGCGTCACCGTCCGTCCCGATCTGACCCTCCCCGGCCACCCCGAGGTCTTCGCCCTCGGGGACATGGTGCGGGTGCGCGGCGAGGATGGCGGGGCGCAGCCGCTCCCTGGAGTCGCCCCGGTGGCAATGCAGCAGGGCCGCTACGCCGCCGATGTCGTGAAAGCGCGGCTGCGCGGGCGCACGCACAAGCCGTTCCGCTACCGCGACAAGGGAAACCTGGCGACGATCGGCCGGGCCCGCGCGGTGGCAGACCTGCACCGGATCCGGCTCAGCGGGTTTCCGGCCTGGGTCACCTGGCTCGTCGTACACCTCTGGTATCTGATCGGATTCCAGAACCGCCTCCTGGTGCTGATCCGCTGGTCGGTCAGCTTCTTCACCCGGGGGCGCGGCGGGCGCTTGATTGCTCAGCCCGGTCCCCCTTCGCGCAAACAAGAAATGATCAGCAGCGGGCTTTCTTCCGCGGATCGGCGCTAGCCAACCACAAGGTGCATCAGGGCTCTCACCCGAGGACCAGCGAGTTCGCCGGTCGGGGTACGCTCGACCGAGTGTCAGGGCGTGCTGCGGACCAGGTCGCGACGATCGACGAAGCCGAACTCGTCCGGCTGACCGGCTGGTGGGAGGCGGCCAACTACCTCACCGTCGCGCAGATCTACCTGCAGGACAACCCATTGCTTCGCGAGCCGCTACGGCCGGCGCACATCAAGCCGCGGCTGCTCGGCCATTGGGGCACTTCCCCCGGCCTCAACCTCATCTACGCGCAGCTCAACCGGCTGATCCGGCGCCGCGAGCAGGACGTCGTCTTCATCGCCGGACCAGGACACGGCGGCCCTGCGTTCGTCGCCAACGTTTATCTAGAGGGCACCTACTCGGAGATCTATCCGCAGGTCAGCTCCGACCTCGCCGGCCTTCGGAGGCTGGTGCGCCAGTTCTCCACGCCCGGTGGAATCCCAAGCCACGTGAGCGTTCCCACCCCGGGATCCATCCACGAGGGGGGTGAACTCGGCTACGCCTTGGTGCACGCCTTCGGCGCCGCGTTCGACCACCCGGATCTGCTCGTCGTCTGCGCCGTCGGAGACGGCGAGGCCGAGACTGGGCCGCTGGAGGGCTCCTGGAAGGGGACACGTTTCCTGAACCCCACGCGTGACGGCGCTGTGCTCCCTGTCCTGCATCTGAACGAGGCGAAGATCTCCGGCCCGACCGTCTTGGGACGCGCGCGAGAGGAGGAGGTCACGCAGATGCTGCGTGGTCACGGATACGAGCCGTCCGTGGTCTCCGGCGCGGACCAGCGTGATGTCCACCGCAGTTTCGCCCGAGCGCTGGATGAGGCGCACGAGTCGATAACCGAGATCCAGCGGCACGCCCGCGAGGAGGGCGAGCGTGGCAGGCCCGCCTGGCCGGCGATCGTGCTTCACACCCCCAAGGGCTGGACTGGTCCAAAGGAGGTGGATGGTCATCGCGTCGAGGGAACCTTTCGCTCCCATCAGGTTCCGCTCGCCGCCGTTCGCGAGAATCCGGAGCACCTGGCGATTCTGGAACGGTGGATGCGCAGCTACCGGCCCGAGGATCGCTTCGACGAGGAGGGATGTCTCGTCGAGGAACTACGGTCGCTTGCACCGCAGGGCGAAAGGCGCATCGGGACGACCAGCTACGCAAACGGCGGCCGCCGCCTCCGGCCGCTCGAGGTCCCCGCCTGGGACCGGTACGCGGTCGCGATCGAGAGGCGGGGCAGAACCATGGCCGAGACGACTCGCCCACTCGGGGAGCTGCTCCGCGACCTGATGGAGTCGAACCGGGGCCGGTTCCGCCTCTTCTGTCCGGACGAGACGAACTCCAACCGGCTCGGGGCGGTGTTCGAGGTCGAGGACCGCTGCCTGATGGACGCTCGTCCCGACGATGAGAGCGTCTCGCCCGAGGGCCGCGTGATGGAGGTGCTCTCCGAACATCTGTGCCAGGGCTGGCTGGAGGGCTATCTGCTCACTGGCCGCCACGGCTTGTTCGCCACCTACGAGGCGTTCGCGATGGTCTCCGCCTCGATGGCGATCCAGCACGCCAAGTGGCTGGAGGAGGCCGAGGGACTCGATTGGCGTGAGCCGGTGGCCTCGCTCAACATCCTCCTCACCTCGACCTGCTGGCGCAACGATCACAACGGCTTCAGTCACCAGGGTCCGGGCCTGATCGACTCGATGATCTCGCTGCGGGGGAGCGTCGTGCGTGCCTACTTCCCGCCGGACGCAAACACCCTGCTCTCGGTCGCCGACCACTGCCTGGGCAGCCGCAACTACGTCAACCTGATCGTCGTCGACAAGCAGCTTCACCTCCAGTACTTGAGGCCCGAGGAGGCCAGGCGACAGGCGGCTGACGGGGCATCGGCGTGGGATTGGGCCGGAACAGAAGGAAGCGCGGACCCCGACGTGGTGCTCGCGTCCGTCGGGGACGTGCCGACCATGGAGGCGCTCGGCGCCGCCGCGCTGCTTCGCGAGCACACCCCCGAGCTGCGCTTCCGGTTCGTCAACGTGATCGACCTGATGGCGCTCTCGCCTGGTGACCTTCATCCTCACGGTCTCAGCCAGGAGCGCTTCGAGGAGCTGTTCGGCGAAGGGCTTGAGGTCGTCGTGGCATTTCACGGCTACGCGCGGGCGCTCCACCAGCTGCTGCACGGCCGCCGGCACCCCGGCCGCTTTCACGTCCGGGGCTTCAACGAGGTGGGCACGACGACGACCCCTTTCGACATGGTGGTGCTCAACCGGATGAGTCGATATCACCTGGCGCTCGAGATGCTCCATCGCAGCCGTCGGCGGCCGGCCGAAGCCGACGAGCTGGAGGAGCATTGCCGCGCGATGCTGACTCGCCACCGCGAGTACATCCGCGAGCACCTGGAGGACATGCCCGAGATCCGCGACTGGACCTGGCCCGGCTGACGTGTCCCCGGCCAACGTCCTGGTCGTCAATGCCGGCTCCTCGTCCCTGAAGCTGCGGCTGCTCGGAGGCGATGACGCTTTGCGGGCAAGTCGGGACGTTGACGCGGGCGACGATTGGGAAGGGGCACTCGAGCAACTCCTCGACGAAGAGCCGCCGGCCGACGCGGCGGGACACCGCGTCGTGCACGGAGGGCATGAGTTCACCGAGCCCGTGCTCCTCGACGCCGAGGTCGAGCAGCACCTGAACCGCCTCGAAGAGCTGGCCCCACTCCACAATCCCCCGGCGATCAGGATGATCCGGGCGCTGCGCCGGCTTCGCCCCAGACTTCGCGCGGTCGCTTGTTTCGACACCGCGTTTCACAGCAGCCTGCCCGCCGCCGCTGCCACCTACGCCATTCCGGCAGCGTGGAGCGAGCGCTGGCGGTTGCGCCGCTTCGGGTTTCACGGCCTCTCGCATGCGTACGCATCGCGTCGGGCGGCCCAGCTTCTGGGCCGTTCGCCCTCGGACCTGCGCCTCGTAACCGCCCACCTGGGGGCCGGAGCCTCGCTCGCCGCTGTAGCGGGCGGGCGTTCGGTCGACACCACGATGGGCTTCACGCCCCTGGAGGGACTAGTGATGGCGACCCGGTCGGGAAGCGTCGACCCGGGCCTGCTGCTCTGGGTGCAGCGCCACGGTGACCTCGGTCCCGATGAGGTCGAATCGGCGCTCGAGCTGGAGGCCGGTTTGCTCGGGGTCACTGGGCGATCGAGCAGCGTACGCGACGTGCTCGAGGGTGCGGCCGAGGGCGACGAGCGGTGCGCGCTTGGGATCGAGGTGTACCTGCATCGCCTCCGCGCCGGGGTCGCTTCCATGGCCGCAGCAATGGGCGGGGTCGACGCCCTTGTGTTCACGGGCGGTGTCGGTGAGGGTTCCGCTGCGATCCGCGAACGAGCGTGCGCCGGACTCAGCTTTCTGGGGCTGCAGATCGATCCGCCGGCTAACCGGATCCCGGACTCGATCGACGCGGACCTGAGCGCGACCGGAGCGCCAGCCAGCGTCCTCCTCGTCCACGCCCGCGAGGACCTGGAGATCGCGGCCCAGGCGCGCGCCGCAATGGTGCGAGGCTGATATGCCTCCCTCGGCTTAGCCCTCGCTGGACGATCGGGTCGTGCGCGGCGCAGAACCGTGAACCCCGAAGCGCATCTAAGTCGTGAAGCGCCGACGCTAGGGCGGGATGTTCTGATTTCGGCGCAGGACGTTGTTGGGGTCGTGCTGTCTCTTGAGTGCTCGCAGGCGCTCGAACGCTGCGTCGCCGAAGGCGGCGCGAACCCGCTCGATCGGCTCGTCCGCCTGCATGTAGTTGACGTAGCCGCCGCCGAGCGACCACGGCTGGATCGCCGCCGCCGTGTCGCGCGCCCACTGGATGTGTTCCCCGTCCAGCTCCGGATCGAGCCAGCCGCCCATCGCGCTGATGTTGAACGCGGCCCGACGAAAGCCGACGGCGCCGTCGCTCCCATCCCGGTCCTTGGAAGCGCCGTGCAGGGACTCGATCAGGATCTGGCCGGGCACCCGACCCAGCGCGACCAGTCGCCGGAGCAGTTCGTCGATCAGCTCGTCCGGGAGCTCGCGCACGAAGTGGCCCTTCCAATAGGCGCGCTCCTCGCCGTACGGGGGGTTGAACACGTGTTGCTGAGCGAGGAACGACTGTGGACGCACGGCATCGTGGGCGAGCCCCGGCGCCGAGCGCAGCGCGCGCAGCTCCTCGGGATCCGCATGCGAGCCCGTGTAGCACGGCGCGATGATCACGACCGGCTCCAGCGCCTCCTCGTCCACCGCGAGCAGCGCTTCGCAGCTGAACTCGCGAGAAGCAGTTGTGACGACGTCGCGAAAGCGGCGAAGCGCCTCGGCGACGCCGTTCGCCCCGACGTAGGTGAGACGACCGCCGACAACCCGTTCGAGCGGATGCAGGCGAAACTCCAGTCGCGTCGCTACACCGAAGTTGCCGCCTCCGCCACGAAGGCCCCAGAGGAGCTCGGCGTTCTCATCCGGGCCTGCGCGAACCACCGTGCCGTCGGGAGTAACGACCTCGGCGCCAACGAGGTTGTCGCAGGTCAATCCGTGCTGCGCGGTCAGGTGGCCGATCCCGCCGCCGAAGGTGAGACCGGCGACGCCGGTCGAGCCCACGACGCCTCCTGGCGTGGCGAGGCCGAAGGCTTGCGTCGCCGAGTCGAAATCGAGCCAGGTCGCGCCGCCCCCGGCGCGGGCGATCCGCTCCTCGCCATCGACGTCGACCCTGCGCATCAGCGAGAGGTCGATCACGAGCCCGCCGTCCAAGACGCAATGCCCGGCGGGATTGTGCCCGCCTCCGCGCACGGCCACCTCCAGGCCGTTCGCCCGTGCGAAGTCGAAGGCCGTCGCGACATCGGCGGCGCCCAGGCAACGCGCGATCACGGCCGGCCGGCGGTCGACGAGGGCATTGAAGCAGCGGCGCGCCGCCTCGTACCCGGCATCCGCGGGGGCGAGCGCGGCGCCGGCCAGCGACCGCCGCACCTCGATCACGCTCTCGTCGAGGCGCGCGGTGGCCTCGCCCACTTCACTCATTTGACCTTCCCTCTCTCCCTCCTGGCGTTCAGCTGTGGGCGTTTGCACCTTAAGACCGGCCGGATTCCCCGGACTCATCGCCCGCCGATGTCGGGTCGACCTCGACGTCGAATCTCGGCGATCTGCTCCGAAGTCCAGCCATCGCCCGCGTCCGAGTAGCCGATCGTCAGGTGAAGCTCATCGCTCACGGTAGCCGACGACACCGGCATAAAAGACAGAGAGCCCCGCCGCTGAGACAAATCGGACCTAGGACCACGGGTCGGAGGCCGATCCCCCTGCGACAACAGAACCCCCGTGTTAGCAGGGGCTTCCTGGTATAGCGGGGGCGGGATTTGAACCCGCGACCTCCGGGTTATGAGCTCAGCTGAGGTCGGCTGCGAAACGGTCGTCGGCGCGCTCACGGCCCAGTCGCTCGCCACGGCCCGCGGCCCCGGACCTGACGCATGCGCACCCCAAGGGCGCCGAGCAGCGCAGCCGCGACGATCGCCGCGACGATCGCGCTGAGCAGCTTCCAGGACCTCGATCCGCCCGCATCTTCGGATGGGGGCGCGGGAGGAGTCGTGCTCGACGACGCAAGCTCTGTCGAGTCGTCCGACGAGTCGGACTGTTGGTCCCGGTGAAGACCCGGCAGGCGCTGTGCCGGATACGGCTCGAGGCCGCGCGTGAAGTCCCGGTAGAAGGCGGCCTCAGCCGGGCTCGTGCGCTGCCAGACCAGCTCCTCGCCGGGCTCGTCGCGACCGCCGACGTAACTGGCATCGGCGAGAAGGGCGCCCGTGAGCTCGCCTTCCGGTCCAACGCCGGTGAGCGCGAAGCGCAGCCGGTACCAGGGCGCGGCCTCGGGGCGCGCCGAGGAAAACGTCCCGCTGCTGAGCATCGGTGGCAACACGAAGCCCTCCGGGAATCGGTCGTGAAAGGCGGTCGTCCTGCAACCCGAGGCGCCGCACGCCCGCCCCGACTCCAGGCCCTTGGCCGTCGCGAGCGATGGCAAAGCGAGCAGAAGCAGAGTCGAGATCCACATGGCGCGTCGCATGGCCAACCTCCACGTTCGGGTGCCTTCGACCTGCTTACCGCGGTCCCGATGATTCGGTTCCCGATCGGCGCAGCGAGCGGGCGATTCGCACCGCATCGGGTCGGCTCATCGCGCCCTCGAGCCGTACCAGCACCCGCCCCTGTGCCAGCAGCAGGACATGCTCGGCGACCAGTGGCGGGGACTCGCGAATCTCGCCCTGGGACGTTCGGAAGTACAGGAAGTGAGGCGGACCCGTTATCCAGACGGCCCGCGAACCCGCCAGCCGGAACCGCGCCACCCGGCCGGCCATCGGAACGACCTTGCGCAGCAGATCGGGAGCGAGGTCGCCCCGAAACTCCGTGATCACGAGGCCGAAGCCGGTAGTGGTGGCGCGAGGCAGGCTCGGACGCGCTTCATAGGCGAGCGAGACCACGCCGCCGGGAGCCAGGTCCGAGAGGTAGACGGACTCCGCGCGGCCGAGCGCGCGAGGCACCAGCGGTTGGAAGGCGGCCGAGCGACTTGCGGATGCGAGGGTGGATGGCCGGCCTAGGAGGCGGCCCTCATCTTGGGGCGTGGCGAGCGGGGGCGGCGCAGTGGTGCGCTCAACGGTCGCCCCCGAGAAGAGGTCGGAGATCGCATCACGCACCGGCGGGATGGCGAGGGCGGTCGCGACGGCGAAGGCCAACAGGAGCATCGCCAGGGCGAGCACTCGCCGCGCACCCCACGCGAGCGGCCGCGGCCCGCGACGCCTACGCGCCTCGATTTCCGGCAGCCGGGTGCGGAGCGACGGGACGAGGTCGGGCGCTGGCGGGAAGTCGAGCTTGCGACCCAACGCACGCAGCTCGCGCTCCAGGTCAATCATGCGGCGCCTCACCGCGCAGCTCGCTACCGCTGAGCTCGAACCGCAGCCGCTCGAGCGCTCGCGAGAGCCGCGACTTCACTGGGCCCCGTCGCCAGCCGAGCGCCGCGGCAGTCTCGCGCTCCGAGAGCTCGAGGAAGTAGCGACAAGCGATCACGAGACGGTCGGACTCGCGCAGGCGCTCTACGGCGGCGAGTAACTCGGTTCGGCGCTCGGAGC
>JBKPFS010000087.1:0-10240 GCA_046728935.1 Actinomycetota bacterium | reverse complement strand
GTGCCTCGGCGACGCCGTCACCCGCCGGGGCCGGGACCGGCACGTGCCGCTCCGCCTCGTCGATCTTCGCGACCACGTTCTCCTCCGGGAAGGTCGGCACCCGGCCCATCGCCTCCATGATGCGCGCGCGCCGGGAGCGGTAGGCGGGCTCCCGCTCCTTCCACGCCGTCAGCACCGGCGAGGCGATGAAGATCGAGGAGTAGGTACCCGAGGCGACGCCTATCCCCATCGCGAGCGCGAAGGCGCGCAGGGTGTCTCCGCCGAAGATCAGCAGCACGGTGATCAGGAACACCGTCGAGAGCCCGGTGATCAGCGACCGGGTCAACACCTCGCTCATCGAGCGGTTGACGATCTGCGAGAAGGCCGCGCGCGGCATCCGCGGCACGTTCTCCCGGATGCGGTCGAAGACGATCACCGTGTCGTACATCGAGTAGCCCAGAATGGTGAGGAAGGCCGCGAGCGTGGCGCTCGATACCTCGGCGCCAATCAGCGCGTACACGCCGCCCGTGATCAGGATGTCGTGGACGAGGGCGATCAGCACCGGGACCGCGTACTTGGCCTCGAACCGAAGCGCGACGTAGGCCGAGATCACCAGCAGGGAGAAGATGATCGCGATCACGGCGCTGCGCGCGATCTGCTCCCCGAAGGTCGGGCCGATGCTGGTGCTCTGGAAGCCCTGCTTCCCTCCCGTCAGCCCGAAGTCGTCCTCGAGCGCGGTCTGCGCCTTGCCCGCCTGATTCGGTGGGATCTTCGCCTGGATCTGGATGACGTTGGCGCCGAACTCCGGGTTGGAGACCTCCTGGATCTTCGCCGTGTCGGCGCCGTCGATCCCGGCGCTCTGGAGCGAGTCGCGGACGTCGTCCACGCTCGCCTCCTGCGAGAGGCTGGCCTGGATCTTGGTCCCCGACTCGAAGTCGATCCCGAGGTTGAGCTGCTTGGTGGCGAAGGCGATCGCCCCGATCGACAGGATCACCCCCGACATCGAGAAGAACCAGCGGCTGGCGCCCGTGAAGTCGAAGTTCCACCGCACGCGCGCCTCCTCCGAGGCGCCGAGGGCGCGCGGAGAGCGCAGCAGGTGCGAGCGGCCGAGCATCGCCAGCACCGCCTGCGTGAAGAGCACGGCGGTGAAGAGCGAGGCGATCGTGCCGATTCCCAGCGTGAAGGCGAAGCCCTTGACGCTGGCGCTGGCGAGCACGAAGAGGATGAAGGCCGTGATCAGGGTGATCACGTTCGCGTCGACGATCGTGGCGATCCCGCGCCGGTAGCCCTCCGAGATCGCGGACAGCATCGAGCGCCCGTGACGGACCTCTTCCTTGATCCGTTCGAAGATGACGATGTTGGCGTCGGCGGCGACGCCGATCGTGAGGATCAGACCCGCGATGCCCGGCAGCGTCAGGGTGATCGGAATCACCTTGATCAGGGCGAGGAAGAAGAGCGCGTAGACGAGCAGCCCGAGGCCGGCGACCACGCCGAGGAAGCGGTAGTAGGCGATCAGGAAGATCAGGACGAGGATCAGCCCCGCGATCCCCGCCTTCAGCCCCTGCTTCAGCGCCTGCTGGCCGAGCGTCGCCGAGACCGTGCTCTGGCTGATCAGCGAGAGCTTGATCGGCAGCGCGCCGATCTTCAGCACCTCGGCCAGGTCCTGCGCCTCCTGGAGGGTGAAGTCGCCCGAGATCTGCGCGCCGGTGCGGCCGTCGATCCCGGCGGGGTTGTCGACGAAGTTGATGATGGGCTTCGACTCGATGACCCCGTCGAGGACGATCGCGAAGCTGCCCGAGAACTGGTCCGCCGCCTGGGCGTCGGCGGTCGCCGACGGCTGGCCGGTGGCGAGCGTGTACTCCTCGGCGCCGCGCTCCGCGATCTGCCTGGTCACGTCCTGGAACGCCTGGCGCCCCTCGTCGGTGAAGTCGAACGTGATGTTCGGCTGGTTGGTCGTCGGGTCGAAGTTCTGCTCGGGGTTACGGATCTCGTCACCGGAGAGGGCCGGCCGGTCCTGGAGGACGTAGTAAGGGGCGGTGCCCACCCTCGCCTCGGTCTCGTCCTCGGCCTCGTCGTCTGGGACCGGCGAGCCGGCGACCACCGTGCCCTGGGGCACCTCGAGGATCTTCGAGTTCGCGGGCAGCTTGTCGCCGGGGAACTGGGCCTCGAGGTCCTGCCTGGTCTCCGATGGGTCGGCGAGCAGTTGCAGGCTGTCGGCGTCGAAGAGGTAGAGCGTCGGCCCGTTGGTGGTGCACTCGTCTTGGAAGCACTCGGGCTTTCGCTTCGACGCGGCTTTGACCGCGTCGTAGAGACGGTTGTAGCCGCGTTCTCCCGAGGCGGGGTCGTTCGGATCCGAGGGGACGACGTTGGCCTCGAAGTCGTAGAGGTAGAGCTGAGCCGTTGTCCCGATCTGGGCCGCGGCGCGCTCGGCGTCCTGGACGTCCGGGAGGCTGACCGAGATCTGGTCCTCCCCCACGCGGGAGATCTCCGGCTCGGCGACGCCGAAGGCATCGACGCGGTCACGGATGATCTCGATCGCGCGGTCGACGTCCTCCCCGGTCACCTCCGGCACCTCCGGGGTCGGGCGGCCCTGGTAGACGAGCTGGGTGCCGCCGCGGAGGTCGATGCCCTCGACCGTGGGCTTGGTCGCGATCGCAATCGCGGACGCCGCGACGAGCCCGAGCACGAACAGCAGGATGAGCAGGTTGCGGCGCCGGCTTCCCATCTAGATACCCGCGCCCAGGCTACTCAGGCGTCAGCACCAGGAGCAGCCCGCCGTCCTCGTCGTAGGCGGGGAAGACGTCGGCGACCGCCTCGGCTGGGAGGTCGCCCTCGGCGTGCACCGCGACCCGCTTGCCGAGCGAGCGCACCCCCCACTCGAGCGTCGTCTCGATCGGGTCGGTCGCGCCGTCGCTGTCGGTGTCCGCCGTCTCACCGCCGTCGCCCTCGTCGATCCACTCCAGGCCGAGCACGTCCTTCACCGGGCGCCCGATGACCTGCTCGTCCTTGAGCCCGGTGAGCTCGAAGCCCCCCTTGCCGACGTCGAGCACGCGGCCATCCTTGTCGCAGGTGAAGAAGGCCGCATCGGGCGCCGGGTAGTAGTCGTCGAGCAGCTCGAAGAGGAAACCGAACCCGCATTTCGAGCAACCCTTCGGGCGACTCGACAGGCCCGCCGTCCGCTCCCCGCTCAGTTCCCGGTTCCCGCAGTTCGCGCAGATGAAGAAGGGCACGCCGAAAGGCTAGTAAACGGCGGCGGCGTCACTCGCCGGGCGTGCGCCTAAAACAGGCTTGCGTTGCCCTCCGGGACCGGGATCCCGAGGTGCTCGTAGCCCCGCTCGGTGATCACCCGGCCGCGCGGGGTGCGCTTGATCAGGCCCTGCTGGAGCAGGAACGGCTCGTACACGTCCTCGATCGTGTCCTGCTCCTCGTCCACCGCCGCAGCAAGGGTCGAGAGGCCGACGGGACCGCCCGAGAACTTGGCCGCGATCGTCTCCAGGATCGTGCGGTCGTGGCGATCGAGCCCCGCCGCGTCGACCTCCAGCAGGCCGAGGGCCTCACCGGCGATGTCCCCGGTTACGACGCCGCCGCCGCGAACCTCGGCGAAGTCGCGCACACGCCGCAGCAGGCGGTTCGCGACGCGCGGCGTCCCTCGCGCGCGCTCCGCGATCAGCCGCTCGCCCTCGGGCTCGATCTCCACGCCCAGGATGCCCGCGGAGCGACGGACGATCCGCGCCAGATCCTCGGTCCCGTAGTGCTCGAGCCGATGGCAGACCCCGAACCGATCGCGAAGCGGCGTGGTCAGCAAGCCGGTACGGGTAGTCGCCCCAACCAAGGTGAACGGGGGCAGGTCGAGGGTCACCGTTCGCGCGCCGGGGCCCTGTCCCAGCACGATCGGCAGCCGGTGATCCTCCATCGCGGGGTAGAGCGTCTCCTCGATTGCCCTCCCGAGCCGGTGGATCTCGTCGATGAAGAACACAGATCCGGGCTCGAGCACGGTGAGGAAAGCGGCGACGTCGGCCTTGCGCTCCAGCGCCGGGCCCGCGGTCTGCACGATGGGGGCGTCGAGCTCGGCCGCGATGATGTAGGCGAGCGAGGTCTTGCCCAGCCCCGGCGGGCCGGCGAGCAGGACGTGGTCGAGGGGCTCGCCGCGCCCGAGGGCCGCGGCGATGAAGACCTCGAGCTGGCCCGTTACCTGCTCCTGGTTTACGAAGTCGGCGAGCTTGCGCGGGCGAAGTGAGCGGTCGAGCTCGTCGTCGACCCCCGACGCACGCGCCTCGGCCATCGGCGGCCCACCTTCGATGTCCGCGCCGATGGTCGGATCGCGCGAAACGCTCATGCGCCCTCCTTCGTGCCGCGAAGCGCCGCGCCGATCAGCTCCTCCGCGGATTCGCCCTCGGCTCCCGCGAGCAGCTTCTCGGCCTGGGTCAGCGTGTAGCCGAGGTGCATGAGGCCCTCCCGAGCGAGGCTTCGCGGATCGCCTTCAGCGACGTCCTCCGCCGTGAAGCCCTCCTCGAGCTCCCCGGCCACCTTCTCCCGCAGCTCCACGATCACGCGCTCGGCGGTTCGCTTGCCGATCCCGGGAACCGCCTGGAACCGCTTCGCGTCCCCGGCGCCGATCGCGCCGAGCAGCTCGCGCGGCGTCCCGCCGGAGAGGATCGCGATCGCCACTTTCGGACCCACGCCCGAGACCGAGGTGAGGTGAAGGAAGAGGTCGCGCTCCTCCTCGCTCGCAAAGCCGTAGAGCTGGATGCCGTCGTCGCGGGAGACGAGGTGCGCGTGGAGGGTCGCCTGCTTTCCGCGCGCGGGCACGGCCTTCAGGGTCTCCGCGGACACCGTGAGGCGGTAGCCGACGCCCGCGGCCTCGACCACGACGTGGTCGGGCCGGCGCATCAGCACCTCTCCCCGGACCGAGGCGATCACCCGACGCCGACCTCCGGGCGGCTCAGGTTTTGGAACGCATTGGAGGGTCGGGAGTGGCTCGCGTGGCAGATGGCGACCGCCAGCGCGTCGGCGGTGTGATCGGACTCCGGCGGGCGCGGGAGGCCGAGCAGCGCGCCGACCATCTGCTGCACCTGCTCCTTGGCGGCGGCCCCGGTACCGCAGACCGCCATCTTCACCGCCTGCGGCGTGTAGTCGAAGCAGCGCACGTCCCGCTGCGCCGCCGCCACCATCGCGACTCCACGCGCCTGGCCGACGGCGATCGCAGAGCGGACGTTCTTGCCGAAGTAGAGCTCCTCGAGGGCGACCGCGACCGGGTCGTGCCATGAGATCAGCTTGTCGAGCTCACGGTGGATGCGGGCGAGGCGGTCCTCGGCAGGCTCGTCCGCCGGCGAGGAGATCACGCCGCCGTCGATGGCGCTCATGCTGCCGCCCGCCACGCGCACGACGCCAAAGCCCGTGCTCGCCACGCCCGGGTCGATGCCCATGACCACGATCATGCGCATTGATTCTCGCCCCGCACCCGGATGCCTCTTTCGGGACGTCCGCCCTTGGGAACCAAGAAGGCCGGGCGTGCGCCCGGCCCCCGCCGATGCTTGCTCGCTGCGGTCAGCGGCGCTTCGTGATCAGGCGGCCGCCTGCTCGAGCAGCGCGGCGGGGATGTCGAAGTTGGCGTGGACGGCCTCGACGTCGTCGTGGTCGTCGAGCGCCTCCATCAGCCGCATCAGGCTGCGCGCCTCCGCCTCCTCCGCGACCTCGACCACCGCCTTGGGCTCCATCGCGAGCTCCGCCGACTGCACCTCGACGCCCGCCGCCTCGAGCGCCTCGCGGACCGCGGCCAAGCTCGATGGGCCCGAGGTGACCTTGAGCAGGTCGCCGTCCTCGACGACATCGTCGGCGCCGGCGTCGATCGCGGCCAGCAGGTCCTCATCTCCGTAGCGGTCCCCGTCGACCACCACCACTCCCTTCTTCTCGAACTGCCAGGCGACCGAGCCCGGCTCGCCGAGGCTGCCCCCGTGCTTGTCGAAGGCGTGGCGGATCTCCGCGCTGGTGCGGTTGCGGTTGTCGGTCAGCACCTCGACCAGGATCGCGGCGCCACCCGGCCCGTAGCCCTCGTAGACGACGCGCTCGATCGCCTCGCCCGCGTCGCCTCCTCCGGTGCCGCGATCTATGGCTCGCTGGATGTTGTCCTTCGGCATCGAGTAGCTGCGGGCCTTCTCGATGGCGGCCGCGAGCGTGTAGTTGGCGTCGGGGTCTCCCCCGCCCTCTCGCGCCGCGACCGTGATCGCTCGCGCGAGCTTCGTGAACAGCTGCCCACGCTTGGCGTCGGTGGCGGCCTTCTTGTGCTTGATCGAGGCCCACTTGGAGTGTCCGGACATGGGCTGATCTTACGAGCGCCCCCACGTACGCCGAGGGCCCGGCCGTGGCCGGGCCCTCGGATCCCAGAACGGTCGCCTAACGGCGCTTCATGGCCTTGTACTTGAGCTCGAGTTGAGCGCAGTAGAGGGTGCCCTCATCGGAGCCGTCGCCATCGACGACAAGCAGCCGCCACTTGCCCTTGATGCTCTTGCGACCGAGCGTCGAGAGCGGCTCGTCCGGGCGGAAGCTCCCGTCGAGAGGCGAGTCCGCGGTCTCAACCGCCTCGCTCGCCTGATCGTCGAAGGTCAGGAACGAGCCCGAGCAGCTGGTTGACCCCGAACCGAGGTCCGGATCGGGGACGTCCACGGGATTGGTCATCAGCGTCACGAGCTTGCCCCGAGGCGACAGCAAGAGGAGGCTCAGGTCCTCGACCACGGGGTGATCGGCGCGGACGTCGACATTCGCGTCCTTGAGCTTTCCCTTCTTGCGAACTTTGATCGTCTGCACGAGGACGTCCTGGTCGGCGATCGGCGCTGCGATCGTCCCGGTGTTGAACGTCTTCGTCTTGGTCGCGCCGAGCGCGAGCGCGCCGTAGGCGAGCGAGAGTGTCCCTGCGAGCGCGAGCGCCGCCGCAACGCGTCGTGTCTCCTTCATCGGTCTCCCTTCGACGTAGGTCGCCGGACCCCGGTGTCACGGCGTCCGGGAGTATGTCCGAAACTGCCGGCCGCGGCCGGACCCCCTGTCCAGCCGCGGCACGGCTTCGGCATCCCGTGCAGGTGACGCCGCCTCGTCGGCCCTGGCGTCAAGGCGTCGGAGCGCTCGACGCGCGTCGGTTGTGAGAACAACCGGCCCGGGCCAAAGTTGCGCTCCTCCGTCCCCCTACAGGACGGCTAAACGGCGAAGCGGCCGTCCTCCTGGAGGAGCTCCCCGTCGACCTCGAGGCGCCCGCCTCGTCGCAGGTCGCAGACCAGATCGGTGTGCACGGCGCTCTCGTTCACGCCGCCCGTCTCGGGGTAGCTCGCGCCCACCGCGAGGTGGACGGTGCCTCCGATCTTCTCGTCGAGCAGGACGTCGCGGGTGCCACGGTCGATCCCGTAGTTGGTGCCGATGCCGAGCTCGCCCAGCCGGCGCGCGCCCTCGTCGGTGTCGAGCATGTCGATCAGGAACTCCTCCCCGCGCTCGGCCGCGGCGTCCACCACCTTGCCGGCCTCGAAGCGGAGCCTCACCCCGGCGACCTCTCGGCCCGCGATCACCGCCGGCAGGTGGAAGCTCACCTCGCCCTCGGCGGAGTCCTCGATCGGGCCGGTGAAGAACTCGCCGTCGGGCATGTTGTGCTCGCCGTCGGCGGCGATGAACTTGCGGCCGGCGATCCCGAGGCGCAGGTCGGTGCCCGGAGCGGTCACGTGGACCTCCTCGTGGTCCTGGACCCAATCGGCGAGGCGGTGGCACTCCTCGGAGGCGCGCCTCCACGCGCCGAGCGGATCGCCGTCGTCGGCCAGGCAGGCGCGAAAGTAGAAGTCCTCGAAATCGGCGAGGCTCATCTCGGCGTCGGCGGCGTAGGCGTTGGTCGGATAGAGGGTGTAGACCCAGCGGTGCTCGCCCTTGGCCGCTCGCTCCATCGTGGTCTTCATCAAGCCGCGCGTCGCGGCCTGCCGGCGGCTCTGGCGCTCCGGCGGGACCCCCGAGAGCTGACGGGTGTTGGTGTCGGCGCCGATCGCGATCCTGCAGTCGGCCTCCTTCGCCGCCCAGGTCGACAGCGGCGAGATCCACTCGAGCTGGCTGTCGGAGGCGCCGCGGAAGTAGGTCGCCGGCTGGCCCTCGAACGACATGGACACCACCGGGTTCCCGCCCGCGCGGAGGACCTCCTCGTACACCGCCGCGATCAGGGGCTCCCCCGCCGACGGCCCTTCGATCAGGCATGTCTCTCCCTCCCCCACCCGGGTCGAGTACCCGACAAGGATCCGGGCCAGATTCGCGACCCTCTCGTCTCTCATTCCGTCCCTCCCTCGGCCCGAGACCCGCGCCTCGACCGGGTGGCCGGTTCGTCCGGGCTCGTTGCCATGGCCATCAACAGCGCGTGAATTCGCAGATCCTCTGTCAACTCGGGGTGAAATGCAACGGCCAACACGCGATGCTCGCGAACGGCCACCGGATGACCGTCTACCGCCGCCAGGACCTCCACGCCCGGCCCGTGGCTGTCGATCCACGGCGCGCGGATGAACACCGCCCGCAGCGGCTCGGGCCCGAGCCCCTCTACCTCGAGGTCCGTCTCGAAGCTCGCGATCTGGCGCCCGAAGGCGTTTCGGCGTGCGGTCGCGTCGAGGAGGCCGAGATGCTCACGGTCGCAGACGATCATCCCGGCGCAGGTACCGAGGATCGGCCGACCGGCATCGTGGTGCGCCCGGATCGCGGGCTCGAGCCCATCGCGCTCGATCGCCTTGGTAATCGTGGTCGACTCCCCGCCGGGGATCACCAGGGCGTCGACCCGCTCGAGGTGCTCGGGGGTGCGCACCTCGACCGCGTCGGCGCCCAGCGCCTCGAGCGCGGCGCGGTGCGCGGCAAAATCCCCCTGACTTGCCAGGATGCCCACCCGCAACCCGGCCACGCTCCCCCCGGGCGGCACGAGCTCTTCAGCTGCCGACACGTCAGCTGCCGCGCTGCTGGAGCAGCTCCCCCTCCGCGGCGAGCTGGGCGATGTCGTCGCCTCGCATCGGCTCGCCGAGCTCCATCGACGCCGCCGCCACCCGCTCGGGATCGTTGAAGTGGGTCGTCGCCTCGACGATCGCCAGGGCGCGGCGCTCGGGGTCCTCGGACTTGAAGATTCCGGAGCCGACAAAGTTGCCCTCCGCGCCCAGCTGCATCACCAGCGCCGCGTCGGCGGGCGTCGCGATGCCGCCGGCGCAAAACAGCGGCACCTGCAGCCAACCCGTGCGGGCGACCTCCTCGACGATCTCGACCGGGGCGCGAAGCTCCTTCGCCGCGCCGGGGAGCTCCTCGGGGCGGAGCACGCCGAGCCGCTTGATCGCGCCCACGATCTCGCGCAGGTGGCGAACTGCCTCGACGATGTTGCCGGTCCCAGCCTCCCCCTTGGAGCGGATCATCGCCGCCCCCTCCGCGATGCGGCGAAGGGCCTCGCCGAGGTTGGTCGCTCCGCAGACGAAGGGGGTCTCGAACGCGTGCTTGTCGATGTGGTTCGCCTCGTCGGCCGGCGTCAGCACCTCGGATTCGTCGATGTAGTCGACCTCGAGCGCCTGGAGAACCTGGGCCTCGGCGAAGTGCCCAATGCGGGCCTTCGCCATCACGGGGATCGTCACCGCCTCCTGGATCTGATTGATCACGCCGGGGTTCGCCATCCGCGCCACCCCGCCCGCCGCTCTGATGTCGGCCGGCACGCGCTCAAGCGCCATCACCGCGACGGCGCCCGAGTCCTCGGCGATCCGCGCCTGCTCGGCGGTGGTCACGTCCATGATCACCCCGCCCTTGAGCATCTCAGCGAGGCCGCGCTTGACGCGGAATGTGGCTCTCTCGGCCATATCCGCAGGATACGAGACGGCCGCCGCGGTGCCCCGTCCCGCGCGGCTGAAATCACGCCCTGGCCTTAGACGCACCGGCCACCTGTACTACCGGTGACGGGCGGCTCTGACGTCAGATCTGCCCGGTGACTACGAATCGGCAGGTAAAGGCCGCCGTGTTACTTCTTCTCGCAGTACGCGTACGTCGTGATCGGGTGCTCGGTGGTGGGCCCGTTTAGGGCGGCGACCTCCCAGGGGCGCTTGCCGACCTTGCGCGTGGCCGTCACGAACGCGTGGGTGGTCTCGAAGTCGGACTCGAGGTCGAAGCCACCCGCGACCACTCGCTGAGAGCGCTTGCACGTCGCCTCGGCGCCGTCGAACTCCGAGGGGGCCAGCGTCTGCTCCGCCTGCCGCGTTTTCGGTGCCTTGCCCTCACGGCAATAGACGTAGGC
>JBKPFS010000086.1:0-17658 GCA_046728935.1 Actinomycetota bacterium | reverse complement strand
GCCTGCGACTCTCCGAGCGGGCGCTCGACGCGACCGTGGCGGGGCGAGTGGCATCCCCCGCGCACCTGGTCAAGGCAGTGACTTACCATCGGTTGGAGATGCTGCGAGACGGCGAGACTTGGCGCGCGCGGGTCATCCTTGACGTCTAGGCCCGCTCGGCGCGGGTAAGACGCCTCAACCTCTCAAGGCTCGCGCGCGCCAACACCTTAGGCCTCTAATGCCCGAGCTCCACAAGTTGGACGACACCCTCTGGGAGATCCCCGCCCATGAGCGGGCCGACATGCGCGTGCCGGCGCGGGTGTTCGCGGACGAGCCGATCCTCGACGCGATCGGCAACGACCGCTCGCTGGAGCAGCTGCAGAACGTCGCCACGCTTCCGGGCATCGTCGGGGCGGCGATCGCGATGCCCGACATCCACCAGGGGTACGGCTTCCCGGTCGGCGGCCTGGCAGCCACCGACCCCGCGGCGGAGGGTGTGGTCTCGCCCGGCGGCGTCGGCTACGACATCAACTGCGGCGTGCGCCTCCTGGTGCTGCCGCTCGAGGCCGCGGACCTGGGCGGGCGAAAGGAGCCGCTCGTGCACGAGATCTCGCGTCGCGCCCCCGCCGGCGCCGGGAGGGACGCGGAGCTGCGGCTGCGGGGCGCGAAGCTCGACCGGGTGTTGGTCGACGGTCCGTCGGCGCTGCTCGAGCACGGGATCGGAACGCCGGACGACGTGGAGCGGACCGAGTCCCGGGGGCGCCTCGCCGGTGCCGACCCCGATGCCGTCTCCCCGCGCGCTCGCGAGCGCGGCTCGGGACAGCTCGGCACGGTCGGCTCGGGAAACCACTTCATCGAGGTGCAGCGGGTCGAGCGGATCCTGGACCAGGCCGCGGCCGAGGCCTTCGGCCTGCGCCCGGGCTCGGTCACCGTCCTGATCCATTCCGGCTCGCGCGGGCTCGGCCACCAGGTGTGCACCGATCACCTGAAGCGGATGGACGCCGCGGTCCGCGAGCACGCGATCGAGCTGCCCGACCGCCAGCTCGCCTGCGCGCCGCTCGACTCAGCGGCAGGTCGCGAATACGTAGGCGCGATGTCCGCGGCGGCCAACTACGCCTGGGCGAACCGGGCGGCGATCGCGCACGCCGTCCGCGAGTCGGTCCGCGCGGTGCTCGGCGCCGAGGTCGCCGACGGCACGCGCCAGGTGTACGACGTCGCCCACAACGTCGCCAAGCTCGAGCCCTACGGCGGACGCGAGCTCTGCGTCCACCGAAAGGGCGCGACGCGGGCCTTCCCCCCGGGACACGCCGAGATCCCAGAGGCGTACCGGGGCGTCGGCCAGCCGGTGTTCATCCCCGGCTCGATGGGGACCGCGAGCTACGTGCTCGCCGGGCGGCCGGGCTCGATGGAGCGCTCGTTCGGCACGACCTGCCACGGTGCCGGGCGCGTCTTGAGCCGGACCGCCGCGCGGAAGCGGATCGGCGGCGCCGAGCTGCGGCGCGAGCTCTCCGAGCAGGGGATCACGGTGCGCTGTCCCTCGAACCGCGGGCTCTCCGAGGAGGCGCCGTTCGCGTACAAGGACGTCGAGGCGGTGGTCGCGGTGGTCGAGCGCGCTGGCCTCGCCGCGCGGGTGGCGGAGCTTCGCCCGATCGGCGTCGTCAAGGGCTGACCATCGCCTCGGCCTCGATCTCGACCCTCCAGCGGGGATCGAGAAACCCCGCGACCACGACCATCGTCGACGCCGGAGCAGCCTCCCCGAAGACCTCGGCGTGGACGCGGCCGACCGCCTCGACATCGGCGGCGTCGAGGAGGTACTGACGCGTTCGCACGACGTGCTCGGGCCCGGCTCCGAGCTCCCGGAGCGCGGCGACGATGATCTCGAAGCAGCGGCGCGCCTGCGCCTCAGGGTCGGGGTCGCAGGAGCCGTCGGCCCAGATCGGGGCGCATCCCGATACGAGCACGCGGTCGCCGACGCGGACGGCTCGGCTGAACCCGATTCTCGGCTCCCAGGGTGAGCCCGATGACAGCCGGCGCCGCTCCACCCGCCGTAGCTTGCCAAGCGCCGACTTACGCGCGTGTGGCGGCGGAGGCGCCGACGGGCGCCGGCATCAACGCGGTGGCGACGACGACGACCGCGAAGGCGACGCTCCTGGCGACTATCGCCAGCGGATCGGCGCCCAGCGAATCGCCGAAGACGAGCACGCCGCCCAGGATCGAGGCGCAGTTGGCCGCCACCGAGGAGATCGCGATCACCGAGATCGCGCCCCCAACCTGGAGCCCGCGAGCGAGGGCGAAGAAGGCGCCCACGCCGGCGACCAGCGCGGCCATCGTCCAGGGGCTGACGAGGGTGAGCACGCCCCCGCCGACCATCCCGGTGAGCGCCTTGATCGAGACGTTCGCGACCCCGAGCAGAAGCCCGGCCGCGAGGCCGAGGATGACGCCCTGCGATCCACGACGGGACCCGGTCGCGCCCGAGAGCAGGAGCAGGGCGCCGATAGCGACCGCGCCCGCCTCGAACGAGATCATCGCCGCGGTCGAATAGGAGGCGCTGCCCTCGCTCGACGTCTCCGGCACGGTGATCCCGAGGAAGGCGAGCCCGCCGGCGATCAGCGCGAGGCCGACCCACTCGCGACCGCTCACGCGTAGCCCGAACCAGCGCTCGGCCAGCCACGCGAGCAGCACGATGCCGCCGGAGATCACGGTCTCCACCAACGACAGCGGCGCGAGCGCGAGGGCGCCGACGTGAAGGATCCAGGCGCCGATCGCGACGACGAAGCCGATCGCCCACCAGCGTGAGCGGAAGAGCGCCACGGCGCTCTGCAGCGGCCGGCTAACCCGCACGTCAGGGGTTGCGCAGGCGCCGCGGTGCTTGCAGAGCAGCGCGACGTTCGCGGTCATGGCGCAAGCGATCGCCAGCAGTACGCCGAACTCGAGCATCAAGTTGTCCATCGGTGCGGAGCGCCGGGACCCTGAAGCCTTCGGGAGGCTCTAGCCGTAAATCAGGCGCCCGTGCCCAGGCTGTACCCCGGGGCCGCGGGCCTAACCCACTCGACAGGCTAGCCCAAGTGCTCCCGCATGCGCTCCACGGCCTCGGCGATGCGATCGTCGGGCGTGGTCAGCGAGATGCGGAAGAAGCCCTCCCCAGTCGGCCCGTACATCGATCCCGGCGAGATCACCACCGCTGCCTCCTCCAGGACGAGCTCGGTGAAGGAGGTCGACGTGTGGCCCTCGGGGACCGGGGCCCAGACGTAGATCGTCCCCTTCGGCGGCTCGACCCGGACGCCGATCTCGCGCAGGGCCCCGACCACGAGGTCACGGCGCCGGGCATAGATCGCGTTCATCTCGGCGACGGCGGTCTGCGGCCCCTTGAGCGCCGCGGCGCCGGCGAGCTGGACGGCCTCGAAGAGCCCCGAGTCGACGTTGGTCTTCAGCCGCCAGTAGGACGCGACCGCGTCCGCGTTGCCGAGGATCGCGGCGCAGCGCCAGCCGGTCATGTTGTAGCCCTTGGAGAGCGAGAAGACCTCCACGCCGACTTCCTTCGCGCCCGGGATGGCGAGGAAGCTCGGCGCGACGTAGCCGTCGTAGGTGATCTCCGAATACGCGTTGTCGTGGACGACGAGGATCTCGTGTTCACGTGCGAGGTCGACGAGGCGGGCGAAGAAGCCGTCCTCGACCACGGCCCCGGTGGGGTTGTTGGGGTAGTTGACGAACAGGAGCCGGGCTCGGCTCAGGGCCGCGCCTGGGATCGCCTCCAGATCGGGGATGAAGCCGCGCTCGTGGGTCAGCGGCATCAGCACGGCCTCGGCCCCGGCGATGAGCGGCCCGCCGGTGTAGACGGGGTAGCCGGGATCGGCGGCGAGCGCGACGTCGCCCGGGTCGAGGAAGGCGAAGCAGAGGTTGTAGATGCACTCCTTGGCGCCGATCGCGGGAATCACCTCGGAGTCCGGGTCGATCTCGACCCCGAAGCGACGCTCGTAGAAGCCGGCGAAGGCCTCGCGGAACTCCGCCCGGCCGCGGTTCGACGGGTACTTGTGGGTGCCCGGATCGGCGACAGCCTCCTGCATCGCCTCGACGATGTGTGGATAGGTCGGCGTGTCGGGATCGCCGATCCCGAGGCTGATCACGTCGATCCCGGCCGCCCGCTTGTCGGCGATCCGACGCTCCAGCTCGGCGAACATGTAGGGCGGGATCGCCTCCAGTCGCTTCGATGGGTCGGCCAGCGTCATGGGCGCCGCAGGGTAGCCGACGGCCCCGCCGGCGACCGGCGTTAGAGCCGCTCCAGGTCGCCCAGCAAGCGGGCCGAGAGCTCCCCGACATAGACGGGCTCGGCGGTACCCGTGAGGGTGACGTCCAGCGAGCCCGAGACCTCCACGGTCAGCTCGCCGCCGTCCAGGCGCACGGCGATCGGGCTCACCGACCCCCTGAGGCGAGCGGCGACGGCCGCGCCGCTCGCGCCGGTGCCGGACGCGAGGGTCTCCCCCACCCCGCGCTCGAAGATCCGAGCCCGGACGACCGAGTCGGCCGTGCGGATGAAGGAGACGTTGGTGCGATTGGGGAACAGCTCATGGCCTTCGATCTCGGCGCCAATCCCGGCGACGTCGAGACGCTCGACCTCCTCCCCCACCTCGATCACGCACTGCGGGTTGCCGACGTTCACGTGCTGGAAGGTCCACTCGCGCCCGGCCGCGGCGAGTACGCCCGTGCCGTCCTCCGGCCCGGATGGATAGTCGTCCGAGACCACCGAGGCGCGCCCGAGCGCCATCGAGACGGTGTCAGAACCGGCGATCGTCGGCGTCACCTCACCAGCCCGGGTCAGGATCGTGAACGTCTCCGCGTCGGTCCAGCCGTGGTCGCGCAGATAGAGCACCGCCTGCCGGGCCCCGTTGCCCGACAGCTCCGCCTCGGAGCCGTCGGGGTTGAAGATCCGCAGCTGCGCGACGTGGCCCTCATGCTCGCCGGGTGCGAGCTCGAGGATCCCGTCGGAGCCCACCCCGAAGTGCCGGTCGCAGAGCCGCCGGATCCGCCCCTCGCTCAGCTCCCAGGGAAGCTCGTCGCGCTCGACGATCAGGTAGTCGTTGCCGAGCGCCGTCCACTTCTCGAACTTCATGCCGTGCCCCTACGCCTCGCGACCCGGGCGATGCAGAATCTCGAGCTTGATCCCATCCGGGTCGTAGAAGAAGACCGCGTAGTAGCCCGGCGTGTAGTCGTACTCGTCCGGGCCGCTCTCGATCTCCGCGCCCTGGTCGGCGAGCCACCGCGCCCGCTCGTCGACGACCTCCCGCGAGGCGACGTCGATGCAGACGTGGTGCACGCCCACGGCGTACCGGTCGTACGGGAGCCGATGCGCGTCGGACTGCTTCTCGCGCAGGCCGAGCGCGGCCACGCCCCTGCCGGGCGCCGAGAGATAGTGGATGGTCTCGCCGCGTTCACCGCGAACCTGCCCCGTTGTCCAGCCGAGCGGACCGAGCAGGCCCTCGTAGAACGGGAGGCTGCGCTCAAGCGAACTGACGACGAGGTCCACGTGGCTTAGCTTCGTGGCGATCATCGCTCTCCGGCGCGATCAGGCTCGGCGGTTTGCGCCCACTCGAGCACCTCCTCGCGCGTATCGAACATCGTCAGCCGAATGACCTTTCCGCCGCGCACGGTCCACACCTGGCTCGAGCGGACCTCCACCGGTATGCCGCTGCCCCTTCCGCGCGCCGAGATGTGGATGTCCAGGAGCACGTGATCCCCCACCTCGGCGACGTTGTCGAGCTCGAACATCCCGGTCTCGCGGAATCGCTCGTGGAGCTCGAGGACGATCTCGCTGTTCGTGCGTGTCATCGCCGCCGACCCTAGTCGAGCGCCGCGACGATCTCGTCGGCGACGTCGTCGTCCGAGCGGTCGGTGCGGTCGATCAGCCGGACGTCCGGCATCTTTCGCATCCAGGTGAGCTGGCGGCGGGCGTAGGCGCGTTGCGCGCTCTTCATCGCCTCGATGTCCCCGCGAAGGAGCTCCTCGAAGCCGATCGCCGCGCGGGCGGTTCGCGACGCGCCCGCCGCATCCGCGCGCTTGACCTCGTCTACGGCGCCGGCGGCGATCATCTCGTCGACGCGGGCGTCGATGCGCCTCGCGAGCTCGTCGCGCTCCACGATCAGGCCGATGAGCAGCGTCGGATGTCGCAGCTCCTTCATCCACAGTCCCTCGCCGCCGCCAGGCGGTGCGATCCCGGCTCGCTGTAGCTCGGTCAGGCGGGCGATTCGCTTGCGGTCGTTGGGGTGAACGCCCGACGCCAGATCGGGATCGAGCTCGGCGTGAAGCGCCTCCGGCCCGCGCTCGGCGAGCTCGCGCTCGACCTCGGCCCGCAGCTCGGTTGGCACCGGGGGGCGCAGGTCGAGGTCGGCGAGGGCCGCTCGAAGGTAGAGGCCGGTGCCGCCGACCAAGATCGGTCGCCGTCGCTCGGCGATCAGCTGGTCGACCTCCGCGTGGGCGAGGTTGGCGAAGCGCCCGGCGGAGAACTCGCCGTCGATCGGCACCAGCCCGAGTAGCCGGTGCTCGAGCCGCCCGCGCTCGTCCGGGGTCGCGGCGCCGCTTAGGATCTCGAGGCCGTCGTAGACCTGGATCGCGTCACATGAGATCGCGACCGGATCCTCACCCCTCGCGCGCAGCCGCTCGGCGACGGCTATCGCGGCCCCGGTCTTGCCGACGGCGGTCGGACCGAAGATCGCGAGCCCCTTCATCGGCGTGGGCGATCACGCATCGATCGGCGATCGCGTCCTGGAAGCTGCGGTGATCAGCTCGTGCGCCCGCCTGGCGTCCACCGCGGTCCCTTCAGGGAGCCCGGCTGAGGAGCCGCTCGTGCCCCGACAGGGTGGTCGAGGTCGCGCCGGTGATCTCGACCTCGACCAGCTCGCCGGGCGCGGCGGTGCCGTCGAAGTTGACGGTCTTGTTGTGGCGGGTCCGTCCGCGCAGTCGCGCCGGATCGGTTCGGCTGGGCCCCTCGACCAGCACCTCCATCCTCCGTCCGACGAAGCGCTGGGCACGCTCGCGCGCCCGCCGCTGGACCAGCTCGACCAGGCGCTCCATCCGCTCGCGCTTCGCGCGGTGAGGAATCTGGTCCCTCATCTCGGCCGCCTCGGTCCCCCGCCGGGGCGAGAAGATGAAGGTGAAGGCGCCGTCGTAGCCGACCTCGTCCACGACCTCGATCGTGGCCTCGAAGTCCTCGTCCAACTCGCCCGGGAAGCCGACGATGATGTCGGTGGTGAGCGCGCAGTCCGGCAGGTGCTCGCGGATCAGCGCCACCCGATCGAGGTAGCGCTCGCGGTTGTAGGTGCGGCGCATCGCCTTCAGCACCCGGCTCGAGCCCGATTGCAGTGGCAGGTGAATGTGCTCGCAGAGCGCCGGCAGCTCGGCGTGGGCGCGGATCACGTCGTCGCGCATGTCCTTTGGGTGCGGGCTCGTGTAGCGGATCCGCTCGATCCCGTCGACCGAGTCGATCCGCCCCAGGAGCTCGGCGAAGCTGATCCGGCGCTCCTTTGGCAGGTCGCGGCCGTAGCTGTTCACGTTCTGTCCCAGGAGGGTCACCTCCCGGACGCCGTCGGCGGACAGGGCCTCGACCTCCGAGACGAGCTCGACGGGATCGCGGCTCACCTCCCTGCCTCGCGTCGAGGGCACGATGCAGTACGAGCAGACGCAGTTGCAGCCCTGGGAGATCTGAAGCCAGGCCTGGAAGTCGCGCTCGCGCCGGGCGGGAAGGTGGCCCGAGAAGTCCTCGAACTCGAAGTAACCCTGTGCCGTCAGCGAGTCGGAGGCGAGGAACTCCGCCAGGCGATGGATCTGCCCCGGCCCGAAGGCGACGTCGACGAAGGGGAAGCGCTCGAACACCTCCTCCTTCACCGACTGGGCCCAGCAGCCGCCGACGCCGACCACCCGCTCCGGGTTCTCGGACTTGAGGCGTTTGGCCTCACCGAGGTGGGCGATGAACCGGTTGTCCGCCGACTCGCGGATCGAGCACGTGTTGAACAGGATCAGGTCCGCGTCCGCCCGCGCCTCGGCCTGCTCGTAGCCGAGCGACTCGAGCATCCCCTTCATGCGCTCGGAGTCGTGCTCGTTCATCTGGCACCCGAACGTGGTGACGTGGTAGCGCTGTCCCACGGGTGTTCAGGTGAAGGGCTTTAGCCCGGAAAGCAGCATGTGCATTGATTCGGATGTTAGGCGCTGTTACTGCGTGCTCTGGGAGAGGTAATCGACCAGTGCCTTCACCTGGTCGGGGTCGAGGACGTCGCCGAAGTTCTGGGGCATGACGTCTTTCGGATAGCCCTTCGCGATCTCGGCATTGGGGTCGACGATCGACTCCTCGATGAACTGGGGCGACTTGTTCGCCAGGACGTCGTCGAGGTTAGGCCCGACGGTGGCGGTGGCGCCCGCGGCGGAGAGGGTGTGGCAGCCGGAGCAGCCCTGCTCGTCGAACAGCTGCTGTCCCTCGGCTGAGGCGGCCGCACCGCCGCCGCCCGCTGGCGCCTCCCCCTCGACCTCGGCGACGGTCTGCTGCTCCTCCGCCGCCTCCTCCTCCGCGGCCTTGGCCCGCTCCGCGGCGTGCTCGGCGGCGTGCTCGTCCTGCTCGTTGGACGCGTTCAGCCACGCGAACGTCCCGGTGGCGGCGACGAGCGCAACGAAGTAGGCGGCGACGGCCGCCAGGATCGCGCCCGAGGCCGGGAATCGCTCCCGGCGAAGGCCCACGATCGAGACCACGAGCGCCGAGGCCACGAGCGTGATCCCGAAGACGTAGAAGAGCGTCTGCTCCATTGCGTCGCGGATCCTATCCTCGCGCCGGGGCGCCGCGTGCTCGTGGGTCGTACCTCAAGGTTCAGGGTGCAACGTTGGGTTTACGGCCCACTAATCCGCGAAGGCGGTGGCCCGGCTCTCGCGGATCACGGTGATCTTGATCCGGCCTGGGAACTCCATCTCCTTCTCCACCGCGGCGGCGATCTCGTGCGAGATCAGCGCGGCACGCTCGTCGTCGACCGCGCCCGGGTCGACGATCACGCGGATCTCCCGCCCGGCACGCATTGCGAAGACCCGCTCGACGCCCTCGTAGCGCGAGGCGATCTCCTCCAGGTCGCGCAGCCTTCCGACGTACTGCTCCAGCGCGTCGCCGCGGGCTCCCGGTCGCGCGCCCGAGACGGCGTCGGCCGCCTGGACGATCACCGCCTCCACGGTCCGCGGCTCGACCTCGTTGTGGTGCGCCTCGATCGCGTGGGCGACCGCCTCGGACTCGCCGTGGCGGCGGGCGATCTTGCCGCCGACCGTGGCGTGCGCGCCCTCGACCTCGTGGGTGACCGCCTTGCCGATGTCGTGCAGGAGCGCCGCCCGGCGCGCCGTCTCGACGGATGCGCCCAGCTCTTCGGCCATCAGGGCCGCCAGGTGCGAGCACTCCACCAGGTGGTCGAGGACGTTCTGGCCGTAGCTGGTCCGGTAGTGCAAGCGCCCCAGGAGTCGGGTCAGCTCAGGGTCGAGGCCGCTGACGCGAGCCTCGAGGGCCGCCCGCTCCCCCTCCTCGACGATCTGGGAGTCGATCTCCTCGCGCGCGTGCTCGTACGTCTCCTCGATCAGCGCGGGCTGGATGCGGCCATCGCTGATCAGGCGCTCGAGGGTCAGCCGGGCGACCTCGCGCCGGACTCCGTCGAAGCTCGAGAGCACTACCGCGGAAGGCGTCTCGTCGATGATGATGTCGACGCCGGTGAGCTTCTCGAGCGCGCGGATGTTGCGTCCGTCGCGGCCGATGATCCGGCCCTTCATCTCGTCGCTGGGGAGCTCGACCAGGCGCGTGGTGTTGTCGCTTGAGTGCTTCGCGGCGAGCCGGGCCATCGCCACCGAGAGGATGTTTCGCGCCCGCCGCTCGGCCTCGTGCCGCGTCTCCTCCTCGATCTGGCGCAGGCGCACGCCGGCCTGGTGGCGGGCCTCCTGATCGACCTCGGCGAGCAGAAGCTGCTTGGCCTGCGGGGCGGTGAGGCCCGAGATGCGCTCCAGCTCGCGCCGCTGGACGCGCTTCGCCTGCTTTAGCTCCTCCGTCTGCTTGGCCAGGTTGCGCTCCCGGTCCTCCAGTGCCTGCAGGCGGCGATCGAGGTCCGCGCGCTGGACGGCCAGCGACTCGGCCTCCCTGAGCGCGCGCTCCTCCATGCGCGCGATCTCCTCGCGGCGTGCCTGAAGCTCATCCCCCGTCGCAGGGCGACCGGCTGGCTCGCCTGAGGATGCAGGCGGCTCATCCCCCGGATCGGCAGCCTCCCGACGCCATGGCAGCCATGCCGCGTGTTCTCCCATCGCTTCCTCTCCGATCGGCCCCGTTGCCGATCTGGTTGCGTTCCGCTATCGGTGGCGCTCGTGGCCATGGCGGTCGCATCGCCGAAGCTGCGCGTGGCGGCTATTTGATCGAAGGTTGCTTGGCCCCGCCCTTCCTCGGGGCGCGTTGCTCGTGACTTCGGCTTTGTTTCAGGTGGCTGGCGTAGCCGGCCGTTTCGCAAACTTCAGGCGGCACGCGGCCGCACATGGATCGTACGCCCGCATCGCCCTCCTCGCAACCCCTGAGCGGGCGGGGGCGCCCTGCCTACGCGGCGCGGCGCCCGTACGCGCGGATCGCCTCGTAGGCGAGCTCGTAGTCGTAGCCGCGGCGGGTCAGGCGGCCCAGTGCCCGGTTTCGCGCCGCATCGTCGTCGAGTCGCTCCCCGCGCTCGGTGAGGTGCTCCACGGCCCGCGCGAGCTGGGCCTCCCGGTCGTCCTGGCCGAGCGCCGCCTCGATGAGCTCGCCGTCGAGGCCCCGCGCGGCGAGCGCCTCGCGGATCCGCTCCGGCCCCCAGCCGCGCAGCTCGCGCTTGTCCTCGGCATAACGGCGGGCGAAGCGCTCGTCGTCGAGTTCGCCGGCCACGATCAGACGCTCGATCGCCTCCGCGATCTCATCCGCCGGGAAGTCACGCTCGGCCAGCCAGGCCTCGAGCTCGGCCTGCGTGCGCTCCTTGCGCCCCAGCGCCTCGACGGCCGCCTCGAAGGCGCGCCTTTGCTCCACGGCGTCCCTAGGCGGCCTTCGCCTCGGCCTCGGGCTCCGCCGTCTCGGCGTCGTCCTCCCCAGGCTCGTCGACGACGACGGGCCGCACCCGCGGCGTGCGCTCGATCCCGAGCTCGGCGAACAGCTTCGCCTCGATCTCCTGCGCCAGCTCCGGGTTCTCGGCCAGGTACTGCTTGGTGTTGGGGCGCCCCTGGCCGAGGCGCAGCTCGCCGTAGCTGAAGAACGACCCCGACTTCTGCACCAGGTCGTGCTCTAGCGCCAGGTCGAGCAGGCAACCCTCATGCGAGATGCCAGCCCCGTACTCGATGTCGAACTCGGCCTGGCGGAAGGGCGCCGCGACCTTGTTCTTGACCACCTTCACCCGCACCCGGTTGCCGACCGCCTCGGTGCCCTCCTTGAGGGTCTCGATGCGGCGCATGTCGAGACGCTGCGAGCAGTAGAACTTCAGCGCCCGCCCACCGGGCTGGGTCTCGGGGGAGTTGTGCACCACAACACCATCCCCCACGAGGTAGGTGTGGTTACCCTCGATCTGAAGGTCGTAGCGAACTCGCCGCCGTCGCGAGGGGGGCGGTGTGAACTTACGGAGCACCTTCATTGCAACCGCTCGAAGCTCCGTACGTGAAGCGAGGCGCGTCCCGTTCAAATGGGCATCGCTGGTGTCTGGATGCCACTCGAACTGCCCCCGCAGGTCAGGATGGAGCTTGTAATCCAACGAGGGATGGACATAGGGCGCAATCCGCTTCTGGAATTGCCGTGTCCTCTCTCCAGTGAACATCAAGCCACGATCGCTAACCGTCGGCCGACCCATGCCGAGGGCTTCGAGCCGAGCCGCCAGACGTTCCTTGTCCGCGAGGCTTAGTGAGCGGTTGCAGATCTCGGCCTTGCCGTGGCCCCACCGCTCGTAGCTGCCGCCGAACGTCCCGTCATCGCAGTACCAGGCCGCGAACGCGCGCTCGTCGAGTTGATCGATGAACTCATCGCTGACGATTCGCTCGCCGTTGGAGTAGACCGATGCATGGACCGAAACGAGTTGGTGCATCGGAATCGTGTCGAACCCCACCCCGTTGCCGGTGGGCCGTACCTTGCCGGCAAACGGCGCCAGCATCTCGTGCTTCCACTCGCAGTACTCACGCTGTTTATGCCCATGGCCAACCCGGAAGTGGACGTTCTGCTCTGACACATAACGCAGAGAACCATCTCCTAGAACGCTGCCGAGGATCAGCTTGAGCTGGTCCTCCCGCAGGTTGTAGTGCTTGACCGTGGCGAGCACATCGTCGCCTTCCTGGATCTCGGCAGCGGGCTTCTTCCCCTCGGGCGTGAAGATCAGGTGGTTGGGCGTACACGTGAACCTGCGGCGCCCTCTGCCCCCGCCCACCTCGAAACCAAGCCACTCCTCGGTTTCGCCATTCCTGTAGTAGTCGACAATCCTCTTCGATGAGATGTCGCCGGTTGCGGGATCCATCGACATCACTTCGACGGGCAGTCGCTGAGTGACGATCTTGCCGATTCGCTCAGTGGTCCCGTCGGCCAGCGTGACTCGGGTGTCATATGAAAAGCAGCCGAACATGACGCCGATCTTCTCCCGGATCTGGTTCGTGAACAGGCAGATTGTCTTCGCCCGGTTGAGGTTGCCGGCGAGCTTTCGCAGCGCCTGCGACATCAGTCGCGCCTGAAGGCCGACCGTCTGCTCGCCCATCTGGCCCTCGAGCTCCACTCGCGGCGTTAGCGCTGCCACAGAGTCCACCGCGACCACGTCGACGGCGCCCGAGCGCACCAGGACGTCCACGATCTCCAGCGCCTGCTCGCCGTAATCGGGTTGCGAGATCAAGAGCTCGTCCGTGTCGACGCCTATCCGCTTCGCGTAGATCGGGTCGATCGCGTGCTCGGCGTCGACGAACGCGCACACCCCGCCGCGCGCCTGAGCCTCGGCGATGATGTGGTAGACGAGCGTCGTCTTCCCCGAGGACTCGGGGCCGAAGATCTCCACGATCCGCCCGCGCGGGACCCCGCCGACCCCAAGCGCCAGGTCGAGCGACAGCGCCCCGGTGGGAATCGCCTCCACCTGGACGGCGCTCTTGTCGCCCAGCTTCATCACCGACCCCTGCCCGAACTCCTTCTCGATCTGGGTCACCGCCGCCTCGAGCGCAGCGTCCTTGGCCTTCGCCTCCTTCTCCTTGTCCTTGGCGTCGGCCGCCTTCAGGTTCGTCTTCTTCTCGTCTGCCATCTTCAAGTCACCTTCCTTCCGCCCTCGTCGGCGAACGACAGATTCAACTCGCCCAGTCGGACGTACTCGGCGCCAGTCGGGCGCAGCGACGAGCGATAGAGAGCCACCCGTGGCGCCTCGAACGGGCTGAGAAGCGACTCCGGGAGCGCCCCCGGCGGCTCGGATACTCGCTGCGGCTTTCCATAACGTCGCCCTCGACCCCGCGAGCCGCGCTCCGATCGCACCCGCGCCACTGTCACGTGAGGCCAGAACGCCCGCTTCTCGGGCTCGTAGAAGCGCCTCGCCTCGAGCGCGTCCGAGAGTTCCTGCTGGATCTCGATCGACGCCGGGCTGTCGGCCTCGACGGCGAAAAGTCGCGGGCGTGACGGGGACGGGATCGGCTTCGGCTCCGCCATGAACCGAAGCTCGACCGGGCGGGGCTCGACGCCTGCCACCACGCCCAGGATGTCCTCGATCGCCTTCTCGGGGTGGTAGTTGAGGAAGCAGAGGGTGACGTGGATCTGATCGCCGCCCAGGGCGCGCAGGGCGGGATCCGTGATCTCGCGCTCCTGCCACGCGACGAGGCCCTCGCGCACGGGCTCAGGCAGGTCGAGGGCGACGAACAGCCGCGCCCGCGGGCTCTTCAGCCGCTCCTTTGCCACTCCGTCAGCCTAGGCAGCGCGTCAGTGCCGAAACAAGGCCTCGATGTCACGGGACGGGCACGCGGGTGCATTGTCAGCGGTAGCGAGCCCTACGGCGCTGACCGCCACTGAGCTCGCCACTCTGGTGGCTCCCAAACCTCGGTGACGTAGATCGACTCACGCGCGATCTTGTCCCCTCGAAACTCAAGGATGCTGACCCCGAAGTTCTTGGGGCCCTGGTCGTAGCTGATCGTCAGCTCGGCGACCCAGAGGTCGTCTCGGCCTCTGATCTCCTGAAACTCGGGGGTCGTAGACGCGGGATAGTTGCTTCTCCACTCACGGAAGTTGTCAGTTCCGACGAAGCGCTCGCCGGACTGCGGGAACTCGAGCACAGCGTCGTCGTGGTACATCTCGTGAGCGCGGCTGGGATCGCTGCTCGCGTAGTCGAAGTGCTGCTCGAGCATCGCCCTGACTGTCGGCTCATCCATGGGCGCATCTTCTCAGCCGATTCGGCCGTCGACGTCCACGCTCGCCTCGAAGCGCGCGAGCGTGGGTTCGTCCCCGGCGTGACGAAGCCCGGGTTATGGAATCGACCGCTCGACCTCGCACTGGCTGGCGGCGTCCTCGCCCTTGAGGCCTAGCAGGACCAGAACGGCGGCGGCGGCCGCTGTCAACCGCCGTGCCGTGCCGCGAGAGATGGCGTCGCCTCGCGTCTTGGACCCACGAGGTGACGGCGAGTACACGGCTCAGCCTGGTTCGCTGTCAAGAACATGCGCGGCTCACGCTGAGGCACACGCTCGTCCGTCGAGGCCGTGGTGGCCGGATTTCCTCGAGCTCGAGGTCGAGTGGTGGATTTGGCGGCTAGGCAGTCAAAGTCCAGACTCGATGGCCGCTGCGCATTGACGCCCGCTCACCCGGACGCGCTCAGAGCTGGAACTCCTCGCCGCGGAGCAGGCGCAGGAGCAGGTGGAGGGCGAGAGTGCAGGCACGATCCTTGATGTCGGCGCGGTCCCCGGGGATCACCGGGTCGCGAGCCAGCGTCGGCCCGTCGGGAAGCTTCACGCACACGCAGACGTAGCCGACCGGCTTCTCCTTCGTGCCACCGCCGGGACCCGCGATCCCGGTGATGCCGACGCCGACGTTGGCCTCGAAGCGGGCGATCGCGCCGTCGGCCATCTCCTCCGCGACCTCGGGCGAGACGGCACCGTGGCGCTCGATCAGCTCCGCCGGCACGCCGAGCAGCTCGGTCTTGGCCTCGTTCGAGTACGCCACGACGCCGCCCGCCAGGTACTCGGAGGCCCCCGGCGGCTCGGCGAGCCGGGCTGCCAGCAGGCCCGCGGTGCACGACTCAGCAAGCCCGATCCGCCGGTCGCGACGCAGGAGCTCGGCGACCTGCTCGTCGATCGTCGACCCGTCGAGGCTGAACAGGAACCGCTCGTGGCGCTCGACGATCCCCTGCGCGAGCCCATCCGCGATCTCGTCGGCGCCCGCGCGGTGGCGGATGGAGATCTCGATCTCGCCTCGGCGCAGGCAGGTGGTGATCTCGAGCGGTTCGAGGTCGAGTCGCTCCCCGATTTCGCGCAGCGACTTGGCGATCTCCGACTCGGGGATCCCGAACAGGCGCAGTGTCCGCGTCTGGTAGGGCTCCGCCCGCTCCAGAACTGCCCTCGCCTCGTCGGTCGCGAGCGCCTCCGGCCACATCGCCTGGAGCTCACGCGGCGGGCCCGGGAGCACGATCACGGTCGGCCCCTCCCCGGTCTCGACCACGAGCCCGGGCGCCGTCCCCGCCGGGTCGACGGTCGCCGCCCCCTCGGGCACCATCGCCTGCTTGCGATTGGCGGCCCGCAGGGCCTCGGGGTCGAACCCCATCCGCCTGGCGAAGCCGGCGATGATCCGCGCGATCTTCTCCTCCATCCCCTCGTCGAGGACCAGCTCGCGTCCCGCGAACCGGGCCACTACCTCGGCGGTGAGATCGTCGGCCGTGGGCCCGAGCCCGCCGCTGGTGACGATCAGGTCGGAGCCCTCGGCCGCGAGGAAGCGAAGCCCGGCGTCGAGGTCGGCCGGCCGGTCGCCGACGACCAGGATGTGAACCACCTCGATCCCGAACTCGCCGAGTCGCTCCGAGATCCATGGTCCGTTCCGATCCGTGATCCGGGCGGTGATCACCTCGGTGCCGGTGATGAGAATCCCCGCCCGAACGGACCCCGCCGCGCTCACGGACACTCCGGCCCGGGCTCCGGCGCGGGATCGATCCGATCCGGCGGCTTGATCGTGTAGGCGGCCGGGCCCAGCGTCTCCTTGAGGCGCGTTCGTTCCCCGTTCAGGAAGAGGTCGAACTGATCGCGGTCGTAGCCGGACGGAAAGCGAAGCTCGAAGCGCTTCGCCACGTAGGGCCCCTCCTCGTCGCCGGCGAACAGGACCTGGCTGTCGATCAGCGGACGGTCCTCGTCTCCCAGCAGGCAAACGAGGACGTCGGAGTGCATCTCGAGGCGCAGGGTGACGGTCTGGCTCTCCTGCTGGGCCGCCGCCTGCTGGTGCTGTTCGCGCCGCTGCTCCTTGCGGCGCTCCGCGCGCTTCTCGGCGCGGGCCTTCGCGTGACGGTTCTTCTGGGCCGGCTCGTTGTCGTCTCCGCCGAACAGCCCGAGCACCAGCAGCACCCCGACGATGGCGACGACGGCCGCTCCGGCCCAGACCAGTACCGGCGATCTGGGCCCGGACTCCCCGAGCGGGCGACGGTGCTCGAGCACCCGCTCGCCGACCGGGTAGGTGGACTCGCCCCGGACCGCCTCGACCTGGCGCCTGTACTCGTCGACGAGCGCGTCGGCGTCGAGCCCGAGGAGCTGCGCGTAGGTGCGCAGGAACCCCTTCGCATAGGCCGGATTGGGAAGCACGTCCCACTCCTCGTTCTCGAGCGCCCGCAGGTACTTAGTCCGGATCTTCGTGCGCTCCTCGACCGTCCGGATATCGAGCCCCTGACGGGTCCGGCTCTCCTTCAGGACCTCGCCGATGCGCATCTCGTTGCCCTCGGCGTAACGAGCCATCGGACGCGTATTCTCGTCATCGGCGCCCGCGGGCGCCGGGAAGAGCCGCCTTCGAGCGACTCAGCGCCCGATTGGCTCGAGCTCGCCCTCGGTCGACGCCGGGTCGTCGCCATCGACCGCGGGGTCGCCGCCGCCGCCCGCGTCGATCCGCTTGAGGAGCCGCGGCAACTCGGCCTCGGAGACCAGCACCTGGCGCGGCTTCGAGCCCTCGTACCCCGAGATGATCCCCCGGCGCTCGAGCATGTCGATCAGCCGGCCGGCCCGCGTGTAGCCCACCCGCAGCCGGCGCTGGAGCATCGAAACGGAAGCTGTCTGGCTCTCGACCACGATCCGCGCGGCGTCCGCGAGCAGATCGTCGCGGTCGGGAGACAGCTCGCCGTCGAGCCCCTCCTCCTCGTGCTCCGGCCGCGCATCGAGGAGCTCGGCGTCGAACTCGGGCTCGCCCTGCTTCGACCAGTGCGCGCAGATGCGTCCGATCTCCTCCTCGGTGACGAACGCGCCCTGGATGCGCTGGAGCTTCGAGGTGCCGACCGGGCGGAAGAGCATGTCGCCCTGGCCGAGCAGCGTCTCGGCCCCGCCCTGGTCGAGGATCACGCGCGAGTCCACCTGCGAGGCGACTGAGAACGCGATCCGGGCCGGGATGTTGACCTTGATCGTCCCGGTGATGATGTCGGTCGAGGGGCGCTGGGTCGCGAGCACCAGGTGGATTCCGGTCGCGCGCGACTTCTGGGCCAGGCGGATGATCGAGTCCTCGAC
>JBKPFS010000085.1:0-3779 GCA_046728935.1 Actinomycetota bacterium | reverse complement strand
TCGCACAGGCGCACGAAGCGCTCCAGCATCCGCTCGGACACGGGCCGAAGGCTATGCGCTCCGGGCTCAACTACTGCGTGCCGTTCATCGTCTCCAACCTCGGATTGCTGGCCGGAAAACGAGCGGAGGCGGAGGCCCTTGACGAGTCACGGCGTCCGGGATAGGTTCCTAAAAGAGCGAGGAAAGGAACAAGAGATGGCTTGGCGCATCGCAGGCACCTACGTCGCGAATTGCTCGTGCAACCTCATCTGTCCGTGCCCGGTAGACGGACCGCCCACAAGCGAAGACGGTCAGTGCAGAGGCAATTTGGTCTTCCACATCGAGGAGGGCTCGCAGGACGGCACGGATCTCGCTGGGGTCAACGTCGGCTTGGTAAACCACTTCCCCTCCAATCTGACGTCCGGGGGCTGGAAGCTGGGAATGGTCGTCGACGAAGGCGCCTCCGACGAGCAAGCGGCGGCACTCGAGCGGATCTTCAAGGGTGAGGACGGCGGTCCGTTCGCTGATTTCGCTGCGCTCACCGAGGAGTGGCTCGGCACCGAGCGGGGCTCGGTGACCTTCTCGGATGGCGATACGCCGTCCGGGTCGATCGCTGGCGCCGGGTTCACGTTCGACCCTCTGCCCGGGCCCGAGGGCAGTAACGCGCAGGCGACTGTTCGCAACGCGATGTTCGGCTTCGCGCCCGAGTTTCGCATCGGCCGGGCCCCCAGCCATCAGACTGCGCTGGGAATCGAATTCGACGCGGTTTACGGCGAGACCGCCGACTACGAGTTCTCGAGCGAGCCGGCAGAGGGCGCTCCGACGGGACGCGGCTAGCCGGTTCTGACGGGCTCGTAATGGAATCCGCCGCAGTTCGACGGGCTCCGCCCCTGCCCGGGGTCGTGCAGCTCGGGCTGATCGGGCTGCTGTTCGCGCTCGCCGCCGGTGCCTGGGCGCTGACCGACGACCGCATGGCCGGGATGGACGCGGGGCCCGGCACCGACCTCGGGAACCTCGGCTGGTTCGTCGGCGTCTGGGTGGTGATGATGGCCGCGATGATGTTCCCGTCGATCGCCCCGATGGTGATCATGTACGCGCGGATCCAGGAGGGAAAGCGCGAGCGGGGCGATGAAACGGCGGCGGGCGCCACGCCGGTGTTCGTCGCCGGCTACCTGGTCTGCTGGGCGGCGGCCGGCCTGGTCGGCTTCGCGATCGTCGAGGCCGTGGACTCGCTCGATCTCGGCTTCCTCGCCTGGGACGAGGCGGGGCCGTACGTCGCCGGCGCCGTGATCGTCGCGGCGGCGATCTACCAGCTGACGCCGCTCAAGGACATCTGCCTACGCCACTGCCGCAGCCCGATGATGTTCGTGCTCCAGCACTGGCGTCCCGGCCGCACCGGCGCCCTGCGGATGGGGATCGAGCACGGCGGCTTTTGCGTGGGCTGCTGCTGGATGTTGATGGCGGCGCTGTTCGCCCTCGGCGTGATGAGCATCGGCTGGATGGCGTTCATCGCGGGGCTGATCGCGCTCGAGAAGCTGTTGCCGTGGCGTGTGATCGCCAACCGCGGGATCGCGGTGCTGCTCCTGGTGCTGGGCCTAGCGGTCGCCTTCACGCCCGAGGACGTGCCGGGCCTCACGGTTCCGGACTCACCCGAGGCGGCTCAGGCGATGGAGGCCATGGGTATGGAGCCCGGCGACGAGGGGGCAGGGATGGACGAGGACGAGTCCATGGGCGGCGGCTCGATGAGCGACGAGGGGAACGGCGGCATGAAGGGCGGGTCGATGGGCGGCGGCTCGATGAACGACGAGGGGATGCCCTAGCCGCTCAGAACTGGTCCTCGCTCGACCACTCGAAGGGGAAGTGCTTGCTTGAGCGACCGGGCCAGCTCCACTTGAACCCGAACGCCTCAACCTCGTCCTCGCTCGCGGTCGCGTATGTGGCGATCTGCCCTGGGCCGACCTCCGAGCCGGGAGGGTTATGGACCTGCACGCGCGTCCCCGGCGGGCTCGTTGGCCCGGTGAGCGCCTCCGCGCTGCCCTTCGCCTTGCCGGGAACCTCCACTTGCCAGCGGGCGAGGGCGTCCGCGACCTCGAACTCGATCGGGGCGTACTCGATCCCGCGCACCTCGTCGATCAGCTGGGCGAAGCCGGCGGGCCAGCCCCCAGCCTCCCCGCCCCAGATCGTCTGGAGCGCCTCGCGCTGACTCTCGTCGGCGCGCTCGTCGATGAAGAACCCCATCACCGAGTTCTTCGCCTCCCCCGCCCAGATGTTGCCCTCGAACGAGCCCACAGCGACCACACTCAGGTCATCCAGCGTCACGTCGCCGTAGTTGCCCTCTCGGATATGCCAGGCGAGGATGCCGTTGCACTCACCCTCGTCTGGCGCCTGGGCGAAGGTGCACCCGCAGGGCACTCGGCACCGGCAGACGTCGAACCAATCGCCCTTCAACCGCCACTGCTCAGCCACCCCGTACCTCCTCGTCGATCCGGCACGATCCTATCCAGGTGCGGAGTTGCTCGTAGACGAGCGGGTGGTTGAGGAGGTGGAAGTGGGTGGCGGGCCCGACGTGGCGGCCGTTCTGCTCTCCGAACGGGATCCGGCGCCCACGGCGGCCACCCCGACCCGAGGAGCTCGGATACAGCACGAGCAGGTCGCCGAGCACCCGCCCGAGCGGCGCCCCGGGGTCGCGGGTCACGGTGGCGCAGAGGCAGTAGTGGTCGGCCGTCTCGATGAGGTCGACGTCGCCACAGCTGTCCGTGAGCAGGGCGTCGGGATCGCGTTTGCACCAATCGTCCTCGACGAGCGCGCCGTAACGGAGATCCTTGATGCCCGCGCTGCGGGCGTTGAGGATCTTCGCGATCGGGCGCGTCTCGGGCAGGCCGGCGAGGCCCCAGGCCGCCACGTTGGCCGCCTTCTCGAGCGGCGCGCCGAGGTGCGGCGCGCCCAGGTACACGCAGCGCCGCAGGGCGGCGGTCCAGGCCTGGCCCTCGCGCTCGGCCAGCTGACAGGCGCTGCGGATCACGAGGCCGCCCATCGAGTGCCCGACGAGCGTCAGCTCGTCGAGGTCCACCGGCCAGGCGTCCACAAGCCGCTCGAGCAGCGTGGCGAGCCGGGCGCCGTTCTCCGAGGTGTGAAGGCCGGTGTTGTAGCGGACGTAGAGGGGCGCCACGCCGAGCTCGGCCTGAAGTCGCGAGCCGTGGCTCGAGCCCGGATCCGCCCAGAGTCGCTCGGCCCCCAGCCACCACGCCGCCTCGCTCTCGCACAGGCCGTGGACGAACACGACCAGCTCTCCGGAGGCACGCGGATAAGCCTCACTCAGATGCTCGCGTGAGAGCGGCAGCTCGCGGCCCCCGTACCGGAGCGTCATCCGGGTGCTCAGCTCCTCGTGCTCGCGCTCGAGGCGGTCGCCGACGAGGCCATTGAGCGCCGCCAGGGCAAGGCCCCCTGCGCGGCTGCCCGAGACCACCCCGTCGGCACCGGCCGGAGGCCGCAGGCGCAGGTAGGCCGCGGCGAGGGCCCCCGCGGCCTCGCCGGCCTTCCGCACCCAGCCGTAGGAGATCCGCGCGATCCCGTCGTGCAGGACCCTCGCCAACGAATCGCCGGTGGCGGCGAACGCCCGCCGCGCGATCGCCTGGTGCATCTCCTCGACGCGGCGCACGCCCTCGCCGAATCCGCGTCCGACGAGCTCGCCGAGGGCCGCCGGCTCGTTGGCGCGCTCAGCTAGTTCGGCGGACCTCGACCTCATGGCCCTCGGCCTCGGCGATCACTGCGTCCGCGACGGCTTCGCGGCGCTCGGCTGA
>JBKPFS010000084.1:0-5318 GCA_046728935.1 Actinomycetota bacterium | reverse complement strand
ACTCCAGGCAGGAGCGTCGAGCTGGATTGGGCGGTCAGCCCGGCGGCTCGTGTGCGCGAGATCCTTTCCCGGACCGAGGAGGAGCTCGGCCGTGGCGGGCTCGATTGCGCGTCCATGTGCGACGAGGGCGAGCCCGCGGAGGTGCTGGTTCGTCTGGCGGAGGAGTGCGACGCGGACCTGCTCGTCATAGGTAACCGGGGCATGGAGCGTCGCGTGCTCGGCAGCGTTCCGAATACGGTCACGCACAAGGCTCACTGCTCGGTCCTTGTGGCGAAGACGACCTAGCGGGTCCCGACGAGGCGGCCGGTGGAACCGGCGCGCCCGCGGTGCGCATCGCTAGGTTTTGCCCTTCGGAGGGCTAGCGAGTGCGCAGCACACCAGTAGCGGGACGCCTGGATCGTGCGGGTGCCAGCGCTGTTTTGCCACAGTCTCCTCGGCGCATGGCAACGATCCTGGTGACAGGTGCGACGGGAAACGCGGGCGGAGGCGTCGTGCGAGGATTGCTCGAGCTTGGCGCCGACGTCCGGGCGCTGGTTCGACCTGGCTCGGACGCCCGGCTGCCGGGACGTGTCGACGCGGCGCTCGGAGACCTCAACGATCCGGACAGCCTCCGCGCGCCGCTTGCGGGGGTCAGCGCCGCGTTCCTGTTGAGCGGCTATGAGCGCATCGAGCAGACCCTCGCCGAGATGCGGAGGGCCGGAGTCGAGCGAGTGGTGCTCCTCTCGAGCAGCGCGGCCCCTGGCGGCGACCTCACCAACGCCGTCGCCCGCTACCACATCCTCTCGGAACGGGCCGTTCGCGGGTCCGGCATCCCCTGGACCTTCCTCCGACCGAACAGCTTCATGTCCAACGCGTTGCGCTGGCTGCCTCAGCTGGAGGACGGAGATGTCGTCCGCGCCCCGTTTGCCGGCGTCCCGATAGCGACCATCGATCCGGACGACGTCGGCGCGGTGGCTGCCGCCGCGCTCACCTCCGCGGCCCACGAGGGGATGACCTACCGCCTGACGGGGCCCGAGGCGCTGCGACCGGTCGAGCAGGTCGCGCTCCTCGCCGAAGCGACCGGGAGGGAGTTGCGTTTCGTGGCGCAGCCCGATGATGAAGCGCGGGCGGAGATGGAAGCGGCGATGCCGAAGGAGTACGTCGACGCCTTCTTCAGCTTCTTTGCCGACGGCACGGTCGACGAGACCACCGTGTTGCCGACGGTGAAGGAGATCCTCGGGCGAGAGCCGCGAACGTTCAGGCAGTGGGCGACGGCTCACGCCGAAGCGTTTCGCTGAGTCGGCAGCTGCACGGTCGGCCGCGCCCGGGCCGCTCGCCTGCGCAGGCTTCGGACCAGCCTGATCGGAAGCACAACGACGGCGACCAGCACTCCCACCGCCAGGACGGGCAGCAGGAGCGGGAGAGCGGCGACCGCGGTCAGGATGAGGATGGGCAGCGCCAGGGGAAAGAGCGCAAAGGTGACGATGCCCAGGCCGACGGTCCACTTGGATACCTCGTCGACGATCTCGGCAGTCGAGGGTGTGGTGGATTCGGTGCTCATGGCGGTTCCCTTCGTTGGACTCATTAGGTAGACGAACTGGCGGCTGCTGATGTGACAGGCGGCATTTCTCGCCTCAGGCCGCGGCCGGTTCGGGCACGGCCTCGGTGTCCGGCTCCGCCGCCGGGCGCTCCCTCTCGGGCTCCGCGTCCGTGTCGGGCTGGTGCTCATCGCCGCGTGTGTTGGCGACTCGCAGCGCGACGAGGGCGGCGGCCAGGAGGAACAGGCTGGAGGCCACGAGCGCTCGCTGGAAGCCGGAGGTGAGCGCCTCGGCCGGGGCCACCTGGCTTGCCAGCAGGTCGTTGGTGCGGGAGGTGGCGATCGCGGTGAAGATCGCGAGCCCCAGCGCGCCGCCGAGCTGCTGCGAGGCGTTGAGAAGCGCCGCCGCGAGGCCGGCCTTGTCGCCCGGAACACCGGCGTTCGCGGCGGCCGTGACGCTCACGAATACGGCCCCGAGGCCGAGCGACATGATCATCATCCCGGGGAGCAGGTCGCTCAGGTAGGAGCCGTCCACGGGGATCCGCGAGAGGTAGTAGACGCCGCCGGAGGCGATCAGCGAGCCGCTGACGATCAGGGGTCGCGTACCGATCCGGGGCAGGAGCTGGGAGGTGATGCCGGCGGCGATTCCGACGCCGATGGTGAGCGGGATGTAGGCGCCACCGGTCTGGATCGGCGAGTAGCCCAGGACGCTCTGCATGTAGAGGGTGAGGAAGAAGAACATGGCCAGGAAGCCCGCGAAGGCGATCAGCTGGGTGACGTCCGCGGCTGCGAGGCCCCGGGTCCCAAAGATCGACAGGGGCAGCAGAGGGTTCTTGTTGCGCCGCTCGTTGACCACGAACGCGCCCAGGAGCGCGAAGGCCCCGGCGAGCTCGGCGATCGTGCGGGTCGAGCCCCAGCCCTGATCGGGCGCCTCCACCAGTGCGAAGACCAGCAACAGCATCCCGCTGGTAGCCAGGATCGATCCGAGGAGGTCGAAGTTCTCAACCCGCGCGCGGCGTCGTTCGCCGCTGATCAGCCAGAAGATCCCGCCCAGCACGAGTAGAGCGGCCAGCGGGTTGACGAACATCACCCACCGCCATCCGGGGCCATCCGTCAGCAGGCCGCCGAGCAGCACGCCGGCGGCCGATGCGAGCCCGCCCACGCCGCCCCAGATTCCGAGCGCCTTGTTGCGATCGGAGCCCTCTTTGAAGGACGTGGTCAGGATCGAAAGCGCGGCCGGAAGCATCATCGCGGCGCCCATGCCCTGGGCGAGCCGGGCGGCGATCAAGACGCCCGAGCTGCCGGCGAAACCGCCGATCAGCGACGAGACGCCGATCAGCACCGTGCCGGCGACGAGGATGCGGCGGCGACCGAGCAGGTCGGCGGCGCGGCCGCCGAGGAGCATGAAGCCGCCGTAGGTGAGCAGATAGGCGCTCGGGACCCACTGCAGGCTCTGCTCTGAAAAGTGCAGGTCGCTGCGGATCGAGGGGAGCGCGACGTTGACGATCGAGGCGTCGACGAAGTCGAGGAAGGCGACCGCGGCCAGCAGAGCCAGCGTGAGCTTGCCGCGACGGGTGGCGAGGAAGGACGGCTGAGGGGCTGGGCGCGGCATGGAAGACCTCCGGATCAGGTTGATTGAAATCTTCCATTATTTATATCACCATTTATTGACGCGCGCCATCAAGTGTGCGAAGATCACACAATGGCAACGAAGCCTTCCGCCGACATCGAGGTCGCCGAGTTCGCCGGCCAGCTCTTCTTCCGGCTCTGGCGCGCGTCGCACACGCGCATCGCTGCGGCGCTCGAGTCGATTGGTCTGACGCCGCCGCTTTTCGCCATCCTCAACTTCCTCGCGGGTCGCAAGGGGGCCATTCAGCTCGAGATCGCCTCGGCGATGGGCATCGACCCCAGCGCGCTGGTGTCGCTGATCGACGAGCTCGAGCGCGCGGGGCTGGCGAAGCGGCGGCCCCACCCCAAGGATCGCCGCGCCCGGGAGGTCGCGATCACCCCCAAGGGCCGCCGCATGCTGGAACGGGGGCGGCAGATGGCGTTTCAGGTCGAGGACGAGGTGCTGCAGGGGCTCACCGCGACCGAGCGGCGCGATTTGAAGAGCCTGTTGCGGCGCGCGCTCGACTCGGCGCCGCCGCAGCCACTGTGGCGCACCGAGGAGGAGGACGAGGGGAAGAGTCGGGGCCGCCGGATTTGAACCGGCGACGTATCACCGGATCCGATTTCGCGCGGCGGGTAGGGGCCCCGCGGACAAGGCTGGATCCTCGATCTCAACGTGCGGTAGCCAGCCGAGCCACGAGGGGAGGTACCAATTTCGCTCCCCGAGGAGGCGCATCGCGGCCGGCATGACCACCAAGCGCACGACGGTCGCGTCGATCAGCAGCGCTATGGCAACCCCGAAGCCCATTTGCTGGAAGGCAACCAACTCGCCCGCGGCAAAGCCGGCAAAGACGACGATGATGATCAGCGCGGCCCCGGTGATCAGCCGGGCGGTCGAGCCAACGCCGAAGATGATGCTCTCGGTTGTGTCGCCCGTGCTCGTGTAGCGCTCCCGGATCCGACTCAGCAGGAACACCTGGTAGTCCATCGACAGGCCAAAAAGCACGGAGAACAGGAACACGGGCACCCACGCCTCTATCCGGTCCACCTGCCCGAAGCCGAAGAGGTCCGCGCCCACTCCCTCTTGGAAGACGAGCACCAACAGCCCGTACGCGGCGCCAACCGAGAGCAGATTGACCGCGATCGCGGTCAGCGAGACGACAATCGAGCGGAAGGCGAGGGTGAGCAATACCAGGGTGAGAGCGAGGACGAAGGCGATCACGATCGGCAGCCAGGTGCCGATCAGCGCGAAGTAGTCGCGGTTCTCGGCAGGCAGCCCGCCGACGAGAACTCGGTCCGCGGTATCGCCGAAGGCCTGCGCCACGTAGTCCTCTCGGAGCCTGTCGATCGCCGCCGAGGCCTCCTCGCTGCTTCCCTCCGTGGTCAGAGGCACGGAGGCAATCACGAGGTCACCGCCTTCCTCGCGTGTGGCACGCTCGGCGGCGAAGTCGGAATCTTGCTCGAGCTGGTCGCGAAGGCTTGCCAGCTCCGCCTCGGGTGCAGGTGCACCCTGCGTGTCGACGACAACTTCCACAGGGTCGGTCGCCCCGGCCGGGAAGTCGCGCTCGAGCGCGATCAAGCCTTGCTTGCCCGCCGAGTCATCGGGAAGGCTGGACGGGCCAGCCGCTCCAAGCTTCAGGCCGAGCAGTGGAGAGGTTGCGAGCAGGAGAAGAGCGACAGCGGCGACGAGGCTAAACGTGGGATGGCGGACCACCGCGCGAATGGCGCCGCCCCAGAACCGCCCCACGGTGCCTGCGGACGCGGAGACTCGCTTGCCAAGCCACGGCACACTGAGTTTGTCGATGCGATCGCCCAGCACCATCAGAAGCGCGGGATGGAAAGTGAGCGCGACCGCGATCGAGACGATGGCGACGACGATCGCGCCCAGCGCAAGGCTTCGCAGGACCGTGTCCGGGACCAGGAACATCCCGAGCAGGGCCAGTGAGAAGGCGGTGCCGCTGAGGACCACCGCCCGCGTCGCCGTGCTGGCCACGTTCAGGATGGCGTCGCGGTGGGAACGACGCTTGGCCCGTTCCTCGCGCAGGCGGGAGACGATGAAGAGCGAGTAGTCGATGCCCAGAGCGAGCCCCATCGCCACGAGCATGTTGGTGACGAAGAGATTTACCTCGAAGAACTGGCCGATTACGGCGACCATGGCGAGGGCGACGATGATCGAGAGCACCGCCATCGTCAT
>JBKPFS010000083.1:0-8743 GCA_046728935.1 Actinomycetota bacterium | reverse complement strand
CTGATCGAAATCTGCTACACGTCGGACCCGCAGTGAGGACGGGGTTCGGCTTAGGATATGTGATGGGCCCCGCCGCGCGGGGGGGCCCTTCTGGCTTGCGGACGGGACTGAGAGGTGCTCCGTTACATCGTCAGGCGCGTGCTCTGGGGGGTGGCGCTGCTCATCATCGTCAGCGCCGTCGTCTTCGTCATCTTCTACGTGCTCCCCACGGCGGACCCCGCGAAGCTTCGCGTTGGTCGCAACCCGAACCCGCAGCTGATCGCGCAGATCCGTGAGCAGCTTCACCTCGACGACCCGATCTACGTCCAGTTCTGGGCGTATATGAAGGGCGTCTTCCTACACTTCGACTTCGGCAAGAGCTATGTCTCCCAGGCCGACGTTCGGGAAGTCATCGTCGACCGCCTGCCGGCGACCGCGCTCCTGGTCGCGGGGTCGGTGGTGATCTGGCTGGCGATGGGGCTTCCGGTGGGGATCGTGAGCGCGATCAAGCGCCGCTCGGTGATGGACCGCACGATGATGGTCACCACCCTGGCGCTGATCTCGGCGCCGGTGTTCTGGCTCGGCCTGGTCTCGCTCTACCTGTTCGCCGACGACGTCGGCCTGATCCAGATCTTCCCCGGGCAGGGCAGCTACCTGACCGCGGAGAGCTTCCCGGCGAAGTGCTGGTCGATGTTCCTGCCATGGCTGGTCCTCGCCGCGGCCACGGCAGCGATCTACGCCCGCTACCTGCGCTCGAGCATGATCGACACGATGGCCGAGGACTACATCCGGACCGCACGGGCCAAGGGCCTGCCGGAGCGACAGGTCGTGCTGAGGCACGGTGTTCGCAGTGCGATCACGCCGATCGTCACACTGCTCGGACTCGATGTTGGGTTGCTGCTGGCCGGCAACGCGATCCTCACCGAAACGGTGTTCAACATCCCCGGCATCGGTCAGCAGATCGTGCTCTCGATCAGGCGGTCGGATCTGCCGATGATCCAGGGGATCGTCCTCTTCGGGGCGTTCTTCATCGTCCTCTTCAACCTCATCGTGGACATCCTCTACGCGTACCTGGACCCGAGGGTCCGCTACCAATGAGCCTGCTCGAGGTCCACGACCTGAAGGTCCACTTCCACACCGACGACGGGGTGGTCAAGGCGGTCGACGGGGTCGACTTCGAGGTCGACAGCGGCGACACCCTGGGGATCGTCGGCGAGTCGGGGTGCGGCAAGTCCGTCGCCAACATGACGATTCTCGGGCTGACGCGGGCGCCCAACGTCGAGATCTCGGGCCAGATCAAGTTCGAGGGCCGGGATCTTCTCGCCGTCGAGGCCGATGAGCTCCAGCACGTCCGCGGCAGGGAGATCGCGATGATCTTCCAGGATCCGCTGACCTCGCTCCACCCCTTCTACAGAGTCGGGCGGCAGATCACCGAGGCGATCACCACCCACCGCGACGTCTCCAGCGACGAGGCGAATCGGCGGGCGGCGGAGCTGCTCGCGCAGGTCGGGATCCCCGATCCCGAGGAGCGCCTTCGGGCGTATCCGCACGAGTTCTCGGGCGGCATGCGCCAGCGGGCGATGATCGCGATGGCGCTCGCCAACGACCCGAAGGTGCTGATCGCGGACGAGCCGACGACGGCGCTCGACGTCACGATCCAGGCGCAGATCCTTCAGCTGCTCGAGCACCTCAGCCGCGACCTCGGCCTTGCGGTGATCATGATCACCCACGACCTCGGCGTGATCTCGGAGGTCGCGGACCGCGTCAACGTGATGTACGCGGGGCGCGTGGTTGAGACCGGGGACCTGGAGCAGATCTTCTACGACCCGCAGCACCCCTATACGTGGGGCCTGCTCGGCTCGATCGCGAGGCCCGACCGGCCGCGCGCGCACCGCCTGTCGCAGATCAAGGGGCAGCCGCCCTCGCTGCTGGCGCCACCGGAGGGGTGCCACTTCCGCCCCCGCTGCCCGCACGCCTTCGATCGCTGTCAGCAGGTGCCACCGCTCGACGTCAGGGTCGGCGGCGAGCACGCCGACCGCTGCTGGCTCAGCGTCGAGCAGAAGAAAACGCTGCGGGTGATGCACTCCGGCGATATCGGGCTCGAGGAGCCGGCGGCCTGATGGAAGCCTCCGCCCAGGCCAACGGCCGGCCCCTGCTCGAGGTCTCCAACCTCGTCAAGCACTTCCCGATCAAGCAGGGGATCATCTTCGCCCACGAGGTGGGCAGGGTGCGCGCCGTCGACGACGTCAGCTTCACGGTCAGGGAGGGCGAGACGCTCGGCCTGGTCGGCGAGTCGGGGTGCGGCAAGTCGACGGTCTGCCGGACCGTGCTGAAGCTGCTCGAGCCCACGTCCGGCTCGATCCGCTTCGAGGGACGCGAGATAAGCGGGCTCGGGGCGGGCGATATGCGCCCGCTGCGCCGCGAGATGCAGATCATCTTCCAGGACCCCTACGCGTCGCTCAACCCGCGCCGGCGGGTGGGCGAGATCGTCGGCGACCCCCTTCGCCTGCACGGCCTGGCGAGCGGCGACGAGCTCCGCGACCGGGTGGAGGATCTTCTCCAGCGCGTAGGCCTCGGCCCCGAGCACTACAACCGCTATCCGCACGAGTTCTCCGGCGGTCAACGCCAGCGGATCGGCATCGCGCGCGCGCTGGCGCTACAGCCGAAGCTGGTGATCTGCGACGAGCCGGTCTCCGCGCTCGACGTCTCGATCCAGGCGCAGATCATCAACCTGCTCCAAGACCTCCAGGACGAGTTCGAGCTCACCTACGTCTTCGTCGCCCACGACCTCGGGGTGGTCCGGCATGTCTCCGACAGGATCGCGGTCATGTACCTGGGGAAGATCGTCGAGATCGGGCCCGCCGAGGAGGTCTATTCGAAGCCGATCCACCCGTACACGCTGTCGCTGCTCGCGGCGCTGCCGATTCCCGACCCGCGCGAGAACGAGGCGCGCGAGCCGCTGGTGCTCCAGGGCGACGTGCCGAGCCCGGTCAACCCGCCCGCGGCCTGCCGCTTCCACCCCCGCTGCCCGTACGCGACCGAGATCTGCTCGGAGCTCGAGCCCCAGCTGGTCGACTACGGCAACGGCCATTGGGCGGCCTGCCACCACCCGCTGAACATCGGGGCCGGGATGTCGGTCGGGGCGATCCAGGCCCAGGCCGCGGCCGGTTGAAATTTTTCCGACTCGGGTAGGTTTCCGTGCGAGGGAGAGATCTGCCGCTCAGGCGGCGTGAACACGGGAGAAGAGATGCGTCGGATTCGAGGGCTTGTGGTCGCGGGAGCGATCGCGGGAGCGCTGACCCTGGGGTTGGCGGCCTGCGGTGACGAGGGCGGCGGAGGCGGCGGAACGATCATCCGCGGCACGACGGACCAGCCGGTGTCCTACGACCCGGCCGGCGCCTACGACCTCCCCTCCTACGACGTGATCTACAACGTCTACCAGAACCTGCTCACCTACGAACCGGGCGGGAACAAGCCGGTGCCCGAGGCGGCCGAGAGCTGCGACTTCACCGACGACCAGAACACGGTCCTCGAGTGCACCTTGAAGGACGGGCTCAAGTTCTCCGACGGCTCCGATCTGACTGCGGAGGACGTCGTCTTCTCGTTCGAGCGCAATGTCGAGATCGCCGATCCCAACGGCGCCTCCTCTCTGCTCGCGAACATGAAGAGCGTCGAGGCGCAGGGCGACAACAAGGTCGTCTTCACGCTGAAGCAGCCCGACGCGACCTTCCCGGCCGTGACCACGGCCGCGTCGTTCGCGATCGTCCCCTCCGACGTGTTCCCGGAGGACAAGCTCCAGGACAGCGCCGAGGTCGTCGGTTCAGGCCGCTACGTGGTCTCGGACTTCACGCCCGGGCAGCAGACCGTGCTCGAGGCGAACTCGGAGTACACCGGCGACGACCCACCTGACAACGACCAGGCGATCGTCCAGTACTTCGACAAGTCCTCGGCCCTGAAGCTGGCGGTCGAGCAGGGCGACGTCGACATCGCCTACCGCAGCCTCAGCCCCACGGAGCTCGACGACCTCCGCGACGCCGACGGCCTCGAGGTCGTTGAGGGCAACGGGGTCGAGATCCGCTACCTGGCCTTCAACCTCGACCTCCAGCCAGGCGAGAGCGACGAGCAGAAGCTCGCGGTCCGCCGCGCGGTCGCGTACACGATCGACCGCCAGGGGATCGCCGACAACGTCTACAACGGCACCGTCGAGCCGCTCTACTCGATGATCCCGCAGGGCGTGCAGTTCGCCGACAACCAGCCGTTTATCGACGAATACGGGGAGGCGCCCGACCTCGACGCGGCGAAGCAGGAGCTCGAGCAGGCGGGAGTGAAGACCCCCGTCCCGCTTGAGGCCTGGTACACGCCCTCTCATTACGGGCCGGCGTCGGCGGACGAGTACGCCGAGATCAAGCGTCAGCTCGACGACTCGGGGCTGTTCAACGTCACCCTCAAGTCCACGGAGTGGAACCAGTACTCCGAGGCGGCGTTCACGGACAAGTACCCGGAGTTCCAGCTCGGCTGGTTCCCGGACTATCCGGATCCGGACGACTACGCGGGGAGCTTCTACTCCAAGGAGAGCTTCCTGAACATCCACTACTCCAACGCGGAGATGGAGAAGCTGCTCGGTGAGGAGAAGGGCTCCACCGACGACTCCGTGCGCGGCCGGGCATTCGCGCGGATTCAGGAGATCGGCGCGGAAGACGTACCGACGATCCCCTACTTCCAGGCGAAGCAGATCGCGGCCGTGCGGGACGGCGTGGAGGGCGTGGAGGACACCTTCGACCCGTCGTTCATCTTCCGCTTCTGGCTGATCAGCAAGGACTAGTCACGAGAAAACAAGCGAGGACCTGAGCGGTGCGCGGGCACGGCACCTCGCTTCGCACCTATCTGCTGACGCGGCTCGCGCTTGCGCTGCCGACGGTCCTGATCCTGCTGACCCTGGTCTTCCTGCTCATGCGGGTGGCGCCGGGGAACCCGATCCAGGCGGCGCTCGGCGGCCACGTCCCACAGGCCGAGATCGAGGAGCGAAGCCGCGAGGCGGGATACGACAAGCCGATCCCTGAGCAATACGTGGACTACCTCGGCAACGCCGTCACCCTGGACCTGGGCGACTCGCTCACGGACCACCGAAGCGTCACCTCGATCATCACCGAGAACGGCTCGGCCACGCTCGAGCTGACGATCTTCGCCTTCGCCCTCGCCGTCCTGGTCGGGGTCGGAATCGGCCTGGTCGCCGGGCGCTACCGCGACACATGGATCGACACCAGCGGGCGATTGTTCGGGATCTTCGTCTACGCCGCGCCGGTGTTCTTCACGGGGTTCCTGCTTCAGCTCCTGTTCGGCAGCGTCCTGGGCTGGTTGCCGACCTCAGGGCGGGCGAGCCCGATCACGGAGTTCGAGCTGGACAAGACCACCCACCTCTACATCGTCGACTCGGTCATCACGGGCAACTGGGACGCGCTCGGCGACGTGCTCCAGCATCTCATCCTCCCCGTCGTCACCCTCGGCCTGCTCGTCAGCGGCGTGCTGATCCGACTCGTGCGGGTGAACCTGCTCCAGACGATGCGCGGCGACTACGTCGAGGCCGCCAGGGCGCGGGGCGTCAGCGAGCGCCGCGTCGTCATGCACCACGCGTTTCGGAACGCCCTCGTGCCGGTGATCACGGTCGCGGGGCTCCAGTTCGCGCTCCTGATGGGCGGTGCGATCCTCACGGAGCAGACCTTCAACTGGCCGGGGATCGGCTCCGAGCTCGTGCGCTACCTGAACGAGCGCGACTACATCGCCGTGCAGGGGATCATCACCGTGTTCGCGCTCGCGGTGGTCGTGGTCTCGCTGCTCATCGACATCGTGAACGCGTTCATCGACCCGCGCGTGAGGTATTGATGGCCACCGCTCCGACCACAACGCCGGCGCCGGCGCGGGCCGAGCCGATCACCCTCCCACGACGGTTCGGCGGAGTGCGCCGGCTGATCGACCAGATCAGGCGCGCCGAGGGAGCTCCGAAGCGGCTGCTCTACGCCGGCACCGCGATCGTGCTGCTGTTCGGAATCCTGGCGATCTTCGCCCCGCTCATCGCTCCCTACGGCTTCGATCAGGTGGAGTCCGGGGGCGTCCGCTTCCCGAAACAGGCGGAGCCCTCTTCCGCGCACCTGTTCGGGACCACAGTGCAGGCGACGGATGTGCTCTCGCGGGTGATCTGGGGCGCGCGCACCGCGATCGAGGTCGTGGTGCTCGCGGTGATCTTCTCCATCGCGATCGGCGTGCCCCTGGGGCTGATCTCGGGCTACATCGGCGGCAAGCTCGATCGCGTCCTGGTGCTGATCAACGACGCGCTCTTCGCCTTCCCGTACCTGCTGCTCGCGATCGTGATCGCGTTCCTGCTCTCCGACAAGCTCGGCCAGGGCATCGTCACGGCGGCCGTCGCGATCACCGTCGTCTACATACCGCAGTACTTCAGGGTGATCCGAAACCACGTGATCAGCGTGCGCGAGGAACCCTACGTCGAGGCGGCGCGGGCGCTCGGGGCCCCGCGGCACACGATCATCCGGCGGTACCTGTTCGCGAACGTGATCCAGAACGTGCCGCCGATCGCGACCCTGAACGCGGCCGACGCCGTGCTCACCCTGGCGGCGCTCGGCTTCCTCGGCTACGGGATCCAGCCCACCGACGCCGCCGAGTGGGGCTACGACATCAACCGCGCGATCGACGACGTCGGCGCCGGGATCTGGTGGACCGGGCTCTTCCCGGGCCTGGCGATCGTGTTGCTCGTCACCGGCTTCACCCTCGTCGGCGAGGGCCTGAACGACGTGCTCAACCCGCTGATCCGAAAGCGCCGCATCCGCAAGCCCGAGATCCCCGAGGAGGCCTCGTGAAGCCCGACGCCGGCACCGGCGGGCGGAGCGGGGGCGTGGTCCTGACCGCGCGCAACCTGCGGGCCTGGTACGGGACGGAGGGCGATCCGGTGCGCGCGGTGGACGGGGTGTCGCTCGAGCTGCGCTCCGGCGAGACGCTGGGACTGGTGGGCGAGTCCGGGTGCGGGAAGTCCACCCTCGGGCGGGCGATGTTGGGGCTGCTCCCGGAGGGCGCCGCGGTAGCGGGTGAGGTTCGCTACGGCGGGCGCGACCTGGTCGGGTTGGGGCCGTCCGAGCTGCGCGAGCTCCGCGGACCGGAGCTGGGGCTGATCTTCCAGGAGCCGATGACGCGCCTCGATCCCCTGGTGACGATCGAGTCCCACTTCCTCGAGGCCCTGGAGGCCCACGAGTCCGGGCTCGACGAGAGCGAGATGCGCCGGCGCTCGCTCGAGGCGCTGGCGGGGATGGGAATCCCGCCGACGCGGTTCAGGCAGTACCCGCACGAGTTCTCCGGCGGGATGCGCCAGCGGATCATGATCGCGCTCGCCCTGGTGCTGGAGCCCAAGCTCGTCGTCGCCGACGAGCCGACGACGGCGCTCGACGTGATCGTCGAGGCGCAGATACTCGCGATTCTCGCCGACCTGCGCCGGAACTTCGACACCGCCCTGCTCCTGATCACCCACAACCTCGGCATCGTCGCGGAGTCCTGCGACCGCGTTGCGGTGATGTATGCGGGCAAGATCGTCGAGGAGGGCGACTCCCGCGGGGTGTTCTCGGAGCCGGCGCATCCGTACACGCGCGAGCTGCTTCGCTCGACGATCTCGCTGTCCACCACGGGGCTCCACTACATCCCGGGGGCGCCGCCTGACCTGATCGATCCCCCGTCCGCCTGCCGCTTCCACCCCCGCTGCCCCAACGCGATGCGCGTCTGCGCGCGGATCGACCCGATCGAGGTTCGGACCGAGGCCGGCCAGCGCGTCTCCTGTTGGCTCCACGGCCCCGAGGAGGAGATCCCGCCGCAGGGCACCGAGCCGCTCGAACGAGAGGAGATCGCGCTTGCCGAGGAAGCCTGAGGACGGCGCGCCCCTGCTCGAGGTGCGGGACCTGAAGACGAGGTTCTCGCTTCGGGGGTCGTTCGTGGACCGGTTGCGCGGCCGTGAGGCGGGCGCGGTGAGAGCCGTGGACGGCGTCAGCTTCGACCTGCGCCGCGGCGAGGTCCTCGGCGTCGTCGGCGAGTCGGGATCGGGAAAGACGACGCTCGGGCGCACCCTGCTCGGCCTGGTCAGCGCGAGCGAGGGCTCGATCAAGCTCGACGGGGAGGAGATCGCGGGCCTCGGCGAGGGTGATCTTCGGCCGCTGCGGCGCCGGCTTCAGATCGTCTTCCAGGATCCCCACGCCTCGCTCAATCCGGCGATGACCATCGGCGCCTCGGTGGGCGACCCGCTCCGCTTCCACGGCCTGGTGACGAACACGGACGAGATCCGCGGGCGCGTGGCGGGGACGCTGGAGCGGGTTGGCCTTCAGCCCGCCGAGCAGTTCGTGACCAAGTACCCGGGCGATCTCTCGGGCGGGCAGAAGCAGCGCGCCGTGCTGGCGCGGGCGCTCATTCTCGGCCCGGATCTGCTGATCGCCGACGAGCCGGTCTCGATGCTCGACATGAGCGTCCGGGCGAAGATCCTCGAGCTGATGCTGGACCTGAAGAACGAGTTCGACCTCACCTACCTCTACATCACCCACGACCTGGCGACGGCGAAGTTCTTCTGCGACCGGATCGCGATCATGTACCTGGGGCGTATCGTCGAGATCGGGCCGTCCGCGGCGATCTACGAGGATCCGAAGCACCCGTACACAAGGGCACTCCTGAGAGCAATCCCCGAGCCCGACCCCCGGCGCAGCGTGCCGAGAGACCTCCCGCG
>JBKPFS010000082.1:0-32376 GCA_046728935.1 Actinomycetota bacterium | reverse complement strand
CTGCGGCTCTTGAAGGCCAGCTTCAATGCCGCCGAGGATGGGATCGCGGGACTCCAGCAGCTCTCCCACGACGCGACGCTGCTCTTCTACATGACCGAGGAGGGCCAGGAGGGCCGCGACGCCTACAAGCAGGGCCGAAAGCCCGACTTCTCCAAGTTCCCCAAGCGTCCTTGAGCGGCTTTCGCATCTGGCTGATGGCGGCCCGCCCGCGGACGCTGCCGGCGGCGGTCGCGCCGGTCCTGGTGGGGACCGCCGCGGCGGTCGAGGCGTCGCGCCACCTCGCGGTCGGCCCGTTCCTGGGGGCGTTGGTCGGCAGCGTCTTCATCCAGGTCGGCACCAACCTCGCCAACGACTACTCCGACGCCAAGCGGGGGGCCGATACGGCGGACCGGCTCGGGCCGGTGCGGGTCACCTCCTCGGGGCTGGTGGCGCCGCGCCGGGTGCTGGTCGCCACGTGGCTAGCCTTCGGCGTCGCCGTCGTCGCGGGCTCCTATCTGGCGGCGGTGACCGGGCCCGAGATCCTCGCGGTCGGCGCCGCCTCGATCCTCGCCGGCGTGCTCTACACCGGCGGTCCCCGCCCGTACGGCTACGAGGGGCTCGGTGAGGTCTTCGTCTTCCTCTTCTTCGGCCTCGTGGCCGTCAACGGCTCCTACTACGTCCAGCTCGAGCGACTCGACTGGCTCCCGTTCCTGCTCTCGATCCCGGTCGGGTTCCTCTCCACCGCGATCCTCGTCGTCAACAACGTGCGCGACGTCGACACGGACCGCCGCGCGGGCAAGCGAACGCTCGCCGTGCGCATCGGGCGCGATCGCGCGCGGCGGCTGTGGGCTACGCTGGTCACCGTCGCGGTGATCTCGCCGCTGGTGATCGCCTTCACCCTCGACGCCGCGCCGCACTGGGTCGCGATCGGGACCCTCAGCGGGCTGCTCGCCGGCGCGCCCTGGAGCGCGGTGATGGAGCGCACCGACGGCCCGTCGTTGAATCGCGCCCTCGCCGACACCGGGCGCCTGCTCGCCGCGTTCAGCCTCCTCGTGACCGCGGGCCTGCTGCTCGGGCTGACCTGAGTGGTGTCTCATAACGTTGGCCAGGAAATGACGAGACCCAGGCGCCGACGTGCAAGGACGCAGGGAGCCCGAGTAGCAGCGCTACTCGGGCGACTGAGGGCGCAGCGTGGCGGCGAGCTGGGGTCGTCATTTCCGCCCAAACGTTGTGAGAGGCCCCACTAGGCACGCGATGCGGGTCACCGAAGTGGAGACGGTCCCGTACGCGCTTCCGTTCCGAAAGCCGTACGTCACCGCCCGCGGAACGCTCGAGCGGCGCGAGATGGTGCTCGTGCGCCTGCACACCGACGGAGGCCCCGTCGGGCTTGGCGAGGCCGTGCCGCTGTCGCTCCGCGGCGGCGAGAAGATCGAGTCCGTGGAGCGCGCCCTGCGCCGCTCAGAGCGGCGCTTCCGGCGCGCCGACATCTCGGACTTCTCCGGCCCGGAGCCGCTCGCGGCCGCGATCGACACCTTCGTCCACGTCGCCGCCGGCCGCCGGCTGCCGCCCCCGGCCAAGGCGGCGCTCGAGATGGCGCTCTTCGACCTCGCGGGACGCGCGGCGGGCGAGCCCCTCTGGTTCCTGCTCGGGGCCGAGCGAGCGGAGCCGGTGCCGTGCAACGCGACGCTCGCCGCCGGCGACCCCGGCGACGTCGCGGCCGAGGCGAGGCGTTGGCAGGAGGCGGGATTCGAATCGTTCAAGCTCAAGCTCGGCGCCGGCGACGACCTGGAGCAGGTGAGCGCAGTGCGCGACGCTGTCGGCCCGGGGGCGCGGATCCGCGTCGACGCCAACGGAAGCTGGTCGGTGGATGACGCGATCGCGATCCTCGACCGCCTGGCGCCGCTCGAGATCGAGCTCGCGGAGCAGCCGGTCGCGTCGCTGCGCGAGATGGCCGCGGTCAACGCTGCGACCTCGATCCCGATCGCGGCCGACGAGAGCGTGGCGACCGTCAAGCAGGCGGCACGCGCGGTTCGCGCCCGCGCCTGCGAGCTGGCGACGGCGAAGCTCGCCAAGGTCGGTGGGATCGGCACCTCGGCGGGGATCGCGGCCGAACTCCCCACCTACCTCTCGAGCGCCCTCGACGGTCCCGTGGGAATCGCCGCCGCGGGCCATGCCGCGCAGGCGCTCTACCGCAACCACCCGGATCCCGGCCTCGCCCACGGCCTCGCCACCCAGCTGCTGTTCGCGGACACGATCGCGACCCGCGAATGCCAGGTCGGCGACGGCGCGCTCCACCTCCCGGACGGGCCGGGCCTCGGCGTCGAGATCGACCCCGACGCGCTGGAGGCCCACCGGATCTGACGCTCGCCGGCCGGAGTAGCGTTCGCGACGATGGACCCCACCAACCGCAACACCGCGCTCGCCTCGGCGATGGTGGAGGAGCTTGCGCGCTGCGGCGTTCGTCACGCGGCGATCGCGCCCGGGTCGCGATCGACCCCGCTGGCGCTCGCGCTGCTGCGGGCGCCGGCGATCGAGACCACGTCGATCGTCGATGAGCGATCGGCCGGTTTCTTCGCGCTGGGAGCGGCGCAGGCGACCGGGACGCCGACCGCGGTGGTCTGCACCTCGGGCACCGCCGCCGCCAACCTGCATCCGGCGATCTGCGAGGCGGACGAGGCCGGGGTGCCGATGATCGCCCTCACCGCGGACCGGCCGCCCGAGCTGCGAGGGGTCGGCGCGGGGCAGACGATCGATCAGCTGAAGCTCTACGGCGACGCCGTGCGCTGGTTCTGCGACGTCGGCACCCACGACGCCGACGACGCCGGGCTGCTCCACTTCCGCTCCGTCGCCTGCCGCGCGTTCGCCGCCGCGCGCGGCGTGCCGCGGCCGGGACCCGTGCACCTCAACGTCGCCTGGCGCGATCCCCTCGGGCCCGAGCCCCGGGAGGGCGAGGTCACCGCGACCTCCGCGCTCGCCCTCGAGGGCCGCGGCGAGCGCCCGCTTCACGCCGTCCTCTCCCCCACCCCTGTTCCGGGCGAGCACCTGCTCGACGAGCTCGCCGAGCGGATCGCGGCCGCGCCGCGGGGCCTGATCGTCGCGGGTCGCCTGCCCGACCGTGCCGCGGTGGCCCCGATCGTCGAAGTCGCTCGCGCGTCCGGTTACCCGGTGCTCGCCGAGCCGACCTCGCAGCTGCGACTCGGACCGCACGACCGCGGGCTCGTGATCTGGGCCTACGAGGCGATCGCCCGGGCCCGTCCCGAGTCGCTGGTGCCCGAGCTCGTGGTCCGGTTCGGCGACATGCCCACCTGCAAGCCGCTGCGCCTCTGGCTCTCCGAGCTGGACGACCTGCGGCAGGTGGTGATCGACCCCTCCGGCGGCTGGAACGAGCCCAGCTCGCGAGCCGAGACGATCGTGCGGGCCGACCCGGGCGCCCTCGCCGCCGAGCTGGCGAAGCGGCTCGGCGAGCGGCGAGAGGATTCGTGGGCGAGGGTCTGGGTCGCCGCGGGGCAGGCGACGGCCGACGCGCTCGCCGACGCGCTCGAGGCGCTCGCGGAGCCGAGCGAGCCCTGCGTCCACGCCGTCCTCGGGCGCATATACGCGGACGGCGACCTCGTCTACACCGCGTCGAGCATGCCGATCCGCGACCAGGAGGCGTTTCTTCAGCCGTCGGCCGCCGACGTGCGGTTCCTCTGCAACCGGGGAGCGAACGGGATCGACGGGCTGATCTCGTCGGGGATCGGCGCCGCCGCCGCCAGCGGCCGGCCGACCTGGATCGTGACCGGCGACCTCGGCCTCTACCACGACATGAACGGTCTCGCCATCCTGCGCGACGTGGACGCGCCGGTTCGCGTCGTCGTCCTCAACAACGACGGCGGCGGGATCTTCGAGTTCCTGCCCCAGGCCGAGCAGGTGACCCGGGAGGAGTTCGAGGCGCTGTTCGGAACCCCGCTAGGCCTGGACGTCGAGCGGGTGGCCGCCCTCCACGGCCTCGGCTACGAGCGCATCGAGGACCTCGCCACCCTGGCTGACGCGAGCGGTGAAGGCGCCCGCCTGGTCGAGATCCTCATCGATCGCGCCGCGAACGTCGAGGTCCATCGCCGGCTCGCCGACGCCGCAGGGCGCGCCGTCGAGGCGGCCGTCCGCTGACACCGAAAGAGGCGCGAAGCGTCCGACCCTGCGGGGTACGATCGCACCGTGGAGGCGGCCCGGACCCGCAACGCGCCCGCGCTGCTGCTGGCGGGGATCGCTCTGATCGGCGCCGGAGTGGCGCTGGCGATCGGCATCTACGCGAACGAGCACGATCCGACCGGGAAGTCGGTGCTGGGCGACGGGCTGTTCTTCAGCTCGACCATCAACATGAAGGTCTGGCTCGCCACTGCGGTCGCCGCCTTCGCGCTGATCCAGGTGACGACGGCCCTATGGATGTATGGGCGCCTGCCCTTGACGGCGAGCATCCCGGGCTGGGTACCGCCGGTCCATCGGCTCTCGGGGCTGCTCGCCTTCCTGATCAGCCTCCCGGTCGTCTACCACTGCGTCTGGGCGCTTGGGTTCCAGTTCGATGACGCGCCGACCCGGGTCGCCGCGCACTCCCTGCTCGGATGCTTCTTCTACGGCGCCTTCGCGTCGAAGATGCTGTTCCTGCGGGTGGACCGGCTGCCGGGAGCGATCCTGCCGGTGGTGGGCGGCGCCGTCTTCGCGACGGTGATCGCGATCTGGTTCACCAGCGCGTACTGGTTCTTCGACAACTTCGGCTTTCCCGAGTTCTAGTTGCAAGAGGCCCCACTAGGAGCGGCCGCTCAGCTCGCGAGCAGCGGCAGCAGCGCCTCGAGCTTGACCTCGGTCTCCGCGAGCTCGGCCGCCGGGTCGGAGTCGGCGACGATGCCGTTGCCGGCGTACAGATGCGCGGTGCGGTCCCGAAGCAGGGCGGAGCGGATCGCCACGCAGAGCTCGCCATCCTCCGCGCTGTCCATCCATCCGACCGGGCCCGCGTACCAGCCGCGGTCGAGCGACTCCAGCTCGTCGATCACCTGAAGCGCGGCGTCCGGCGGCTCCCCGCCGACGGCCGGAGTCGGGTGGAGCATTCCCGCCAGCTCGATCGCCGACCGCGGGTCGGCGAGCTGGGCATGGATGGGGGTCGCGAGATGTTGGATGTTCGCGACCTTGATCAATCCCGGCTCGCGCTCCGCCTCGACCCAGACGGAGTGCGGGGCGAGGATCCGCCCGATCCGCCTCGCGACGATCTCGTGTTCGCTGCGGTCCTTCGCGCTGCGCAGGAGCTGCTCGCCGAGGTGATCGTCGACCGCGGGGTCGGCGCTGCGGCGCGTCGAGCCCGCAAGCGCGACGGTGGCCGCGCTTGCCCCGCGTCGACGGACGAGCAGCTCCGGGCTGGCGCCCAGGAAGGCTCCCTCGGGCGTCCCGCAGCAGAAGCAGAAGCACGACGGGAAGAGCTCTCGCAGCGCTCCGAACACGCCCGCCGGATCATGCGCCCGAGGCGCCTCGACCCGCACCTCGCGCGCGAGGACGACCTTCTCCAGCTGCCGTGCCCTGATCCGGTCCACCGCCGCCGTCACCGCCAGCTCGAAGTGCTCCGGCGGCAGCGCGCTCTCGATCGCCGCCGGGCCGGCGGGATGGGGGTCGAGCATGGGGAGCGCCGGGTCGTGGAGCCCCGCCACCCGACGGCGAATGCGGCCCGCGACCTCGGTGGACCCGCGACCCGGCTCGCTGATCGCCGAGACGGTGAGCCAGGTGACTTCCCCGTCGCGAGTCAGCGCCAGCTCGGGGAGCCAGAACGAGGCCGGAGGAAAGGACGACCACTGAGGCGCCGTCGCGCCCTCGGGGGCGAACGAGAGCCCGCCAACCCACACGGGCCCGGCGCCGGCCGGCAGGTCGGGCGGCTCGTCAGCCGCCCGCCCCCGAGCGATCGCCGCGCATCCCCCGGCCACGTCCTCGAAGCGGCGGGCGCCCCGGGAGACGATCTCGTGGGGCGTCCCCATCGCCGCGAGCGCAAATCCTTCGCGATCGGGCTGCTCCCAGCAGAACCACCGGTCCTCGGCCAGCCGGGAGGCGAAGACCGCCGCGCTCGGATCGGCGATCTCGACCCGAGCGGTGACGCTGACCAGCCTTCGGCCGCTGCCCACCTCGTCGAGCAGGCGCTCGAGCGAGTCGAGGAGGACCTCCGCCTCGGCGATCACGTCCTCAGCGTAGTCGGGCCACCAGGCCGCGTCGGCGTCGGGCCGCCGCTTCCGTCGCCCGGGCTGATGCCGAGCCTAGAACGTCTCGACGATGTGGGCCTCGAAGACCTCCGGCTCACCCGAGAGCTGGATCCCCGCCTCCTCCATCCTCGGCCTCAGCTTCTCACCGAAGGCGTCGAGCTTCTCCCGAGACTCCCAGATTTCGCTGACTCGGATGTCGGTCTCATCGCCGAAGAGAACGTGAAGCTGGCAACCGTCCGCCGGCCAATCACCGGCCTCGGTGAGCGCGTTGCGAACGGTGTCGTACTGCTGCCTCGTCACGTTCGAGGGCGGAAAACGAACAACGATGCTCATGGTGAACCTCCCGGTCGGACTCTCGCCGACTCTATCGCGGTCGGATTCGCACTAGGTCGGGAGCCGAGAGTCTCAGTCGTTCTGAGCGTCCGCACCCTGCTTTGTTGGATCGACCAGGGCGAGGTACAGAAGGGAGTCCAAGCGAGAGCAGAGCTCCCCCGAGGAGCTAGAAGGGATCCCAGAGTGCGAGGTGCCAGGTGACGGCGGACATCCCAGTTCCTCCGGCGTGTCAACGGCGCCGCCTTCATTAGTCCGTGCTGCACGAAGTTCGCAGCCGCGTATACGAGCAGCAGGACCCCGACCGCCCAACTCGCGATGGGCAGGATCCCCCGTGGGATCGCCCGCCTACACGCCAAGTCTCGGCCAGGCGCGACTGGGCCGAAACCGGTCTACGCCTCGGGGCGGGAGCGGGAGATGGCGACCTCGCCGGTGCGGGCCATCTCGATCAGGCCGTGCGGCCGGATGATGCGCTCGAACGAGTCGATCTTGTCCTGCGAGCCGGTGACCTCGATCGTCAACGCGCGGCGCGAGACGTCGACGATGTTGGCGCCGAAGATCTCGGCGAACTGCATGATCTCGGCGCGGTTCTCGACCGCCGCCTGGACCCGGAACAGCGCCATCTCCCGGGCGATCGTCTGATCGGGCTCCATGTCGCGGATCTTGATCACGTTGACCAGCTTGTGAAGCTGCTTCGTCACCTGATCGATCGGGTGGACCGCGCCGTCGAGCGTGAGCGTGATCCGCGAGATCTCGGGATCCTCGGTCGGCCCGACCGCGAGCGTGTCGATGTTGAACCCGCGGCGGCTGAACAGGCCGGCGATTCGCGCCAGCACGCCGGGCTTGTTCTCGACCAAGAGCGAGAGGATGTGCTTGCGGCCGGTGAGGGCCTTCTGCGCCTCGAGGTCCTCGAGCCTGACGACGTCCGGGGTTCCGGCTTCCATCGCCCTACCCCACCATGTCCCGCGCCGCGGCGCCGGCGGGGATCATCGGGAAGCAGTTCTCGTCCTTGGTCACGTGCACGTCGAGCAGCACGGGACCCTCGGCGTCGAGCGCGGTGCGCATCGCGTCGCGCAGGTCGCCCTTGTCCTTGCACTGCATCCCGGTCCACCCGAAGGCCTCGGCGAGCTTCGGCCAGTCCGGGCTGGGACCCATCTCGACCGCCTTGTAGCGCTCCTCCCAGAACAGCTCCTGCCACTGGCGAACCATGCCGAAGTGGCCGTTGTTCATCAGGAAGACCTTGACCGGGATCTCGTGCGCCGCGGCGGTGGCGAACTCCTGGCACACCATCACCAGGCTGCCGTCGCCGGCGAGGCACACGACGGTGTCGTCGGGTCGCGCGACCTTGGCGCCGATCGCGGCCGGGAGCCCGAATCCCATCGTCCCCAGGCCGCCCGAGTTGATCCACTGGCGCGGTCGCGAGAAGTGGTAGTACTGCGCGGCCCACATCTGGTGCTGGCCGACGTCGGAGGTGATGATCGCCTCGCCCTCCGTCGCCTCGTACATCGCCTCGATCATGAACTGGGGCTTGACCTCGGCGTCGGTCGAGTCCTCGTAGCGAAGCGGATACGTCGCCTGCCACTCGTGGATCCGGGCCCACCACTCCTCGAGCCGTGAGGCGTCGGGCTTCTGCGCGCGGTACTCGCGGGTCAGCTTCGGCAGCACGTCCTTGGCGTCGCCGACGATCGGGATGTGCACGGGGATGTTCTTGGAGATCTCCGCCGGGTCGACGTCGATGTGCACGAACTTCGCCCGCGGGGCGAACTCGGACAGCTTGCCCGTGATCCGGTCGTCGAAGCGCGCGCCCACCGCGACGATCAGGTCCGCCTCGTCCATGGCGTAGTTCGCGGTCCGGGTGCCGTGCATGCCGAGCATCCCGAGCCACTGCTCGTGGGGAGCGGGGAAGGCACCGAGCCCCATCACCGTCAGCGTCACGGGCAGGTTGTCGGAGCCGCAGAACTCGCGGAACTCGTCGGCGGCGTTGGCGTTGATGATCCCGCCGCCGCCGTAGATCACCGGCCGCCGGGCGTTGGCGAGCGCCTTCGCCGCGATCCGGATCTGCTTGATGTTTCCCTCGGTGGGCGGCTTGTAGCCCGGGAGGTCCGGCTCGCCCTCGGCGGGCTCGTAGTCGATGTCGGCACGCGAGAGGTCCTGCGGCACGTCGACCAGCACCGGGCCGGGCCGCCCGGTCGAGGCGATGTGGAACGCGGCGTGGATGTAACCCGGAATCTGGCGGGGATCGGTCACGAGGAACGAGTGCTTGACCACCGGCAGCGTGATTCCGGTGACGTCAGCCTCCTGGAAGCCGTCGGTGCCGATCAGATCGGTGCGCACCTGGCCGGTGATGAACACCGTCGGGACCGAGTCCATGATCGCGTCGGTGATCGCCGTGACCAGGTTCGTGGCCCCGGGGCCGGAGGTGGCGAACGCCACGCCCACCTTCCCCGACGCCTTCGCGTATCCCTCGGCCGCGTGGCCGGCCCCCTGCTCGTGGCGGGCCTGGATGTGGGTGATGTCCGCGTCGTAGAGCGCGTCGTAGGTGGGCAGGTTGGCGCCGCCAGGAATCCCGAAGACGTGTTCGACTCCCTCGGCCTTGAGGGCTTCACAGAGTGCGTCGGCGGCGCGCATGGGGCAGTGATTGTAGGGACGAGACACAGAGTGTCTCGTCAGTCGCGTGTCAGGCGGGCGAAGCCCGCCGCAAGTCGTTTGGGAGCAACGGGTCAGTCCGAGAGGATCAGCTCGAAGAGCTGCTCGAGCCGCGGCCGGAGCCGCTCCGGGTCAGCGTCCTCGCCCCCGCTCGCAAGCTCGTGGACGAGGATGCCGTCGACCGCGGCGACCAGGAGCTGGGCCCTGCGCGCGGGGTCGGGCGCCCCGACTCCCTTGAGCGCCGACTCCGCGAGAGCAGTGAGCGCGCCCCGCCAGTGGGCCGCGGTCTGCCGGAGCGCCGGGCGGCGCGCCGCCTCGAGGTAGACCTCGAATTTGGCCAGCAGCGCGCGGGCCGCGCCTCGGCCGGGAAGCAGGACGGCGGCCAACGCCGCGGCCGTGCGGTCGGGGGAGGCGAGGTCGTCGCCTAGCTCGGCGGCACGCGCCCCGATGCGGGCGATCTCGTCCTCGACCAGAAGCCGAAGCGCCTCGGTGACCAGCTCGTCCTTGGACGAGAAGTAATAGGTGGTGGCCGCGAGCGGAACTCCGGCCTCGCGGGCGACGGCGCGATGGGTGACGGCGCCCAGGCCCCGGGTGCCCAGGATGCGCACGGTCGCGTCGAGGATCGCGCCTCGGCGCTCGGCGCGCTGCTCCAAGCGGGTCGGGGCCGCAATAGTGGCGGGCGCCGGCTTCACGAGGGCTCGCCCACCTCCTCGATCTCGCCCATGAGCTCGCCCGGCTTCCACCGAGTCCGGGGCAGGATCGCGCGCTCGATCACGCGCTCGCGGTGCCGTTCGATGATCCGAAGCATCGAGCGCACGAGCTCCTCGCCGAGGTGGTGCGGCCGCAGGCCGAGGTCGCGGAGCTTCGTGTTCGAGGCGTTGTAGTAGTGGCGTTCGGCCTCGATCCGGGGGTTCGGAAAGCTGCGCACGTCGACGTCGAAGCCGACCTCGGCCGCGCTCCGCTTCACCAGCGCGGCGAGGTCGACGACCGAGAACTGCTCTGTGAACTGGTTGAAGACCCGGTACTCGCCCAGCTCGGGCGGGTTGTCCACGACGAGCTCCACGCACTGGAGCGTGTCCCGAATGTTGAGGAACCCGCGCGTCTGGCCGCCCTCGCCGTAGACGGTCAGCGGGTGGCCGATCACCGCCTGGACGCAGAAGCGATTGAGCACGGTGCCGAAGTACTCGTCGTAGTCGAAGCGGGTAATCAGCCGCTCGTCGGCGGCCGACTCCTCGGTGTCGATCCCGTACACGACGCCCTGGTTGAGGTCGGTCGAGCGCAGGCCCCAGATCCGGCAGGCGAACTGGATGTTGTGGGAGTCGTGGACCTTCGAGAGGTGGTACAGCGAGCCGGGCTGCTTGGGGAACGGGAGCACGTCGCGCCGGCCCTTGTGCTCGATTTCGATGAACCCCTCCTCGATGTCGATGTTCGGGGTCCCGTACTCGCCCATCGTCCCGAGCTTCACGAGGTGACAGTCGGGCACCCGGTCGCGCATCGCGAACAGCACGTTCAGCGTCCCGATCACGTTCGTGTGCTGCGTCTCGACCGCAGCCTGGCGCGACTTCATCGAGTACGGCGCCGAGGGCTGCTCGCCGTAGTGGACGATCGTCTCGGGTGCGGTCTCCGCGATCACGTCGTCGATGAACTCGCCGTCCTCGATCGAGCCGACGAACGGCTGGATCTCGTTGCCCGAGATCTCGCACCAGGCCTCGATCCGGTCCGTCAGCGAGCGGATCGGGGTCAGCGAGTCGGTCGAGTGCTCGATGTGCCAGCGACGGCGTGAGAAGTTGTCGACCACGGCGACCTCGTGCCCACGGGACGAGAATCGCATCGCGGTCGGCCACCCCAGGTAACCGTCGCCACCCAGGATCAGGATGCGCATGACCGCGCGAGGGTAGCGGGATCTATCCTCATCCGCCCTCGGTCATGGTTCTGCCGGCAGACCTATTCCCGCCCGAGCTCACCGCGATCCGCGGCGCGGGCCTCGTGCTCGCGGCGCTGCTCGCGGGCTACGCGATCTGGCGACGACGGACGCTCCGAAACGCCGACGTCCTGATCCTGCTCGTGATCGCGCTCGGGCTGGCCCTGATCGCCGGCACCGAGCTGCTCGACTCGTTGCTGGAGGCGTTCTCGTTCAAGCGCGAGAACGGGACCCGCATCGTCGGCGTTGCCGTCTTGGCGATCCTCGTCCTCTTCCTGCTCGTCGTCCGGGCGCTCTCGGTCAGCTAGCGCACGGTGCGCGAGCTCTCCGCCGTGCTCGAGGGCCTCGCCTGGGAGGAGTTCAGATCGGCCGGATACCCGGAGCGCTTCCGCGACGGGGTCGGGATCCTCATCCCCGCCTACAACGAGGCGGAGAACATCGGCGAGGTGCTCGAGCGGATCCCGCCCGCGGTCTGCGGCCAGCCGACCGCCGTCCTGGTCGTCGACGACGGCTCGCGCGACGGCACGGACGACGTCGCGCGCGGCCACGGCGCCGTCGTCGCGCGTCACGTGATCAACCGTGGCGGGGGCGCGGCGCTGCGAACCGGCTACCGGCTGCTAGCCGACTCCGGCGCCACGATCGTGGTCACCCTGGACGCCGACGGCCAGCACCTGCCGGAGGAGATGGAGCGCCTGGTGAAGCCGGTGCTGGACGGCGAGGTCGACGTCGCTCACGGCTCGCGTGTGCTCGGCGAGGCGGAGCCGAATCACTTCGCCCGCGAGCTTGGGATCGTGTTCTTCAACCGCGTCGTCTCGCTGATCACCAGGACGAAGGTGAGCGACTGCTCGAACGGCTACCGGGCTGTCCGCGGCTCGGTGCTGCCGCAGCTGGTCCTGCGCCAGGAGCAGTTCCACACCTCCGAGTTCCTGATCGAGGCGCTCAAGCGCGGGATCCCCGCCAAGGAGGTTCCCGTGACCGTCGCCAACCGCATTCACGGCCACTCCAAGAAGCCGGCCGTGGTCCGCTACGGCGTGGGGTTCGCGAACGCGATCGTCCGCACTTGGCTCAGATGACTGCCGCGGCTCTTACCTGCCAGGGTCGATCGCGTCCAGGCATGGAGTGTCAGAGCCGCGGGTCGCTGGCAGCTCCTGGGTGACGGACCTCTGACGGGTCCGGCAGGTACAGGTCCTCACCGCAGTACCGGCAGACCTGGACGTAGAGCTTCTGCACGCGCCCGCAGCGGGGGCAGCGGCGCTCCGGCTCGGTCTCCTCGTTCCGGTACAGGATCACGGCGATCAGGCCGAGCACCGGCAGCACCGCGCCGACGAGAAACCAGATGAAGAAGGAGCTCCCCTTGCCGCGCCCGATGATCCCGGTCGCCACGCCGAAGCTGAGCGCGATCACCAGATAGGCGCCACCGGTCATTGTCCCATTGTCCCGCGCGCCGTTACCCGACCGGCCTATGGGTGCCCCCGCGGGCGTACTCCTCGGCGCGCAACGGGCGCGGATGCCCGATCGAGCCCACCTCGGCGATGTCGCGGCGGAACGGCAGGCCCACGGTCCAGTCGACGACCGCCCGAACCTTGCGGGCCGCCCCCGGGATCTGGCTCAGGTGATAGGTGCGGGCCATCCACCAGGCCGGGAAGCCCGAGAACGTGCGCCGGCCGAGCATCCCAACAGCCTTGTAGCGGCCGAGGTTCACGAACTGGCCCTTGTTGCGGTAGCGCAGCGGCGTGACCACGTGCCGGGGCTCGAGCGTCCCGGCCGCTGCCTCGGGCAGGAACGGCGTGTAGAGAAGGAAGTTGACGTCGTTGACGAGCACCAGCCGCGCCGACTGCTTCGGCAGCAGGCGCTCGAGCTCGCGGGCTGCGCACGTGCCGCCAACACCACCACCGGCGATGACGACGTTCCAGGCCACCTGCCGATTTATGTCACCTCTTGTAACAGCTTGTTACAAAGTGGCTCACGTCACTTTCCGGGGTGGCGAGTTGCTCTCGGATAGCGAGAGGAAGACGCCACTCGCGGCTATTCAAGGCCGAGCTTGGCTCGGATGAGGCGCGTTACCTCTCCCCCATCGGCGCGCCCCTTCGTTTCCCGCATGACGAAGCCGACCAGGGGCCCGATCGCCTTCTCGTTCCCTTCCCGAAGGCGGTCGGCGGCCCCTTGGTCGGCTTCGATTGCGCGCTCGACGATCGCCTCGAGCTCTCCGGAGTCCTCCATCTGGCCAAGCCCCTCGCGCTCGACAATGGTCGCCGGGTCGCCGCCCTCGGCCACCAGCGTCGCGAGGACCTGCCGCGCCGCGCCCGTCGAGACCTCCTTGCGCTCGACCATCCCGGCGAGGGCCGCCAGCGCCGCCGGCTCCACCTTGGACCCGGCGGGATCCGCCTCGCCGTCGCCGGCCTCTCGCAGTCGCGCAACCAGCTCGCCGGTGACCCAGTTGGCGACCACGCGGGCCTCCACGCCGCCGGCGGCCTCGAGCGCGCGCTCGAAGTAAGAGCCCAGCTCGTGATCGAATGCGAGCTGGGTCGCGACCTTCTCCGGGAGCTCGAGCTCCGAGGCGTAGCGCTCTCGCCGCTCGGCGGGGAGCTCCGGCAGCTCCGCGCGCACCTCGGCGAGCATCTCCTCGGTCGGGGCCAGCGGCACCAGGTCGGGCTCCGGGAGGTAGCGGTAGTCGTGCGCGTACTCCTTCGAGCGGAGGGCCGTCAGCTCGCCGGTGCGGGGATCGAAGTGGAGCGTGTCCTGGACCACGTCGTCGCCCGCGTCGAGCAGCCCGGCCTGGCGCTCGAGCTCGGCCGCGATTCCGCGCTCGAGGAAGCGGAAGCTGTTCATGTTCTTGAGCTCGGTCTTGGTGCCGAGCTCGTCGACGCCCTCGGGGCGAAGCGAGACGTTCGCGTCGACCCGTAGGCTGCCCTCCTCCATGTTCACGTCGGAGACCCCCAGCTGCTTGATCGTGGTGCGCAGCAGCTGAGCCCACTCGCGCGCCTCGGGCGGGGAGGTCAGGTCGGGCTCGGTGACGATCTCGACCAGCGGGGTGCCGGCGCGGTTGAAGTCCACCAGGGACTGGGTGGAGCCGTGGATCCGGCCCGACTCCCCCAGGTGGATCATCTTCGCCGTGTCCTCCTCGAGGTGGACCCTGTGGATCCGGACGTCGCCGAGCCTCCCCTTCGTCGCCAGCGGGATGTCGTACTGGCTGATCTGGAAGCCCTTCGGGATGTCCGGGTAGAAGTAGTTCTTGCGGTGGAAGATCGAGCGGGGCGTGATCTCGCACCCCAGCGCCAGCGCGATCTGAAGCGCGGAGCGGACGGCGCGTTCGTTGGTCACCGGCAGGCTCCCCGGGTGCGCGAGGCAGATCGGGCAGGTGTGCAAGTTCGGCTCGTCGCCGAAGGAGGGCTCGCAGCCGCAGAACATCTTTGTCCGGGTCTGGAGCTGGACGTGGATCTCGAGCCCGATTGCGGCCTGGTATCCGCTCGGCACCTCGCTAGCCATAGCCCGCCTCCCGAAGCTGGCTCTCGCTCATGCCGAAGTAGTGGCCCACCTCGTGCAGGACGGTGCGCCGCACCTCGTTGACGGTCGGATTGGCGCTGCGGTAGATGACGATTCGCCTCAGCCCACCGCGGGGGTCGTAGACGCCCATCAGCCCGCGGGGCCCGGAGTCCTCGACGATCACCGCAACCTCGCCGAGCCTCTGGCGAATCCAATCTGGAAGCGAGTCGAGCGCGTCGACGACTGCCTCCCGACACTCGGCTTCGCCAATCACTGGCCCGCCGCCTCCTCCGCTGCCAGGGAGCCCGAAGGGCGACCGGTCATCCGAGCTTGCTCGGATGCGGGGGCGGCGGGGTCGGATTCAGGACGAGGTAGGCCGTGGAACTGAATCGCCGTCTCGAGGGCGTGGGCGGCATCGAGCAGGCGAGTCTCTGCGAACGCGGGCGCCGCGAGCTGAAGCCCGACCGGAAGCTCGGGCCCGGGCCCGTCGGGCTTGGCGAGCCCGGCGGGGATCGAGATCGCCGGGATGCCGGCGAGGGACATCGGCACCGTGAAGTAGTCGGAGAGGTACATCTGCAGCGGATCGGCGGCCCTCGCGCCGATCTCGAAGGCCACCGTGGGCGAGGTCGGGGTGGCGATCATGTCGCAGCGCTCGAACGCGCCGGAAAAGTCCTCGGCGATCTTCGTGCGCACTCGCTGCGCACGGCCGTAGTAGGCCTCGTAATAGCCCGAGGACAGCGCGTAGGTTCCGAGCATGATCCGGCGCTTCACCTCGGCTCCGAAGCCTCGCGCGCGCGTGCGCTCGTACATCGCGGTCAGGTCGCCGTCGCCGTCCTCGCGCGGGCCATAGCGCACCCCGTCGTAGCGAGCGAGGTTGGCGGAGGCCTCGGCGGGCGCGATCACGTAATAGGCCGAAATCCCGTGGGCGGCGTGCGGCAGCTCGATCTCGACGATCTCCCCGCCGAGCCCGGCGATCGTCCTCAGCGCGCGCTCGAACACCTCGGCCACCCCCTCCTCGACCCCCTCCGCGTGGTGGGAGAAGTCGCGCGCGACGCCGATCCGCACGCCGCCCAGGTCCTCGGCGGTCGGCAGCCCGACCCCGCCCTCGATCCCGACCGAGGTCGAGTCGCAGGGGTCGCGGCCCTCCATCGCGCGCAGGAGGAGTGCTGCATCGGTGACGTCGCGCGTCAGCGGGCCGCACTGGTCGAGCGAGGAGGCGAAGGCCACCATCCCGTAGCGCGAGATCGCGCCGTAGGTCGGCTTCAACCCGACGATCCCGCACAGGGACGCGGGCTGGCGGATCGAGCCGCCGGTGTCGGTGCCGATCGCGCACGGGGCGAGCGCCGCCGCGACCGCGGCCGCCGAGCCTCCGGAGGACCCTCCCGGCACGCGGGCGCGATCCCAGGGGTTGAGCACCGGGCCGAAGGCCGAGTTCTCGTTCGAGGAGCCCATCGCGAACTCGTCCATGTTCGTCTTGCCGAGCACCCGGGCACCGGCCTCGCCGAGGCGCCTGACCGCGGTCGCCGTGTAGGGGGGGCGGTAGCCCTCGAGGATGCGCGAGCCGGCGGTGGTCTCGATCCCCTCGGTGCAGAAGAGGTCCTTGACGGCGACCGGGACCCCGCGTAGCGGTTCCCCCGCCCCCGCCCGCTGGCCCGGCTCAGCCCGCCAGAGGTAGGCGTTCAGCTCATCGCCGGCCGCCGCCGCCGCGTAGGCGTCGAACCACTCGTCGGCCGAAAGCTCGCCGCCCTCGATCCTCCGCAGGGCCGCGGCGACGGTGAGCTCGAGGATCTCGGCGCTCACGCCTGCGGGGACGGGACTCGGAAGGCGCCGTCGGCGGGGTCGGGGGCGGGCTCGAGAGCCCGCTCGCGCGGCAGGCTCGGCCGGGGATCGTCGCTGCGGAGCACGTTCTCGAGCGGAACCACGTGCGAGGTCGGCTCAACACCGTCGAGGTCGAGCGCCGCGATCCGGTCGACGTGCTCGAGGATCCCCGACAGCTCGCCGGCCATCCGCTCGACCTCCTCGTCGCTCAGCTCCAGCCGCGCGAGGCGGGCGACGTGCAGGACCTGCTCGCGATCGATCACCAGAGGAATTCTAGGTACGGCGGATAGGATGCCGCCGCGATGACGGGGGAGCGCGCCGAGCGGTTCGTGGTTTTGAACCTGAGGATCCTCGCCGCGAGCTTCGCGCTCGTCGGGCTGCTCTTCATCGTCGCCCCCGACGGCACGCTGGGGACCCTGGACGACTTCGGCAACTGGCTTCCGCTGGGACGGTTCTCCGTGGCGCCCGACACGGCGGAGCAGCTCTGGCTCGCGCTCGGGTTCGCCTACATGACCGTGATCGCGGGGATCTGCCTCGTGGCGCAGTCCGACGTGGTCCGGTTCCGGCCGCTCCTGCTCGTGCTCGCCGCGGGCAAGGCCGCGTCGTCGCTGGCGGCGCTCGGCTTCTACCTCTTCGACACCGACGTCTTCGCCTACCTGCTCAACTTCCTCGTCGACGGCTTCCTGGTTGGCGTGGCGCTTCTCCTCTGGACGCTGGGCGGCAGGGTCGGCGAGCCCGCGGCGCCCCCCTGAAGGCGCGCGCCGGGACTGGGGGTCGCCGAGCAGCGGGTCCTGCGCGCCTTCGCCGAGGCGATGGCGCCCGGCTACGGTGCCCTCCCCGCGGCCGCCGGCCCGGAGGCCGCGAGGCGCCGGGCGTCCGACGCCGTCGACGTGGTCGAGGCGCTGGCGGCCTACCTCGCCGAGCTGCCGCGACGCAACCTACGCACGGTGAAGCTCGCGCTGCGGGCCTTCGACTGGTTGTCGTTTCCGTGGCGGTTCAGCCGCGCCGACCTGACGGCCCGCCAGGACTTCCTCTCCCGCCTCGAGGACTCGCACTGGTCCCGGCTCCAGGACCTGCTCCTTTTCCTCAAGGTGCTCGCCGGGCTCGGGTACGGCAACGACGCCCGAGTGCGCGCGGCCGTCGGCTACGAGGCCACGTGCCGGACCGCGAGCGGCACCGACGCCGAGGACGGGCGCACCCCGGCGCCTGAGGGCGCCTCGCCCCTCGGCGACCTGCGCCCGCCCGCTTCGGTGGAGGAATGCGACGTGGCTATCGTGGGCTCCGGGGCGGGCGGCGCGGTGACCGCCGCGTTGCTCGCCGAGGCCGGGCACGACGTGCTGGTACTCGAGGCGGGCGCCTACATGGACCGGCGCACGTATCCGGAGGAGCCGCTCGAAGCTCTTCGCGCGCTGTATCGCGACGGCGGCCTGACGATTGCCGCCGGGCGCCCGGCGATCCCCACCCCGGTCGGTCGCGCCGTCGGCGGCACGACGGTGATCAACTCCGGGACCTGTCTGCGGGCCCCGGAACGGGTCCTGGCGGGTTGGGGCGCCAAGCACGGGATCGACTGGGCCTCGCAGCTCGACCCCGACTACGCGCAGGCGGAGGAGATGCTGAGCGTGGAGCCGGTGGACCCGGCGCGGATGGGCCGCAACGGCCAGCTGCTTCGCGAGGGCGCCGAGGCGCTCGGGGTGAGCCACGGCCCACTGGCCCGAAACGCGGGCGACTGCATCCAATGCAGCTCCTGCCCTAACGGGTGCCGCCTGGACGCGAAGCGGGCTATGCACATCTCCTACCTCCCGCGTGCCGTGGCCGCCGGGGCGCGGGTGCGCTCAGGGGTCGAGGCCCGGCGGATCACCTTCGAGGATCGCCGGGCGAACGGCGTTGAGTGCACGGCGGGCGCCGCCCGGGCGTCGGGTGACGGTGGGCGCCGCCCCTACACGGTGAGGGCCCGGCGCGCGGTGATCGTCGCGGGCGGGACCTTCGGGACCCCGGAGCTGCTGCTGCGTTCCGGCTTTCGCTCCCCGAGCGGCGAGCTCGGACGCAACCTCCGCATCCATCCCGCCTGCTGGGTGGGGGCGCGCTTCGGCGAGGAGGTGCGCGGCTGGGAGGGCGTGATGCAGAGCTACGCCGTGGACGAGTGGGAGGAGCGGGGGATCCTGCTCGAGGCGACCTTCACGCCGCTCGCGTTCGGCGGCCAGTGGCTCCCCGGGACCGGGATCGCGCATCAGGAGCGCCTGCTCGCCTACGGCAACGTCGCCTCGACGGGGGTGCACCTCTCCGACCGCTCGGCCGGACGGGTGGGTCTCGCCGGCGACGGGTCGCTGCGCGTCACGTACGGCCTCACGCGGGACGACGCGCAACGCCTCAGCTTCGGCATCGCGAGGGCGGCGGAGCTCTTCTATGCCGCCGGCGCGCGGGAGGTCTATCCCCAGATCGCGGGCCTGCCGACGATCGCCCCGGAGCGCATCGCCGACCTCGACGCCTCCCCCCCGCCCCCGGCCGCGCTGCGACTCGAGGCCTTTCACCCGATGGGCACCGCCCGCATGGACGTCGATCCCCGCCGCGGGGTCGTGGGCGCGGACGGCTCGGCGCACGGTGCCGAAGCGCTCTACGTCGCGGACGGCAGCCTTCTGCCCAGCTCGATCGGCGTCAATCCGATGATGACCATCATCGCCATGGCCTCACGCGTCGCGCGCCAGCTGGCCGCCCGCCTGGGCTAGCAACAGAAGCGGCGGCCCGGTGGCTGCCGCTTCGAACTCTCCTCCCCGAGCGAGGGCGCTTAGGGGCCGCTGGGCGGGGGCGGCGGGGGCGGTGCCGGGGGCTCGTCGCCACCCATCCGGTCCCCTAGCCGGTCGGCCTGGCCCCCGAACGAGGTGCCCTCTTCCTGCATCGCCATCCAACCTCCGACGGCGACCCCCGCTGCCGCGATCAGTCCGAGGAACAGGCCGACCTTCCGGTCCGCGTCGCCGACCGGGTCGATCACGCGGTAGATCACCAGGGCGGTCGCCAGAATCCCCAGGCCCGCGGTGATCGCGCTCGCCGCGACCGGCAAGTTCGGGGTGGCGGACATCGCCGTTGCGACGGCAAGACCGACCGCGACCAATGCGGTGAGGAACAGCACGAGGTCGATGAAGTCGAACGACTCCCACGCGTTGAAGTTCGCGTCGGGCACGTCCACCTCAACGTTCACGCCCAGGTTCTCGGCGATGTCGCTGGCGGCGCCGCCGACGTCGAACCCGAACCACGGCAGGAACATGAAGATGAAGAGCGCGATCCCGGATACGCCGGCGACGAGCTCCCCGGTCCTGAGCCTGCTCACGTCCATCAAACTCTCCCGTCCGGAATGGTTTGGCAGTCAGCGCCCGCCCCCACGAGTGGAGTCGAAGCGCGCGCGCAGCCTATACCCGCGCCCGGCTAGGCGGCCTCAGTCCACCGAGCCTGGGCGGCCTCGAGCGTATTGGCGAGCAGCATCGCGATCGTCATCGGCCCCGCGCCGCCCGGCACGGGCGTGATCGCCCCGGCCACCTCGCGCACGGCCTCGAAGTCGACGTCACCCACCAGGCCGTCGTCGGTGCGGTTGGTACCCACGTCGATCACCGTGGCGCCCGGCCTCACCATCTCCGCCTGGATCAGCCGCGGCGACCCGACCGCGGCGACGAGGATCTCGGCGCGGCGGCAGACCTCGGCGAGATCGCGGGTGCGTGAGTGACAGACCGTGACGGTCGCGTTGGCCCCTAAGAGCAGGCTTGCGAGTGGTCTGCCGACCAGGATCGAGCGCCCCACGACGACGGCCTCCGCACCCTCCGGCTCCGTCCCGGCGGCGCGAAGCAGCTCCATCACCCCCCGCGGCGTGCAGGGGACGAGGCCGGGGCGGCCCTGGGCGAGTAGCCCCGCGCTCGTGGCCGTGATCCCGTCGACGTCCTTCGCGGGATCGATGCGAGAGATGACCTCGTCCTGGTCGATCTGCGGAGGCAGCGGGAGCTGCACGAGGATCCCGTCGACCGAGTCATCGGAGTTGAGCTCGGCCACCAGCTCCACCAGCTCGTCCTCGGGCGTCGCCTCGCCGAGCTCCTCGTGGATCGAGCGCATGCCCGCGGCCTCGGTCTGCTTGCGCTTATTGCTGACGTAGACCTGCGAGGCCGGGTCCTCCCCGACCAGCACCGTCGCGAGGCCCGGCACCCGTCCGTCGTTTGCATCGGCGAGCTTCCGCACCCCCTCGGCCACGCGCTCCCGGACCCCCTCTGCGACGGCCTTGCCGTCGATCACCACAGCACCTCTTTCACGCTCGGCCTTCAACAACTGCTCTTCTTTCGAGCCTCGCGCTCGCTCACGAGACCTTCTTCAAGGGCGCGTAGTCGGCCATCAGCTTGCGCTCGGCGCCGTCGCCGGCGAAGCGCACGACGAGCACCGACCCCGGCTCCACCCCCGTCACGACCCCGTCCCCGAACGTCGCGTGCACCACGTCGTCGCCGACCTCGTAAGGGACCGGCGGCGCCGAGGGCTGCTTCGGCGACGGCGGGGCGATGCCCCCCTGGGCGCGCGCCGCGCCCAGCGCCCAGCCGGTGCTCGTGGTCGCAAGCCTCCGCTCGACCAGCTCCTCTGGGAGCTCGGCGAGGAAGCGGGAGGGAAGGTTCCAGCTGGCGCCGCCGTGTAGTGCGCGACGCCGGGCGAAGGTCATCCAGAGGCGCTCGCGGGCCCGCGTGACGCCGACGTAGCACAGGCGGCGCTCCTCCTCCAGATTGCCCTCCTCGATCGAGCGCGAGTGGGGGAACACGCCCTCCTCGCAGCCGATCATGAACACCGCGTCGTACTCCAGCCCCTTGGCGTTGTGGAGCGTCATCAGCGTCACCAGGCTCTCGGATTCCTGGAGCGCGTCCTGCTCTGAGTAGAGCGAGATCTGGGCCAGGAACTCCTCCAGCGGGCTGGCCTCGGACTCGCCCTCGAGCTCGCGGTTGGCGTCGAACTCCCTGGCCACGCCGACCAGCTCCTCCAGGTTCTCGAGCCTGCCCTCGGCCTCGATCGTCCGCTCCGCCTCGAGCGCCTCGATGTAACCCGAGTCGTGCAGGGTCGCCTCGAGCAGCTCCGCGACCGAATCGGTACCGGCGGCGCGCGTTCGCAGCCCCTCCATGGTCTGCGCGAACCTGCCCACCGCCTTGACCGCGGCGGCACCGAGCCCGGGCACCGCGTAGGGCTGCGAGAACACCTCCCAGACGTCCTGCCCGAGGGTGTTGGCGTGGGAGAGCAGGCGCGCCTGGGTCTGCTGGCCGATCCCGCGGCGGGGCGAGTTGACGATGCGCGAGAAGGAGACGGCGTCGGCGGGATTCGCCAGCAGCTGAAGGTACGCGACCGCGTCCTTGACCTCGGCGCGCTCGTAGAACTTCGCCCCCCCGATGACCTGGTAGGGGATCTCGAAGCGCACCAGCGTGTCCTCGAGCACCCGGCTCTGCGCGTTCACCCGGTAGAAGACGGCGAGCTCGTCGCGAGCCACCCCCTCCTCCGCGAGCCGCTCGATCTCCGAGGCCACGAAGCGGGCCTCGGAGTGCTCGTCGTCGAGCTCGGCGATCAAAAGCTGTTCGCCGCGGCCCTGGTCGGTCCACAGGCGCTTCGGCTTCTGCGCCTCGTTGTGCGCGATCAGCGCGTTGGCCGCGTCGAGGATCGTCTGCGTCGAGCGGTAGTTCTGCTCCAGCTTCACCACCGTCGCCTCCGGGAAGTCGCGCTCGAACTCGAGGATGTTGCGGATGTCGGCGCCACGGAACCCGTACACGGCCTGCCCGTCGTCGCCGACCACGGTCAGGTTCCCGTGCTCCTCCGCGATCAGCTGGAGCAGCCGGTACTGGGCGCGGTTGGTGTCCTGGTACTCGTCAACCAGCACCCACGGGAATCCGCGGCGGTACTTCGCGCGGACGTCCTCGAAGAGCTCCAGCAGGTTTACCGTGCGCACGAGGAGGTCGTCGAAGTCCATCGCGCTCGCCTCGACCATCCGGCGCTCATAAAGCGTGTAGACGTCGCCGACCGCCTCCTCGAACCACCCTCCCTGCGCCCGGGCGTAGTCGGTGGCGTCGATGAGCTGATTCTTGGCCGCGGAGATGGCAGCTCGCACGGCCCGGGGCGCGACCCGCTTGGGGTCGAGCTCCAGCTCCTGCATGCACCGCTTCACCATCCGCAGCGAATCCGCCTCGTCGTAGATCGTGAAGGCGCGCTTGTAGCCGAGGCGCGGCGCCTCCGCGCGCAGGGTCCGTGCGCACGCGGAATGGAAGGTCATCACCCACATCGCCCGCGAGACGCCGCCGACGAGCGTCGACACGCGCTCGCGCATCTCGTCCGCGGCCTTGTTGGTGAACGTGATCGCGAGGACCTCGCTGGGCCGCGTCCGCCCGGTCGCGAGCAGCCAGGCGACCCGGTGCGTGAGCACGCGGGTCTTCCCCGAGCCGGCGCCGGCGAGGACGAGCAGGGGCCCCTCGCCGTGGGTCACCGCCTCCCGCTGGGCGGGATTGAGCTCGGCAAGCAGTCGCTCGACCGGGTCGGCGCCGGGGTCGACCGGGGCGCCGTGCACCGTCTCCGTGGCCACGCGCCGAGGATAGTCAGGTGCGCGGCGGGCCCCGAGCGCCCCGGCTAGCCGCCGGTCGGCGAGGGCCCCTGCTTGGGGCGCAGCTCCCGGACCTCGCCCGCGGCGTCCCGGCCGTCCAGCTCCGCGAGCCGCTTCTCCAGCTCGCCGATCCGCTCCGAAAGGCCCTTGATCGCGTCGGCGATGGGGTCCGGAAGATGAATCCAATCGGTGTCGGGGCCCTCCACCTTGCGGCCCTCGACCCGCACGGGATGGCCGGGGTTGCCGACCACGGTCGAGCGCGCCGGAACGTCCTCGATCACCACGGTGTTCGCGCCGACCTTGGCCCCGTGGCCGATGGTGATCGGGCCGAGCAGCTTCGCGCCGGAGCCGATCGTGACGTCGTCCTCGACCGTCGGGTGGCGCTTTCCGCGCGCGAAGCCAGTGCCGCCCAGCGTCACCCCCTGGTAGAGGGTCACGCGGTCGCCGATCTCGGCGGTCTCGCCGATCACGACCCCTGAGCCGTGGTCGATGAAGAAGTCGGAGCCGATCCGAGCCGCCGGGTGGATCTCGACCCCGGTTACCGAGCGGTTCGCGTAGGCGATCGCGGTCGGGAGCAGCGGCACGCCACCTCCGTGGAGCGCGTGGGAGAGCCGGTGGGCCAGCAGGGCCTGCACGCCCGCCCACCCGGTGAGGATCTCGACCGTGCCGACACGGCGAGCGGCGGGATCCCGCTCGCGCGCGGCCGCGACGTCGCAGCGCACCTCGCGCACGACCCGCCGCAAGGTTCCGAAGCCGAGCATGAGTACAGGGTAGGCGCTACTCGCTGGCGAACCAGGACAGCGACATGTAGCGCTCACCGCCGTCGGGGACGATCACGACGATGCGCCGGCCCTGCATCTGCGGTCGCCCGGCCACCTGGAGCGCGGCCTGGATCGCGGCTCCCGCCGAGACGCCCACCAGGAGCCCCTCGCGACGGGCCGTCTCGCGCGCACGCTCGAGCGCCCTCTCATCGTCGACCGCGATCACCTCGTCGATCACCGAGCGGTCGAGGATCTCGGGGACGAAGCCCGGCCCGATGCCCTGGATCTTGTGCGGACCAGGCTGCTTGCCCGAGAGCACCGCCGACGCGGCGGGCTCGACGCCGATCACCTGCAGCTCCGGGCGGCGCTCCTTCAGCACCTGTCCGACGCCGGTGATCGTGCCGCCGGTGCCGACCCCGCAGACGAGCGCATCGACCTCGCCCTCCAAGTCCCGCCAGATCTCCTCCGCGGTCGTCCTGCGGTGGATCTCGGGGTTCGCCGGATTCGAGAACTGCTGCGGCATGTAGGCGCCGCGCGCCTCCACGATCCGGCCGGCCAGCTCAACAGCCTCGTTCATCCCGCCGAGGGACGGGGTCTCGTGCACCTCGGCGCCGTAGGCGCGCAGCAGCTTCGTCCGCTCGCGGCTCATCCCCTCGGGGTGGGTGAGCACGAGCTCGTAGCCGCGCGCCGCGCAGACCAGCGCGAGCGCGATGCCGGTGTTGCCGCTCGTCGGCTCGACGATCACGGACGAGCCCGGCTCGATCAGGCCATCGCGCTCGGCGGCGTCGATCATCGCCACGCCGATCCGGTCCTTGACCGAGCCGCCCGGGTTGAGGTACTCGAGCTTCGCGACTACCTCCGCCTCGATCCCCTCCCCCAGCCACCCCAGCGCGACGAGCGGCGTGTTGCCGATCGTCGCCGAGACCTCGCGCGCGATCCGCGCAACCTCGGGCGGCACGGTGGGCTTCGCGCTCATCGGCGCCACCGTAGCGGCCCCGCCCGACGGGGCGGGACGGTCAGCTTGGCGTCGCTAGCGGCCCGCCTCGCACTCACCCGCAGGCGGCGAGGACGGCGGCCTCCACCTCATCGAAGATCCGCACGCTCTTGTCGAAGCCAGTCAGGGCCAGCGCCGCCTGCACGGGGCCGTCACGGCAGACGACCGCGACCCTGGCGAGCCCGTCCGCCATCGCGCGTGCACCCGAGAGCAGGGTCCGGATCCCGGTCGAATCGATGAAGCTGCAGGCCGTGAGGTCGACCACCAGGGCGCGGTCCGGATCGGACGCCGCGACCTCCAAGACAGTGCCCAGCTTGGGCGCGCTGGCGAGGTCGAGCTCCCCGCTGACCGAGACGATCCGCACCTCCTCGCGGGGCTCCTCCTCGATGTAGAAAGGGTCGTACATGCCGTCCTTCGTTCCAGGTTAGATGTAGTACCTGCGAGTCGTTCGGCCCGGAAGTGGCTTAGACAAGCGTTTTCGCGGGGTCGGACAGTCCGTGCGCGCCACTAACGTGCGCCAACGGCCCTTTCCACCACGACTGGATCACCCGCGGGTACCTTTCCACAGGACGCCACGAAAGACGGTCCTGAGTGCGCGCTGAGGCAGTCAAGGCGGGGCCAGCCGACTATCTGGCGCCTTGGGCGCCTCCCGCTCCTATTCCGACACTCCGGCGGCTTCGACTCCCTGCTGGGACCGCCTTGCTGCCTACCTACATGCCACCTTCGTGCACTGCACCGGGTGGCCGTTGCGATGCGCCCTGTTCCCGCCGCTGTCAGTGACGCCGGCGACCGCCTCGATGCCCAGGTCGCCGTTGCGCACCGCGCGGTTCCGGGTCAACTTCGCGGAATCGCTCTCGACGTCGAAGCCATCGTCTCCGTTGTGCCGGGCGATGTTCCGCTTCAGGAGGCTGTGGTCGTCGGTTTCGGCGACCAGGAAGCCATCGTCGCCGCTCCGTCTGACCAGGTTTTCGCGGACGACATTGTTGTCACCGCCGATCGGTGGCCGGTCTAGTCCGAGACGGATGCCCGCCTTGCGGGCCCGAACGACGACGTTGCCGGCGATCAGGTTCCCGCTTCCCTTGTCGATCGCAATGCTGTCCAGGGCTCGCGAGACGCGGTTCCGGGCGATCACCTTTCGGTTGCCGGGGGCGACGAGGATGCCGCCGCCGCGAGTGACGCGGTTGCGCTGCACCTCGTTTCGGTCGGCTTTTTCCATCAGGACCGCGGGTCCGTTGCGCGAGAACACGTTCTTTGTGATCAGGTTCCTTTTGGAATCGAACACGTGGATGCCGGGCCCGGGGTTGCGTCGGATCTTGTTGTGGATGATCCGGAGGCGGTGGCACCCGAACACGCCGATCCCGTCCCCCTCGGGGGCGATGTTGCGGCTCAACGAGCTGTCGCGGATCACGCTTCGGCTCGAGCGGCCGACCACTGCGCCGAAGAAGACGTGCCTCGAGGACGAGATGTCCAGCACGCGGTTCTTTCGTGCACCCCCGACGAGCACCCCGATCCCGAACTCACGCGCCGAGCCAGCACGCACAGTGACCCCATCGTGGCCCTCGTTGGCCACCCCAAAGTCGCAGAGTTCCTCCTGGGGTCACAGCCCGCAGCCTCGGTCCCGTCGCCGTCGACCGTGTGGCCGTTGAGGTCAAGCGTCACGCCGTCTGCGCCGATCACGACGCAGGGCGAGCACCACGAGGAGGCCGTATCCGGCCGGGTTGCCTGCCACATCGACGCCGAGCCGCTCAGACATTCAGGGCCACCTCCTTGGGCCGCTTGAGCGACCCCCCTCTCACCGGGAATAGTCGGAGTCAAGACAGCAGGGATCGGCGCGTCTTACTGGCTGAGGCGATGGGCAGCATCGAGCCCGTGCGCGGCAAGGTTGCCGAGCCATTGGCGTCAAATCGGGGGCTGTGGCAGCGTGAGCGCCCCTACTTCGACAGCCCGGCGGCTGCGAGGGCGGTGCCCAGATCGCGACCCATTCGAAGCGAGCGATCCTCCCGTCTCGAAGGGTCCACGAGTGGGCCTCCTCCTGGACGATCTCGTTCTCGGTCCCACGACCCCGTGCGTAGAAGGTGAGGGCCGCGACCACGGTATCCCCATAGTCGAAGATCTGGTGAAGCTCGTAGCGAGGCGAGTCGAAGACCTCTTGGGCGTTCTTCACCGCCTGCGCGACCTCGGCGCGGCCGCGACGAATACCGGGTTCGACTGCGTCTGGGGGATTGACGTACTCGATGTCCGAGGCTGCGAGGTCGAGGAGCCGAGCCGGATCTTGCCCGAACATCTCCTGCTCGTAGATCCGCCGTACGGTCTCGACGTTCTCCTGCGACATCGCTCGCGCAGTATCTCGCCACGAAGCCAGGCTGCAGGCTGCGAAGCGACTATCGCTTCTCGTGCGGTTGAAAGCGCGGTATCAGCTTGCGGGCTCGGCGTGCACGATCAGGGCGGCCGGACTGCCCCTGCCAGCGCGAGCGGATGGTGACCGCGCCGGTGTCGCCCGAGTAGCGAATCATCGCCACCGTTTCCGAGTCGCCACATCGATGTTCAGCCGGCTTACTCCGTCAGGCCCGGTGCTTACCCCTCATCACCTTGCAGCGAGGAGCTGAAGACCGACTAGAGACAGACTCGGAGCGAGCGAAGTCGTACTTCGCCCGTCGCTCGCCATGCCGCTCGGCCAAGTGGAGAATTGGGAGGGTGGCAACGCATTGGCAACGCATCATTGCCCTACTGAGCTGCTTGTTCCTTGCCGGCTGCGGAGCGAGCGAGGATGATCCTCTAGTGCACGAGCGGGATCTCGTGACCGACTATTGCTCCTATGGAGCGAAGTCCACTGCGCAGCTCCTCGGATGCTTAGAGCACGTCCGTCCCGGCCAGATACTCCGGGAAAACACGAACGCCGGCCGATATGCGCGAGGTGAACTCGATAGCTGTCTCGTTGACGCTGGCCTGTTCTGCAGACCTCGGTAGGCACAAGGCTGAACGATGGGCCTCGATTTGCTCCCGATACCACCCCAGGGACGTATGGTCGGCGACTGCATCTCGACCTCGTTCATCCATGAGCGCGTGCGCTGCTGAGTACGAATCGGGTGCCCACTGGCGCGCAGCTGGCGCGCAACGGCAGGCGATTCGGCCACCGGAACAGATGCGTGGGCTTCGGGGTTACTCCGACAGCCCGGCGGCTTCGAGGGCCTCGCCACTGAATCCGAGCGCGTGAAGCGCACCCTTCGCGGTCAGGTGATCCTCCGCCCGGATGAATCGTCCATGCCGGACCCAGAAGCAGTGGTAGGTGTCGCCTTCCAGCGCCACGCCGCTGGCGCGTCCCTCTGCCCGTATCTCTCCGTGCACAAGGACGCGATCATCGCCGATCGCCCTCGCGTCTTTGATCACATATCGGTAGTCCGCCCAAGCTGGATAGAGCGCGGTAAAGAAGCGCACGATCTCCTCGCGTCCGTGGCATGGCCTCGCCTCCGGGAACCCGCGAATCGGGTAGTAGTCGCCGTCGGGCTCCCAGAATTCGTTGACCAGGGCTTCGATGGCCTTGCCTCCCCCCATTCCCTCTTCGGTGCCCTCCAAGTAGCGCCGCGCGATCTCGACGTTCTCCTCCGACATCGCCTACTCCGATAGCCCGGCCGCTTCAAGGGCCTTGCTGCGACTTGAGAAGACTTCCAGCCGGACGGCCTTGCCGGCCCGCATGGTCCAAAGGTGCGCCCCTCGCGAATCTACGGCGACCCCACTCTCCTTCCCGCGCCCGGTGTACCGACACAGCGCCACGACGAACTCGCCCTCGGCGATGAACTCCTCTGCCTCGCAGCGCCAATCCTCCCAAGGGCTGAGCCACTCGCGCAGGCGGTGGCTTGGCGTCTGCGGTTCACGGGAGGGCCTGTGGAGACCGGGGAACTCCTCCGACCATCCCCACTCCATGTTGGGCGCGTAGACGTCGAAACGAGGGCTCCAGTTGCCACGGCCCCATTCCTCGTACACCGGCCGCAGAGCCTCGACGTTCGCTCGCTGTCCAGTCTCGACGTTCTCCCGCGACACCGCCTACTCCCGCAGTCCTGCGGCTTCGAGGGCTTCACGCCTCGACCGATACCCCAGCACCGCTCGAACGATCTTCCCGCTCTGGAGCTCAAAGACGTCGTACTGGCGGTTGTCGATCACGAGGCCGCTCTCCTTGCCTTCCCCCCGCCAGCGAACCGAGGCGATCACCGTCTCGCCCGCATCGACGTACTCCTCGACATCGGCCCTGAGCTCATCGAAGGCGGCCGCCCAGTTGAGCCACGTTTCGAATCGCGTCTAGCCGCTCACGGCGAGCGGTTGGTCGGGAGCGCTCTGCAGATCGCGGAGCTCCGCGTCGGTGGCGTAGAAGCCGAGGAGAGCGTCGACGTCGCCTCTGTTCAGCGCCTCGTTCGCCCGCTTCATGACCTCGACGTTCTCCTGCGACATCGCCTACTCCCGCAGCCCGGCGGCGGCGAGGGCGTCGGCGCGCGTCGGATACGTGTCGATGCCGACGATCTCGCCGCCTCGCACGCCGAAGACCACTCCGATGCGCTTCGTTACCTCGATGCCGCTGCGCTCGGCCTCCGCGCGAGTCACGAGGTCCAGGCGACCCTCCCGTCCTTGCCCTCCGCGAGGTCCAGGGACTCGGCGCGGTAGCGGTGCCACGCCTCAGCCAGATCCTGGAAGTAGCGAGGGACGTCCTCATGGCCCCGGTAGGTGCCGGCCTCGACGCCAGCGAATTGCGAATGAAGCACGAAGGCGTCCGCAATCGTGGCGATGTAGCCATCGATGTCTCGTCGGTTGAAAGCATCGAGATTGCGTCGTACAGGTCCAGGTTCTCCCGCGACATCGCCCGCGCAGTATCTCGCGGTCGCGGCGTCGGGGGTTGGGATGGAGACTCCACCGCTTCAATCGTCGGGGGCCCGCGCGGTGGGGCCTGGCAGCGGGTGCCGATTCCGCGGGCTCGGACGGCCGGCCGATAAGGCACCGAAACGCGCTCGGCGAGAGTGGGTGGAGACTCCTCGCCCCTGGTCAGGCTCCGCTGAACATCTGCCCGTCCCAGGGGCGCTGGAGCCGCCGAATACAGCGAGCTGAGGGGGACCGCGCTGGCTGCTCGGCCGACACCGGGGTCACGCGGGGCCGATCAGCCGATATTCGGCGGATACACGGTCACGGTGCGGGAACGATCCCCCGCGCACCGCAGCGTTCGGGACTTCGCCTTCACCTTCTTCTTGTGCAGCTTCGCGTAGTAGTCGCCCGGGACCTCGTCCAAATCGGTCACCTGGGCCGCGAGGAATCCGCCGAGGAAATCGGTGCGATCGGAGCCGATCAGGGTGTCGTCGCCGACGGGCTCATCGCGGAACACCCGCACCCGGCGGTGCGCCTCGCATTTGAAATACAGGGGCCCCCTGGTATTGACCCCGCCGCCGAAGAGGTAGGTGATGGCCCCGCTGGGCTCGATAATCCCGAACGGGGCGAGGAACACGCGTGACTTGACGCGCTTTGCATCCGCGCCAGCGGGCGTCAGTGCGATCAGCGCCCAGCACCATCCCGACAACCGCGAGCTTCCGTGCCCTCATCGGCCGACCATACATCGGGGTTAGCGGCGGGGTCAATCTCTGGGCCACCCACCGGCGAGCTGCTGCTGGCGCTGGAGTCGGAGCCGAGCGACCCGCGCGGATAGGATCACGGGCGGGGTAGCTGGCGCATTTACTGGCGCATCGCTGGCGCATGAAGTCAAGAAACCGCTTGACCATGCGGGATTAGAGCCGCCCAGGCTAGATGTGGTACGTCTACGGCGCCTGGCTTCAGAAAGCGAAGTCTTGCTTGGTCAAGCCGAAAACTGACCGCACAGAACCGCAGAACACCGCTCGAAAGTGGTGCTCACTGGCGACAGCTGGCGAACGGGGATCGCCGCCAGCCAAACGAGCGGCGTCCTCGGCACGCTCCGGCTGGGCGGTGACGTAGGCATCGAGGAGCCCCGCGGCCTCGTCCTCGGATCCCGGCATCAAGTGGCCATAGCGGTCGAGGGTGATCGAGATATTGGCGTGGCCCATGAACGTCTGTAGGGCCTTGCCGTTGACGCCCGCCGCGATCATTAGCGAGGCGAACGTGTGGCGGCACTCATGCAGGGTGATTCGGTCGAGCCCGGCGACGCCCCATGCATGATCCGCCCGCTTCGTCAGACCTTTGGGGTCGAACGGGTCCGCTGCGGTCGCCCCGAACATTAGTCCGGCGGTTCGCCCCGTATGGAGTCGATGGTCGAGCAGAAGTTCGCGCAGCGCGGCGGCGATTGGAACCCTGCGCCGTCCGGCATTTGACTTCAACTCAATCTCACCCTCCTGCGCATCCCATCCGTGGCGAACGTGGATCAGGCCGGTGGCGATGTCCACGTCCTCGCAGCAGAGAGCCTGAAGCTCGCCTCGCCTGAGCCCCGCGTACATCGCGGTTGCCCATATCGCCCGATCCTGGTCGGTGACAGCCGCGATCAGCTTCGCTGCCTCGTCAGGGGAGGCGAACCGCTCCCGACGACCTCGGATCGCTGGCAACTCAAGCCCGTTGCAAGGGTTGACCGCCAACTCGCCCCTTGCCACCGCACGGCGGAAGATCGCCCGCAGCGAGAGCAGCGTCGTTTGGATGGTCGAGGGGTTCAAGCCGTTGCCCAACAGCCCGTCTGCAAACTCTTGGAGGTCGGGACGCCGCACGTCTGCCAATCGAACCGCACCAATCGCAGGGATTACTCGAAGCCTCATCGCCCGCTCGTAGGAGCGAATTGCCGAGGGCCTGTAGGGATCGCCGGAGCGGTTGCGGATGGTGCCCGCCTTCGCTCCCTCGTGCCACGCTTCCCACGCCTCCCTGACGGTGGTCGGCTTCGGTGCCCTGAGCCCGCCCTTGGCGAGCGCGGAGAGCGCGTCAGCCCTCCACGTCTTGGCCTCCGATTCGAGCGCGAAGGTCTTGCGAATCTTCTTCCCGTCGCGCTTGGAGAACACCCACGCTTCATAGCCCGCGCCGCAACGGCACCGCCCGCCCTCGCGGCCGGGACAGCGCTTGGAGTGAAGCTTGCGGATTCCGGCTGCCATCTAGATCGCCTCCTCGTTAGCTAGCTGTTGTTCCAGCTTCTCCCCTTCCTCGTCGAGAAGTCTCAGGTCGCGCTCAACCCGACCGCGTTGAGCCGCGAGATCCCGCTTGCGGCGCTTGAGCCAGCCGCCCTGGGGCGGTGCCAATACTCGCGCTGGCGCTTGCGGACCCGCTCGCGGTTCTCCGGCCGCTGGTCCCACGCCTTGCCCTCGGCCCGACGGCGGCGCATGTACTCGGCTCCCTTGCTGCTGTCGGGCATCAGACGCGCCCCTCCTGGGGGCATAGAGCACTTCATGCATCAGCGAACCTTCCTTTCCAGAGGGCGGGCGTAGCGCGTCGTAACGTTCCCGTTGCGCCGGGACCTTGGAGACTTGGCCCGGTGCCACGGGGCCGGTGTTCGCAGCACGCGGCCCCACTTGATCGGTCGAGACGACCGTAGCCGCCGGGGCGGTCGAGATCAAGGGGGCGCAGCTCGAGCCGCCGGGGTTCTACTGGCCGAGGGGCGATAACAGGCAACTGGTTCGAGGACCCGAGCGGCCCGCCACCGAGCGGCCCCGCGCCCCTGCTAT
>JBKPFS010000081.1:0-6731 GCA_046728935.1 Actinomycetota bacterium | reverse complement strand
TGCCCGGGGTCGCCCGCACCGTGTCGCAGCTGACGATGAAGACGGTCAAGCCCGGTGGTCGCCTCCCGCTCTAGCGGCGAGCGTGCAGCAGCGAGCGGTCGCAGCGGCGATACTGGTTTGCCCCCAGTCCAGGCCGGATCTACTTCTCCTGCGGGACGGAGAGCACGTTGCCGGCCGGGTCCTCGAACCAGGCGATGTAGGGACCCTCATCGCGGAAGATGCCCTTCTCGTCGCGCGCCTTATCCATATCGGTGACGGCGATACCGCGGCTTCCAAGTCGTGCCCGCTCGGCACGCAGCGTGCGAGCTATGCGTGCGCGATGAGGTACCTGAACTTGTTTCGGAACAGGTAGGAGCCGTCCGGCTGCCTGAACGGGGCGGCGGCATGCGTGATCGTCCTCCGCACCGCCTCCTCGCCCGAGTGATCGATCGCCGAGAGAAAGCCGGCGCCGGCGAGGAGCGCACGCTCGAGCGTGGCCTGATCGGGCGCCGCGTAGGGCACATCGACTTCCCCGGCCCGTCCCGGCTCGAGACGGGCCCTGCGGGCGAGGTCCTCGAGCACCCCTGGCTCGCCGATCGCCGCCGGGTCGGGCTGCGGCGGCCCCGGCTCGGGAGGCGGCTCAAGCTCGCGCAGCGGGCTGAAGACCGCGGCCAGCTCGCGATCCTGCGGCCGGCCCCAGTTGCAGATCGCGACCTGGCCGCCGGCGCGGGCAACGCGCTTGGCCTCGCGCAGGGCGACGATCATGTCCGCGGCGAACTGAAATGCGTTGAACCCCGCGACGACGTCGAAGGTGTCCTCGTCCCAGGGCAGGCGCTCCATCGCGCCGACGCGGAGATCGGCGCCCGGAACGAGCCGGCGGGCGATCTCGATCATCCCCTCGGCGGCGTCGATGCCGCTGACGAGAGCACCACGCGCTGCCGCCAGCCGGGAGAACTCGCCGCTGCCGCAGCCGATGTCGAGGACGCGGGTGCTCCGACTGATCCCGGTCGCATCGGCCACCGCCTCGAAGGCTGGCATCCCGAGGTCTCCCCAGAGCTCCGCCCAGGCTGTCGCGCGGGCGCTCCAGTCGGGCCCTTCGCTGGCTGCGCTCGACGGCGCGGGCTTGCGTGGCTGGCTCATCGCCTCGTCTCGTCGATTTCGGTGTGGACGAGGATCGCGGCGGCGATGACCTCCCAGTCGGCTCGATCGACCCCGGGGCCGGCTCCCTCGAGCACCAGCAGGCTTGCGTCGGGGATCTGTTCCGCCAGTGCCTCGCCGTGCCCGAGCGGGAACATCGGATCCGCCGTGCGGTGGATCACGAGCGCGGGCACGGTGATAGAGGACAGAGGCCTGCGCTGGCGCCCGTCGTCCGGGATGACGCCGTGATTCTGCGCGGCGGCGAAGTCGCGCGCACGCTCCTCATCCTCGGTGAAGCGACTATCCCGGGACGCTCGAATCCGTGTCGAACACCGTCCGAGCGGCTGAACGGAACACCTCCACGGTTGGGGAGGGATCGTCCATGCGCCACAGCAGGCGCGTGTCGAGGAGGTCGGCGGGTTCGCTTAGGGGCACGGCGACGACGCCCTCGGCCAACCTCATCGTGACCGATTTCGGCGCGACGGCGACGACTGCGGCCTGGCTCAGGATGCCGAGGTCCCATCCGGTGTGAAAGGACCCGCTTCTCACCTTCGGCTCGAAGCCGGCGCGGCGGCAGAGGCCTACCAGTGCATCGTGCAGGCGGGGCGCGAGCTCGCGCGTAAAGAACACAAACGTCTCCTCTCCGAGCGAGCCGAGTGGGATTGCCTGCTCGCCCGCGAGCGGGTGCCTTGCTGGGAGGACCGCGACGACCGGCTCAGTCCGTATTACCTCGTCGGCCAGATCAGGCGCGAGTTCCGGGCAGAGTGCGATTGCAATGTCCACCGCTCCGGACTGGAGGGCGGGGATCATCGCTGCGTTCCACATCTCCTGTGCGAGCAGCTCCACGTCCGGATGTTGGGCCCTGAGCACTCGCCCTAGCGCCGGCAGCGTCTCGAAGCGCGCGCTCCAGCTGAACGCGACCCTCAACCTTCCTAGCTCCCCCTTACCGGCCCGCTCCGCGGCCGCGACGGCGCGGTCGGCTTCAGCCAGCGTCCGTCGAGCTCCGTCCAGCAGCACGCGGCCGGCCTCAGTGAGCTTCACCTCCCGCGTGGTGCGCAGGAACAGGTCGGTGCCGAGCTCCCGCTCGAGCTGCCGGATCGCGACGCTCAGCGGGGGCTGGGCCATGTGCAGCCGCGTCGCGGCGCGACTGAAGTTGAGCTCCTCCGCGACGACGACGAAGTAGCGCAGGTGGCGCAGCTCCGGCATCCCGCCAAGCCTAGAGAAATCGACCGATACGGAATCGGTGTAAAGCGAGACGCGGTCCGTGTTGGGGATCAACCGAAACCCAATCTAAGGTCTGTACCTCGCCATGACCGGAGCGATCGACACCCTCAACCCCAGCGAGCCGAAACGCGTGGTGATCGTTGCATCCAACCCCGCTGTGTCGGAGCAAACCGGGTGGCCGATCGGCTTCTGGTGGGCAGAGCTCAGCCATCCCTACTGGGAGCTCACCGACCACGGCTACCAGGTGGATGTAGCGAGCCCGAACGGTGGCAAGCTCGAGGCGGATCCGTGGAGCGACCCGCGCGACGAATCGCGCTACTCCGCGGACGACCTGCTCAGCCTCGGGTTCATCAACTCACCCGAGCACCTGAAGCTCGTTGAGCAGTCCACGCCGCTTGCCGACGTCGCCGAGGGCGACTACGACGCCGTCCTCTTCGTCGGCGGACAGGGACCGATGTACACGTTCTTCAACGACGAGCGTGTGCACCGGCTCGTCGCCTCCTTCTACGAGGCGGGCAAGATCACCGCGGTGATCTGTCACGCCACCTGCGTTCTGCTCAGGGCGCGACTCGCGGACGGGAGCCTGCTCGTCGCAGGCAAGACGTGGACTGGCTTTGCCAACTCCGAGGAGCGGTTCGCCGATGAGTACGTCGGCCGCAAGATCCAGCCGTTCTGGATCGAGGACGAGGCACGCAGGCTCGAGACCACGAACTTCATCGTCAACGGCCGCTTCAAGCCACACGCGGTCAGGGATGGGAACCTGATCACCGGTCAGCAGCAGTACTCGGGAACGGCGGCCGCCGAGCTGATGATCGAAGCGCTCGGGGTCTGAAATGCTCGCCGAGCACCCAATCGACGTGATGATCCTGGCGATCGACCTCCGCGTCGCGCGGGAGTTCTACGCCGATAAGCTCGGGCTGGAGATCCTGATCGAGACCGACGACTTCGTCACGTTCGGCTGCGGCGCTGACAGCCGCCTGGTGGTCACCCGGAGCTCGACCGGCCCCAGCGAGCCGCAGACCAAGGCCTCGTGGCGGGTCACGGACCTGGCCGCTGAAGTGAGCGAGCTTCGCTCCCGAGGCGTCGAGGTCGAGGAATTCGACGAGCCCGGTTTGAAGACCGTCGACGGCATCGCCGACGTCGGGTTCGCGCACTCCTCCTGGCTCGTCGACCCGCACGGAAACACGATCGGCCTGCTGCAGCTCAAGGATGAGGACGCGGATTGAGTCCCGAGGATGGGGCCATGTCCTCCGCCTCGACGCCGCCCGAGGGAGGAGGCGGCCCGGTTACGACGACCGTGACCCGGCGCGTCAAGCCGGGCCACGAGGTCTTCTACGAGCACTTCCTGGAGGGGATCATCGCCGCTGCGAGCGAGTTCCCGGGTCATCTCGGCGTCGAGGTCTTCCGGCCGGAGAGCTCGACCGCGGACGAGTATCGGATCGTCTACCGGTTCGACACCGCCCAGCACCTGCGCGCCTGGCTGGACTCCGAGGAGCATGCGGCGTGGCTGGAGCGCGCCGAGCCACACGCGCTCGGGCCCGTGCGCACCCGCTTCGTAACGGGGCTGGAGAGCTGGTTCACCCTGCCGGGCACCCCCGGAACGCCCCCACCGCCCCCCTACAAGATGGCGCTTCTCACCTGGATCACGATCTTCCCGCTGATCACGCTGGTCGTCGAGGTGTTGGGCCCGCTGCTCGAGGGCGTGTCAGTGGTCTTGAGGCTGGGGATCACCACCGCAGTGACGGTTCCGCTGATGACCTGGGTGGTGATGCCCCGGGTCACCCGGCTGCTGCACCGGTGGCTGTATCCGGATCACCGCCCTCCAACCCCGACACTGGAGACAACAACATGACCGAGACCCCAGCCCTCACCCGCGACGTCGGCCAAGCCGAGCATGCCCTTCGCGCCCTGCTCGACCCGTTGCTCGAAGAAACCGATTGCCCGGAGTCGGAGCCCTATCGCCGCCTGTCCTACACGTGGCATAGCTTCACGCCCGAGCTCATCGCGGCGCTCGACCTGGGCGAGGACGTCGCTGCGCGGCTTGCCGCGGAGCGACGCTCCAAGGTGACCTTCGACATCGAGCCACGCGGCGACGTGGTCAAGCTGACGGTCATCCACGACGACCTCGAGCCCGGAGGCGTGACGGCGTCGATGATCAGCCAGGGCTGGTCGAGCGTCCTCTCGAATCTCAAGAATCCTCGAGACGGGGGAATCCCCTACCGGACCGCACGGAGGGCGCCCGCCTGGGCGTGACGAAGGCGAGCTCATGAGCTCCCAGCAGCAGGTGGCGATGACGGTCGCGATGATGCTGCCGGCGGCGGTGCCCGCGGTCGTGCGAACGATTCGCGCCGGCTCGCATCTGCGACGCGCCCTCGTGTTCACGGCTGCGTACGTCGTCGTCTGGGCGCTCGTCGGCCTTGCGGTCTACGAGCTGCGGCAGCCGCACGGATACGTCGTCGCCGGTGCGCTGACGGTCGCCGCCGCGGCATACGAGCCGACTCCCTTCAAGCGTGCATGCCGGCGGCGCTGCCAGGAGCTCGTGACGTCGAGGTTCGCGTTCGGCTTCTGGTGCCTTGGGTGGAGCTTCGGACTGATGGTGATGCTCGCGGCGCTCGGCGTCATGAGCGTCGCTTGGATGGCCGTCGTCGGCCCGCTGGTGCTCACCCAGAGATTGGTGCCGCCTACGGCGCGGCTCGATGTGCCGCTGGCGTTGGCGATCGCCGCCCTTGGCGTCGCGGTCGCCGTCGCGCCGTCGTTCATTCCTGCTCTCGCAACAACCTGACAAAAGGAGACAACGACCATGACCAGTCACGCAACCGGAACCCGCGAGGAGTGGCTTGCCGCCCGCCTCGAGCTGCTCGAAGCCGAGAAGGAGCTGACTCGTCGCGGCGACGAGCTGGCGCGGCGGCGCCAGGAGCTGCCGTGGGTGCGCGTCGAGAAGGACTATCGCTTCGAGACGCCGGAGGGGGAGACCTCGCTGGCGGACCTGTTCCGCGGCCGCTCTCAGCTGCTCGTCTACCACTTCATGTTCGGGCCCGAGTACACCGCGGGCTGCCCCGCCTGCTCGGCGATCGCCGACGGGTTCGAAGGCTCGGTCGTCCACCTCGCGAACCACGACGTCACGCTGATGGCGATCTCGCAGGCACCCGTCGACGCGATCCAGACGTACAAGCGCCGCATGGGGTGGACGTTCCCCTGGGTCTCGTCGGACGACGGCGAGTTCAACTACGACTTCAACGTCTCGTTCACCCCCGAGCAACGGACCAGCGGAGACGGCGAATACAACTACCGCCCGATCACCGCGACCCCGCCCGGCGGCCTCGCCGGCGAGGCCGACCCTGTCGCCGAGGTCGCGGCCATGACGGGGACCGACGTGGCCACCTACACGCGGCAGGCGCCGGGGATGAGCGCGTTCGCGCTCGAGGACGGCGTCGTCTACCACACGTACTCGGCGTTCGCACGCGGTCTCGACGGACTATGGGCGATGTACCAGTGGCTCGATCGCGCGCCGAAGGGACGCAACGAGACCGGCCTCTGGTTCCGCCGGCACGACGAGTACTAGTCAGGAAGCGGTCGCCGGCCACGCCTGCTCGAGCGGCGTGAAGGGCATGCCCACCCCCTCGGCGACGGCGGGGTGGGTCACCGCTAGACGTCCACGCACACGGCGAGCCCTCGAGGACGAGTGCTTCCCGCGACCTCACCGGCGTAGCGGTTGCCTTCCGAGTCGATTGCGTACGCCTCCTCTACGTCCAAGTCGCCATACGCGTATCTCTCGCCTAGCTCATCAACCCACCAGACTCCGTCGACACGCTCGCCATCCCCGAGCACGGCTGGCACCGGCCTCGATGGTCGCTCTGGCTTCTCGTGATAACGCTGCCCTCCGCCCGCGCCATCACCGCGCCACGCTATGCGGACATGGCGATCTGCTGCTTCTCCTGCCATGAAGATTCATCCCTGAGGGCCGCTGACCGAAGCGTTCGGGCCCAGCCGTAGCTTCGGGCGCTCCGGGACGAGGGGCTCTCTGGGAGAACGCAGGATGGGTAACGGAAGTGCGTCCCGCTCTCCTCGCTGCCGCCGTTCCCCGAGCCGGCGACACGGCCTCAGCCGAACACTCGCTCCGGGTCGTACTTCTCCTTCACGCGCCGCACGCGCTCGAGGTTGCCGCCCCAGTAGGCGCGGTGCTCGTCGGGTAGGTCAGTATCGGGGAAGTTCGCGTACACGCCGCCCGAGCCGGAGGGGTGCACGAACTCCCACGAGTCCGACAGCCAGGCGCGCGCGGCCTCGGTCGCGGCGGCGTCGAGGCCGGCTGGGACGACGACGGAGTGCTCGAGCAGGAAGAGCTCCTCGCGGTGTGGGAACGCGGTGGCGTCCGCAGGCACGCGGTTGTAGGC
>JBKPFS010000080.1:0-2919 GCA_046728935.1 Actinomycetota bacterium | reverse complement strand
CGCGCGGACGGCCTCGGTGGGCGAGCCATCAAGGAGTCGACGCTGTCGACCGTCCCGGGCGCGTTCGTCGCTGCCGGCAGCTCGCACTTCGCGGTCGTGAACGCCGGTGGCCAGGCCGTTCGATCCCGCGGCATAACCTCCGCGGCTCGCACCGCCGAGGGGCGCTACCAGGTGGTCTTCGACGTCGACGTGCGCGGCTGCGCGTACTACGCGACGGTCGGTGGCCCGACGGCCGCCGCGCCGCCCGACAACGGCCAGATCACCGTGAGCTCACTGGCCTCGAACGTGAACGGGGTGGACATCCGCACGACCGGAGCGGGCGGCAACGATGCGAACAAGCCGTTCCACCTACTCGTGCTCTGCTGAGGAGGGAACCTCGTACTCGATGCGCCGGAGCACCTTCGCGGGTGCTCCGGCCGCGATCGAGAACGGCGGGATGTCCGCCGTCACGACGCTGTTGGCACCGATCACGCAGCGCTCGCCGATGGTCACGCCGCTCGTGACCACCACATTGGCGCCGCACCAAACGTTGTCGCCGATGCGGGTTGGGCCCTTGCTCGTGAAGCCCTGCCACGTGATGGGCTGATCGGGGTCGTCGAAGCGGTGGTTCGCGTCGGTCACGAAGCAGCCGTTCGCGAACATGCAGTGGTCGCCGATCTCGACCAGCTCGGCGGCCGCCACCATTACGCCGATATTGAGAAATGTGCCCTGCCCGATGCGGATGCGACCCTCGTCGGAGACCGTGAGCCAGACCTCCGGCTCGAAGAGCGTGTGCTCCCCGACCTCGAGACGCCCGTCGCGGAGCGCCTCGAGCACGTTCCCCTGGATCGGCCAGCGCGCGAACGCGCCGCGGCGGGCCAGCTCGCGGTGGATGGCCAGCCGGTTCCACGGGAGCGAGTTGCGCTCGTACCAGCGCCACTTCTGCCACCACAGGCGGGCTTTCTGCATCGGCGCAGCTTTCCAGAGATGACGAGCCACGCGGTCCTCTACGACCCCGACTGCGGCTTCTGCCGCTTCGGCGTGGCGCTGCTGCTGCGCTGGGACAGTCACAGCCGGCTCGGCCCGGTCTCACTGAAGAGCCCCGAGGCGGAGGTGCTGCTCGAGGGAATGCCGGAGGACGAGCGAATGGCCTCCTGGCACCTCGTTGACCCCAGGTGGCAGAGAAACGTTGCGCATAACGCAACGAATCGCGACCACCTGGCGGAGCCTGCCGTGTGGTCCGGAGGAGGCGCCTTTTCACCGCTCTTCCGGCTGCTTCCGGGCGGCGACCCGCTGGCGCTGATCACCGACCGCTTCCCGGGCGCCTCCGAGCGCGCCTACCGATGGGTGGCCGACCACCGCACCGCCCTCGGCAAGCCATTGCCCGCGGCCGCTACGCGCTGGGCCGACCGCGTGATCTCAGATTCTGCGCGCGATCGCCGATGAGTAGGGGGATGGACCCGCTCCCCGACCTGCCCGGCTCCGAGGAATTCGACGCGCTCCTCGCGCGCGAGGAGCTGCGCCGCGGGCGCACGGGGGAGTCGCTCGCGCTGGCGATGGTGGACGTGGACGGGCTGCGTCGCGTGAACAGACATCACGGCGCGGGGGCAGGGACCGAGGTCCTGCGCATGTGCGCCGCGACGCTCCGCTCGACGCTCCGGGCGGTCGATGAGATCGCTCGCACCGGCCCTGACGAGTTCGCCGTGCTGCTTCACGGGACGGACGCCCGCAGCGCGGGCATTTGGGCCGACCGCTTCGAGGACGAGCTCGCGGCGACCTCCTTCGAGCACGTGGCCGGCCCGGTGACCTGCTCGATCGGGATCGCCGACACCTCCGGCGACCTGACCCTGATCCAGGTCGCCGCGAAGGCACACCGCCGCATGGAAGTCACCCAGACCATGCGCAAGCTGCGCCGCGCCCGCGAAACGGACGCCTAGCCAGCACTTGCTTTGGCTTTGCCGATCGGTGACGATCGGGCCGCCCCCACCCGCTCAAGGGATTCGCACAACAAGAAGGAGGTACGCGAATGGGCCGCCTGTTCTCGCGCCTGCCCTCACCCCCACGGCGCTGGCATTCATAGCGCTGGTAGCCGCGCTGTCCGGTTCGGCACTGGCCTTGCCCGGCACCGGTACGGTGAATTCGGGCGACGTCAAGAACAACTCCATCCGCTCGAAGGACCTACGCAACAACGACGTCCGCAGCAAGGACGTGCGCAACAATTCGATCACTGGCACGGACGTGAACGAGTCGAAGCTCGGCAAGGTGCCGAGCGCCGCCAACGCCGATAACGCGACCAACGCGACCTACGCGACCAATGCGACCAACGCCGCCAACGCTGCCAACGCGGCGGCAGTGGGCGGCTACCGAATCGAGCGCGTCGCCCCCTTCACGCTCACGGACGGCCAGACGAAGGACGTCCTCAAGCAAGGGCCGTTCACCTTCACCGCACGCTGCCGGATCAACTTCGATCCGGACGGGGGCGGCGGCCCCATCCTCCCGCGCGACGTCCCCGAGATCCTGATCGCGACGAGCCAGGACAATGCTTCGTTTGACGGAGACGACTCCACCCCCGACCTCGATACCGGCACGCCGGAGGACGACCGCCAGTTCATCGACGGCACGGCGTTCACCGCCGGCGACCCGTCCCTAGACCAGGAAAGCGATGGCACTGCGCTGGCCACGGACGGGACCGAGATCGTCGGCTCCGAGCTCTACGCGGGCGTCAACATCCTCAACCAGCCGGGCGTGTGCCGATTCGGAGGCTTCTTCACGATCGGCTGATCACAGCAATCAGGCAGCGGCGGGCACGCGAGCGCGTGTCCGCCGCTTCTGCGCCGCCGGCTTCACGATCCCCTTCAGGAAGCGGCCGGTGTGGGAGCCCTTCGTGCCCGCGACCCGCTCGGGGGTGCCCTGGGCGACCAGCTCGCCGCCCTCCTCCCC
>JBKPFS010000079.1:0-3525 GCA_046728935.1 Actinomycetota bacterium | reverse complement strand
GGGCGGGCACCGGCTCGCCGAGGCCGATGAGGTCGGCGACCCGGTCGCGGTGCTGGCGCGGGCTGCCGAGCATCGGCCCCATCGCCTTCGCCCGCTTGAGCAGGAAGTGGAGGTCGTGCTCCCAGGTGAAGCCGATTCCGCCGAACACCTGGAGCGCGTTGTGGGTGACCGATGCGGCCGTGTCCGAGGCGCGCGCCTTGGCCATGTGGGCGGCCAGCGGCTGCGACTCGGGCTCCGCGTCCGCACACCAGGCCGCGTAATAGGTGAGCGAGCGCGCCTCCTCGGTGTCGTAGAGCATCTGCGCGCACCGGTGCGACACGGCCTGGTAGGCGCCGATCGCGCGCCCGAACTGCTCGCGCTCCTTCGCGTAGTCGACCGCCATGTCGAGGGCTCGCTGGGCGACGCCGACCAGCTCGGCGGCCGCCGCCACGGCGGTGCGCTGAAGACCTTCCGCGACGCCATTGGAAAGCGTGTCGCCCCCCTCCGCACTGACCCGGAAGTACGCGCGCGTCGGGTCCATCAGATCGAGCCGCTCGATCTCGGCCTCCGCCGCCTCCACGATCCTGGCCTGGTCGCCCTGCGGCAGGACGATCACGGCGGCGCCGTCGGCCGCGCCCGCGACCGCCACCTCGCCCGCCGTCATCGCCACCGAACCGCGCTCCTGGCCGGACGCGATCCCCGGCAGCCAGCGCGACTTCTGCTCCTCGCTCCCGGCGGCGGAGATGACGAGGCCCGTGCCGGCGTTCGCCAGCATCGGAGAGGGCGCGCAGGCGTAGCCGAGCTCCTCCTGAAGGATCACCAGCTCGACCGCCCCGAGTCCCTGACCTCCGTACTCCTCGGGGACCGCGATCCCCGGCCAGCCGAGCTCGCACATCTCCGCCCAGAGCCCCTCGTCGTAGGGGCTGTCGGACTCGGCCAGCTCGCGCACCTTCTCCGGCTTGAACCGTGCGGCGATGAAGTCGTGGGCGGTCGACTTGATCTCCCGCTGCTCGTCGTTGAAGTCGAAGTTCACGCTCTCCCTACCTCAGCTTCGGCAGGCCGAGCACCCGCTCGGCGACGATGTTCTTGAGCACGTCGCTCGTCCCGCCCTCGATCGAGTTCGCGCGCGAGCGCAGGAAGCGGTAGGCCCACGGCGAGTCCCGCTCGAGCGTCTCGATGCCGCCGACCTCCAGCGCGAACTCGGTCATCGCCTGGTTGATGTCGGCCCACTGGAGCTTCGCGATCGATCCCTCCGGGCCCGGGGTTCCGACCTTCATCGTCGTGGTCAGCGCCCGCATCGCCCCCAGCCGCAGCGCCTCGATGCCGATCTTCAGGCGTGCGATCTGGTCGCGTACCAGCGGGTCGTCGGCCTGGCCCCGCTCCCTCGCGATCTCGATCAGCTCGTCGAGCGTCTGCGAGAGGCCGAGCGCCGCCGAGGCGCCGAGCCCCGCCCGCTCGTTCATCAGCGTCGTGATCGCGACCATCCAGCCGTTGCCGACCCCGCCGACGACGTTCTCGTCGGGCACGTAGGCGTTCTCGATGAAGAGCTCGTTGAACTCCGCCTCGCCGGTGATCTGGCGCAGCGGCCGGACCTCGACCTCATGCTGCTCCATGTCCATCAGGAAGTAGGTGAGGCCCTTGTGCCTGGGGGCGTCGGGGTCCGTGCGGGCGACGAGCATGCACCATTTCGCCTCATGGGCGAACGTCGTCCAGACCTTCTGGCCCGTGATCCTCCAGCCGCCGTTGTCGGGCACGGCCCGGGTCTTCAGCGAGGCGAGGTCCGATCCCGACTCGGGCTCGGAGAAGCCCTGACACCAGATCTCCTCCGCCGAGAGGATCGGCTCGAGGAAGCGCTCCTTCTGCTCCTCGGTGCCGTGGGCGATGATCACGGGGCCGCCCATCACGAGGCCGAGGACGTTCGCCGGGCGTGGCGCCCTCGCCCTCGCCAGCTCCTCCCCGAAGATCGCCTGCTCGATCAGGGTCGCGCCGCGGCCCCCGTACTCCTTCGGCCAGGAGACCCCGGCCCAGCCCGCCGCGTGGAGCGTGCGCTGCCACTCGCGCTCGAAGGCGAACCGCTCCGCGTCACCGCCGGCGGGCGGCGGGCCCGGGTGGTTTTCCTCCAGCCAGGCGCGCAGCTCGTCGCGGAAGGCCTGCTCTTCGTCGGTCAGGGTTAGGTCCACGGGTCCGAGGCGCTGAAACCTACCTGACGAGGATAAGGTCCCGGCCGTGAGCGCCGAGGGGTTCGAGCTGAGCGCATCGGACGGGCGCAAGCTGGAAGCGATCGTGGCGGGACCGACTGATGGCACGCTGGTGGTCATCCATCACGGCACCCCGGGGTCCGCGCACGAGTTCTGGCCGCCGCACCTCGAGCAGGCCGAGGCCCACGGGCTGCGGCTTGCCAGCTACTCGCGCCCCGGCGGGGGCGCGTCTGACCGGGACGCCGGCCGGAGCGTGGCCAGCTGCGCTCCGGACACAGCCGCCGTGGCCGACTCGCTCGGCACCGAGCGCCTCTATGTGATCGGAGGCTCGGGCGGCGGGCCGCACGCCCTGGCCTGCGCGGCGCTCCTGCCCGATCGCGTGATCGCCGCGGCGACGATTGCCGGCGTGGCGCCGTACGAGGCCGAGGGCCTCGACTGGAGCGATGGAATGGGCGAGGAGAACATCGAGGAGTTCGAGGCCGCCCTCGAGGGGCCCGGCCCGCTACAGAGCTTCATCGAGGGCTGGGTGTCGGAGCTGCGAACCGTATCCGGCGAGCAGGTCCTCGAATCGCTCGGCAGCCTCGTGTCGCCGCCGGACGCCGCGGTGTTGACGGGCGAATACGCGGAGTTCGCCGCGGCGGGGCTGCGACACGCGATCAGCTCGAGCATCTGGGGCTGGTTCGACGACGACCTGGCGATCCTGGCGCCATGGGAATTCGGCCTCGACCGCATCTCGGTTCCCATGCACATCTGGCATGGCAGCGACGATCGATTCGTCCCGCAAGCCCATGGCAAGTGGTTGTCCGAGCACGTCGCGGGAGCGACCGCGCACCTGCTGGACGGACACGGCCACCTGTCGCTCGCACTCGCGCACTTCGGGGAGATCCTCGACGAGCTGCTTCGGACCCGGCAGCCGACGCCGGCGGGCGGCTAGTCGAACACGTAGAGCATCGCCAGGGCGGTGCCCACCCAGGTGACCGCGGCGAAGATCATCCCCGGGTCCTCGCTCAGGATCGCCGCGGTCGAGCGGGTGTCGCGGCGGTCGTAGATCAGGTACAGGTAGCGGAAGATCCCGTACAGCACCGAGGGCGCGGTGGCGAGCATCTTCGATCCGATCCGGGGCGAGTTGACGGTGTAGATCACGTAGCTGAGGATCGCCGTCGCGGTCACCATCGCCACCATCTGGTCGAGGAACGGAAGCGAGTAGTGCTCGAGGACGGGGCGCGTGTCGGCGTTGTCCGCCTGTTCGAGGATCGCCTCCTGGCGGCGCTTGGTGAAGCCGAGGAAGAGGGCCAGCATCGCCGTGCAGATGAGCAGGAACTCCGACGCGCGCGCCTCGACCGCGACC
>JBKPFS010000078.1:0-5877 GCA_046728935.1 Actinomycetota bacterium | reverse complement strand
CACCTACGCCGAATCTGTGTGCCCTACTTGACAGAAGCCCGGACCGCTGAGCTGCCCCCCTTCTTCCGATCGCCCGAGCGGCTACCGCTTTTCGTCCGAAGCGATAGCCCGATCGGCGCTCCTCTGCTTACAGGGCCCGTTCGATGTCACGGCTGGCGAGCTTGATCTCGACACGCGCCATCGCCGACTACTCCTCCGCTCGCATCCGGCCCGCCGCGCGCAGGCCGGCGCGCACCGGCTTCACGGCGCCGGTCGGGCACTTGACCCGCCTGGCGATCACTCGGTCGGGCGCCGAGGGGTCGCGCAGGAGCTCGAACTCGGTCAGGGCCCGCCTCCGGGTCACCGAGGCGCTCGCGGCGTCGCTCCGGGCGGCGGCCTCGATCACCTCCGTCCTGCGACACCCGAGGCAGCGCCACTCTCCGTTGGACCGGGCCCAGCCGAGCGGCTCCGGCGGCTTCGCGGAGCCGGGCGCGAAGCTCGTCCTCACGCCGCAGCGGCCGCAGGTCCAGGTCTCGCCCATCAGCTCGCCCGCCGGTCCTGCAGGTCCTCGATCTCATGCTGATGACGGGCGGACTCGCGATGGACGGAGTCCTGGAGCCCTTCGTCCAGGGTCTCGAGATGCTCGAGCCGGGCCTCCAGCGTCTGCAGCCGCCGCTCGACACCCGTCTGATCGTCCGGCTCGGTCCCGGCGGCGGGCCGCGACTGTTCGGGCCCGGACTCGGGCCGGCGGCGCTGCTGGATCACCCGCTCGAGCAGCCGCGAGACGCGGGTGCTGCGGCGGGTGGGATCGCGCTTGGGCATAGGTCAGGGGCGCCGCGCGGTTTCTCGCGCGAGCGCCATCCTCACCTTCGTCTCCGAGGCCTAGCGCTTCGGCTTGACAGGCTGGACGTTGGCTGGACGTTGACGGCCCGCGGGCCCTTGTCGCTATCCTCGGCCTCGTACGAGACCTTGGCGCCCTCGGCGAGCGAGCAGAAGCCGTCGCCGTTGATAGCGCTTTCATGAACGAAGAGGTCCTTCGAGCCGTCCTCCTCGGGGGTGATGAACCCGAAGCCCTTCTCGTCGCTGAACCACTTCACGGTTCCTGTTGCCATCGTGGTTTTCCACCACGGGTTGGTGCCGCGGGCCGCGGAGGCGATAAACCGAGCGCTGACACTGTTCAGGGCCGGGGAAAACCCCGGCTGCTTGCGTCACCAACGATAGCGCAGACACCGGTGAGCACCCGCAGATCGCGATAGCGTGCCGCGGGACACGGGGCCTCATCCCTCCGGAACCCTGCCGACGTTAGGAGGAACGCACATGAGCGATGCCGCACCTTCGGCCCTGGCTTCCTCGGGCATGACCGGCCAGCGGACGCCGCCCTCTTGGCGGGCTGCCCTCGCCCACTACGCACAGCCGCACCTCGGCCGCAGTCTCTTCGACATCGCGACCTCACTGGTTCCCTACCTCGGGCTGCTGGTGGCGATGTACTTCCTCCTCGACGTCTCCTACTGGCCTGTGCTCGCGCTCTCAGTGCCCGCCGCCGGCTTCCTCGTGCGCACCTACATCCTCTTCCACGACTGCGCGCACGGGAGCTTCCTCCCCTGGAGCAAGGCGAACGAGTGGCTCGGCGCGACCTGCGCGTTGCTCGTCTTCACGCCCTTCCAGCGCTGGCGACACGAGCATGCCGTCCACCATGCCAGCTCGGGCGACCTCGACCGGCGCGGGATCGGGGACGTCCTCACCCTCACCGTGGCCGAGTACGAGGCGCTGCCATGGCAGCGGCGGCTCGGCTACCGCCTGTTCCGCAACCCCGTCGTGATGTTCGGCCTCGGTCCGATCTGGGCAATGATCCTGGCGCCGCGCTTCGTTTCGCGTAACGAGCGGCTGCGCATCCGCCACAGCGTCTGGCGCACCAACCTCGCGCTCGCTTCGGTGATCGGGCTGCTCTGCTGGCTCCTCGGCTGGGACAGCTTCCTGCTCGTCGAGATGCCCTCGGCGCTGCTGGCCGGCTCGCTGGGGGTCTGGCTCTTCTACGTTCAGCATCAGTTCGAGGATGCGTACTGGCAGAGCTCCGATTCGTGGAGCTACGACGAGGCGGCGCTCAAGGGAAGCTCCTACCTGAGGCTGCCGAAGGTGCTGCAGTTCTTCACCGGGAACATCGGCCTGCACCACGTCCACCACCTATCGACTCGGATCCCGAACTACAACCTGCAGCGGGCACACGACGCGAACCCGGCCTTCCAGCAGGTGCCGACGCTGTCGGTTTGGGACGGGATGAGGTGCGTGAAGCTGAAGCTGTGGGACGAGGGTCGGGGCCGGCTGGTCAGCTTCCGCGAAGCCCGTGCCCGGCCGTCCTAGGGCGTCTTCTCGAACACGAGTCGGTAATGATCGAGCAGCTCGCGTTTGAAGCAGACGCTGTTCGCGCTTACGCCTGACGTGAAGGCGAGCCGGAAGTCGCGGCTGGCCAGCCAGCGGGGAACGAGTCGCGCCTTGATCAGCGTCTTCCGGATGCTGCGCTGAGCAAAGCGCTTGCGCCACTGTCTGATCGTCTCGATGTAGTCCAGGCGTCCGCTGGAGCTCTCGAGCAGGCGGAAGTGGGGCTCGGCCGTTCGGATCACATGGTCGGCCCCGAACGGCAGGAACGAGCCCGGGAACTGGTGCTGCATCAGCGCCACGTACCACGCATCCGAGTCGCGCGGGGCGTCGAGCGAGACCTCGTCTATCGGGATCATGTTGCGCCCGAAGACCATCGTCTGCAGGTAAAGCCGACCGCGATCAGGAAGGACGCTCGCCGCGCGCGCGAAGACATGACGGTAGACGTCGTCCTGGCGCCCGGCACGGTAAGCGTCCGGCGAGCAGAAGTGCTCGAACGCGCCGAGGCTGGCGACCGCGTCGAAGGGGCCGAAGGTGTCGCGGTCGACGTCACGGACGTCCATCAGGTGGACGTCCAGGCCGTGGCGGCGACACGACTGAGCCTGCGCCGACGACAGCGTCACGCCCACTCCCGCCCCGCGCTTCTCGCGGACGAAGTGCAGCAGCGGCCCCCAGCCGCAGCCAAGGTCGAGCACCCGCCGACCGGGCCCGATCCCGATCTGCTCGGCGACGTATTCGTGCTTTCGCCGCTGCGCCTCATCCAGGGACAGCGAGAACTCGCCGTCGTACTTCGCCCCGCTGAAGTCCGCCAGCTCACCGAGGCTGAGCCGAAAGATGCGGTCGATGAGCGAATAGGTGAACTCGAGGTCCCTGCGATCCGCCATCGGTGACTGGCAGGTTACGAGGAGAGGGCCACGAACCCCGAGCAGCTGTTCGCGGTCGGGCTACGCGGCCTGCTTCGAGAGCGCCCTGGGCGTCGTCGCCCGACACCAGAAGGCGGAAGCCGATGACGTCGAGATCGACTCCAAGGTGATGCTGCTGCCGACCGAGGAGCGGGGTTTCCAACTCGCAGTGGCTGGACGTCACGCTGCCGTCGATCGTGGACGGGGATTAGATACCGCCGTGACTAGCATCGTTGCCACGAGGTCAATCCCCCAGAGAGGCGGCGTTCCATACCTTCCGCTTCTCGTCCCTAGGGATGAAAGTCAACCCCTCTTGCGGCTCGCAACCTCCTTTGCAAGAGTTCGCAACGGGCGCGGGTAGACCCCGAGGTAAAGCGCAGGTTCCGGGGCTGATGCCTGCCGCGCTGCTTGGCCGCTAGACGGCCCACGATTTGCGCGCCCCCGTGGGGCGCCCGCGCCCGCTCTCTCGCCGCCAGCCCCGCTGACCTTCCAGTCGGCGACCAGTCGCCGGTAGGCGAGCTCCGCTCGTTCGGCCGCTTGTCGTTCGGCCGCCTCGCGCGCCGGGTCCTTGCTCGGTGCCCCGTTGGCCTTGCCCCGGCGCGGCGGCTCGCCGGCGCTGAGCTCGAGGCGACGCAGCTTTCGCTGGGTGAGCTGCGGACGCTCGAAGGCGTAGTCCTCGGCCTTGGTGAGCAGCTGCCAGGCAAGGCAGGCGAGCTTGCGGGCGACCGCCACCGCCGCAACCTGATAGCCGCGTCGGGCGCGCACCCGCGTCCCGAACGCGCGCAGCGGACCGGGCTGGCGCATCGCCTGGTGAGCGGCCTCGACCAGCGCCGCCCGCGTCTGAGCGGGCCCCTGTTTCGAGATCCGGCCGTGACGCGCCTCCCCCGAGCCCGACTGTCGGACCCGCGGGTCAAGCCCCAGGTAGGCGACGAGCTGGCGCGCCGAGCCGAAGCGCGAGACCTCGCCGATCGCCGCCAAGAGCGCCAGCGTCGCCTGCGGCCCCACCCCGGGAATCGTCAACAGGCGGCGGGCGTCCTCGTCGCCGACGAGGTCGGCGCTCGCTAGGCGCTCGAGCTCGACGATCTCGGCGGTCAGGAAGTCGACCTGGCGCAGGCACGCATCGAGGGTCAGCCGCTCGTCAGCGGGCAGCTCCAGGGCGGCGAGCCAGCGCCGCCCTGCGCGGCCGAAGGCGTCGGTCGCCGGCGGGCGTCCCTTGAGGTTTCGCGCCAGGACGGCGTGGGCCTCGTTCTTTGCCCGGGTGCGGGCGCGGACCAGGGCGGCGCGGCGCGCGCAGAGCCGCCGCCGGGCGCGGGTCCGCTCATCGGGCATCCAGACCTCCTCCAGGGCCCCGGCCCGCAGGAGCTTGGCCAGGGTGCGCGCGTCGAGGCGGTCGGTCTTCGCCCGCGCCTGCGAGATCTGGGCCAAGCGCCGCGAGTTAGCGATCACCACCTTGGCCGCGTGGGGGCGGATCAGCGCGGCGATCGCCGCCGCGTTGGCCGAGCTCTCAAGGGCGACGCAGTCGTCGGCGGCGAGGCCCTCGGCGAACAGTCCGATCGCCTCCCCGCTTGACTCGATCCTCCCCGCCGAGACGAACACTCCGGCGGTGTCGAGGATCGCGACCTCGATGAACTCGAGGTGGCAGTCGAGGCCAATCCATCTCATCGTTGACTCCTCCTCCTTGGTGTCTTTCGGTGGAGAAGCGCACGGGCGAGCGACACGTAGGGATTCGCGCTCTCGGCGCAGCCGGGCCCGGTCGCAGGGGCGGCCACGTATGAAGCCGGGCTCGCAGCCCATAGAGACGACGGCCTGCCCGCTTGCGCTCTCCTGTGTTGCCCCTGTGCCCGGCGGACGAGACGCTAGGAAGCGGCCCGGACGCCAGATGCGGGGGCGGGAGGGATTTTCATCGGCCTATGAAGAAGGGCCGGGTGTCATCCCTGAAGGAGCGGGCCCTGTCAACCCCTCCGGTCACGGGCCTCGCGTCGTTGGGCGTCCCGGATAGGGAGACGGCCGGGGCGCAAGCGGAAGCGTTCCAGTCATCCGTTCGGCCGCGCTGCGCGGGCCCGAGTGTCGTGCGGTGCTCGAGGGCTCAATCAAGATGGCGGCCGTCAGTCGCCGAGATCGGCGAGGGGAGGCCATTGACAACACACGAGCTCGCCCGAGCTGCCGCTCGCCGGAGGGCCGTGCAGCGCATGAGCGCCGTGGCGGGTCACGAAGTGACCGCCAGCGTTCTGACCGCGCGTGCGCCGGCCCGCGGCGCAAGGCAACGGATCTCTTACTCGCGCAAGCCGTAGAAGCAGAGCGTGAGGATCTTGCGCGCGACGGCGACCTTCGCGACCTGGCGGCCGCGGCGCCTGGAGATCCGCTCGAAGGCATCGCGCAGCGGCCCGCCGCCGCGGGCGGCGTGCTGGCGGCCTCGACCAGCGCCCAGCGCAGCGCCGGTGAGCCCCGGTGGGAGATGTGTCCGAGCCGCGTGCGCATGTCGGAGCTGCGGACGGTCGGCGTCATCCCGGCCCAGGAGCAGAGCCGGCTCGCGGTCTGAAAGCGGGCGACGTCGCCGACCTCGGCGATCACGAGCATCGCGATGTAGCGCCCGACGCCGCGGATCTGGCAGAGCACGTCGACG
>JBKPFS010000077.1:0-5282 GCA_046728935.1 Actinomycetota bacterium | reverse complement strand
AGCCAGAAGCGGTCGCGCGGCGTGTCCGTGAACCGGCCCTCGAGGTCGCGCGCGTCCGCGAAGGCGACCGAGTGGACGAGCAGGTCGAGCTTGCCGCCGAAGGTCTCGGCGACCTCGGTAAAGACGCGATCGAGATCCTCGTCCGACCGGACGTCGCACGGAGTGACGAGCGGCGCGGAGACCGTCTCGGCCAGTTCGCGGACGCTCTTCTCGATGCGCTCGCCCTGGAAGGTGAAGGCGAGCTTCGCCCCGCCCTCTGCGAGCTGCTGGGCGATCGCCCAGGCGATCGAGCGTCGGTTGGCGACGCCGAGCACGAGCCCCGACCTTCCCGCGAAGCGGTCGCTCACAGCGCGGGGAGTCTACTGTTGCGACCGCGTATGAAGGTCGCGGTCGTCACCGGCGGGTCGAGCGGGATCGGCGCCGCGACCGCGCGGCTCCTGACCCAGCGGGGCTGGCGTTGCGTCCTCCTCGCGCGGGGCGCGGACCGGCTGGAGCGCATCGCCGGCGAGCTGGGCGCCGAGGCCGAGGTCTGCGATGTCTCGGACCGAAAGCAGGTCAACGCTGCCGCTGCGCGGGTCGCGGAGCGGCACCCGGCCCTGCACCTGCTCGTGTCGAGCGCCGGGCTCTCCGGCGGCGGAAGCGGGTTCCTCGACATGCCGCCCGAGCAGATCGAAAGGCTCACTGCGACGAACTACCTCGGCGGGGTCTGGGCCCTGCGGGCGTTCCTGCCGCTCCTCGAGGCGGGAGCGCCGTCGGACGTCGTCAACATCGCCTCGGTCGCCGGCGTCTACGCGGTGGGCCGCTCCTCGGGGCCCTACGCCGCCTCCAAGCACGCGCAGCTCGCGTTCTCGCGGGGCGTCGCCGCCGAGCTCGCTCCGCGCGGCATCCGCGTCCATGCGGTCAATCCCGGCCCGGTGCGTACGGAGGGCTTTCCCCAGAACCGGCTGAAGGGGACGCGCTTCGACCGCTTCGTGCTGCCGCCCGAGCGGGTGGCCGAGGCGATCCTCCGCGCCGTCGAGCGTGGGAAGCCCGAGTCGTACGTGTTCGGCGCCTATCGCGTCGCCGGCCTCGTCCAGGCGGCGATCCCGGGGACACTCGTCCGGCTCGCGGCCCGGCGCCGGCGACGCTCCGAGCCTCGCGCCTAGCAGTCCGTTAGGCGTTCCGGAATCGGGCGAGCCGCAGCGCGATGCCCGCGACGGCGGCCCCCGCGACCGCGTCGAGGACGTAGTGGTTGGCGGTCACGAAGACGACCGCCGCGACGAGCGGCGGATAGGCGGGCGCCAGCGCGCGGAGCGCAGCGCTCTCGCTCGCGCCCTGGATCCCGGCGGCCGTGACGACCGCGTAGGCGACGTGGATGCTCGGCATGGCGGCGAACGGGTCGTAGAGCTGCGCCACGGCACCGGAGTCGAGGTCGATCCCGCTCACGTCGGCGATCGTGTCCACGAAGTGGTCGAGCGAGCGCGGCGGCGCGCACGGGAAGAAGTAGAAGATCGGCTGGCAGGCGAGCGTCGTGAGCACGGCGGCGCGCCTGAAGCGATGGAACTCGGGGTGCCGGCGCGAGTAGAGTCGCATGAGCCACCCGACGGTGAGGGCGGCGTTCGAGACGACGTAGGCGACGTTGAGGACGCCGAGAACACGGCGGTGCGGGAGCAGGAGCTCTTGGAGCTTCGGCTCCACGTGGATTCCGAGCCTGCGCTCGAGCGCGACGATCCGCTCGGCGTTCTTCGCAGCCTGGAGCCGTCCCTCCTCACCCCGCTTGCGACGGCTGGCCAGGAGGTAGAGCGCGTACACGCCGAGGCCGATCGCGACCTCGCGCCTTCCGGAGAAACCCCGTGCTTGCCTCGTCAGCCGACCCACGTCAGCGCTCATACTTACCTGCCACATGCGCAAGTGGCGCCGGAACCTCGTCCGCATCGGGATCGGAACGGCCGCAACTGGGGCGTTCCTCTGGCTCTTCCTCCGCGAGGTCGACCTCAGCGAAGCCTGGAACGAGATCACGGCCCTGCCCGGCTGGACGATGGCCGCATCGCTGGGGCTCGTCGTCGCCAACGTGCTCATCATGGCCGTCCGCTGGGGCTACCTCCTGAGCGGCGCCGGCTACCGAATCGGTCTTTGGAAGCTCTTCTCGACCGTTGCGGTCGGCCGCGGAGCGAACAACATCCTCCCCGCCCGCGGCGGTGACCTCCTTCGCATCGAGGCGATGCGCGAGCGCCAGGTGCCCGTGTTCGTGAGCGCTGGGACGCTCTTCGCCGAGCGCCTGCTCGACGGGGTCGTCCTCTCGGCGTGGATCCTCTTCGGCGCGCTCGCCATCGGCCAGGGCGGGCCGATGCTCCTCACCGGAGTCGCCCTGTCCGCGGGCGCGGTGCTCGGCGTCGTCCTCGTCGCATTCGCGGCCCGCGATCCGGATCGGGCGGAGCGCTTCGCCTGGCGGTCGACCCGGCGGCTGCCGCCCCGCTGGCACACCCGCTTCACCCGCGCCGCCGCCCACTTCGTCGACGGGCTAGGGGCGTTCCGCGGTCGCACCCGCCTCGTGGCCATCTTCGGAACCTCGGCGGGGATGTGGGTCGCCGACGTGGCGATGTACTACATCGTCGGGGAGTTCGCGTTCGGCCTCGACCTGCCGCTTGGCGCCTACTTCCTCCTCGAGGGGATCGGGAACCTCGCGCTGGCCGTGCCCGCTACGGCCGCCGGGATCGGCACCTTCGACTACCTCACCCTCCTCGCCGCCAAGGGCATCGACGTCAACCCGGACAAGGCGACCGCGTACGTCCTGACCATGCACGCGCTCGCCGTCCTCCCCGTCACGCTCATGGGCGCGGTCCTGGTCAGCCCCGCGTTCCCTCGCTTGCTCGGCCGCCGCCGCGAGCCGGCGCAGGAATCAGGCTGACCTCCTAAGAGCCGTGCGCGCTCGCGTGCTCGCGGGCGAGGATCGGCAGCTCCTTCGCCTTGCGCGGGGCGACGGCAAGCGCTTCCGCCAGGCGGCGCCTGCGCCCGGCCGCCGTCAGCAGGTCCGGCTCCACGCGCCGGCCGGCCTCGCGCGCGGCCTCGACGGCGTCGGCGAGGTCCCGCTCGAGGGCGGCCGGATCGGCGTCGGCCCCGGCCTCGAGCCGGGCGGCCACGACCTGTCCGCAGGTGAGCGGCATGGTCGCGCGGAGCAGGGCGAGGAGGTCGCCCTCGACGTCCGGGCCGGCGAGCTGGACCGGCGGGCCGTGGACGAGGTGTACGCGGGTACGCCCGCGGACGAGCGGGTCGTAGGCGAGCGCGAGGGGCCGGACGGCCGTGGGCTTGCCCCGGCGGATCAGCGCGCCGATCCCCGGCCGGATCGGCCCGACCTCCCCGTCCGGGGACGGGCGGCCCTCCGGGAAGACGATGAGAACGTGCCCCGCGCGGACGACCTCGACGAGCGTGCGGAAGTCACGCGCCGCCTGCGCGGCTCTGCCGCTCCAGAACTCCTCCAGACCGGGCACGTCATCAGGAGAGGTCGGGAGCCAGAGCAGGTCGGCGAACTCCCCTCGGAGCACCTGCTCGGCCCGGGCCGGAGCCGGGAGCCGGGTCGTGAGCGCGCGCTCGCGGAATGCCGCAAGGGTGGACGCGGGGAGCAGCTCGTCGAGGGCCTGCCTCGGCCTGGCAGCGAGCACCTCGCCCGTCCGCGCGACGCTCGCGCTCCGGATCGGGTAGACGTTGACCACCGGGAGCCACCGGGCGACGCCGACCCGGTAGAGGAGGCGCCGTGCTCGCAGCGGGAGATCGGGCGGGAAGCCGGCGAAGAAGCCCGGCAGGAACATGTCGTCGCGCGCGGCGAAGTGCATCCGGTGCGCGGGGTTTCGCCATCCACCCATCGCGGAGTAGATCGGCGGGCAGATCACCGGCACGTCGGTCTCCCGCCGGTGTGTGATCGCGACGACGGTCCCGGGCGCCGGCTCGAAGCGCCCGCGGTCGTACACGTGCACCCGGAAGGCGGCGTTCGAGTACAACCACATGCCGTTGCCGACGGCGTCGTAGAGATCTGGCACGCCTATATCCTGGCGGTATGGAGTTCTCGTGCAACCATGCGTGTTTGCGACCTGCTTCCTGACGACGCGCGAACGCGGGCTCTCTCTCGCGACCGGATGTTGTAGTCCCCGAACGGCGTAGCCTGACCTTCGCCGGGGCGTGGTCAGGGTAGTCCTTGCAGAGTTAGACTCGCGGCGCGTGTTCACTGTTGAGCAGCGGGATGCTCTCCGCGAGCACCTGCTACGGCTCGCCGAGGAGGATGAGCGCGTGGTTGCCGCAGCGGCCGTGGGCTCGCTCGCCGTGGACGGTGGGGACCGCTTCTCCGACTTGGACCTCACCTTCGGCATCGCCGACCACGTACCGGTTGCTGCCGTGCTCAATGACTGGACGCGCACGCTGGTCGACGAGCTCGATGCGGTGCACCTTGCCGACCTCGAGCGCGCTCCGACCACCTACCGCGTGTTCCTGTTACCGGACGCGCTTCAGTTCGACCTCTCGATGACGCCGGCGGCTCAGTTTCGTCCTGCTGGACCACGATTTCGGCTTCTGTTCGGTGAGACAGCGGCAGCCGAGTCCGAGGGTTCCACACCGCCGGTCGCGGGAGGCATCTTCATTCCGACGCCGCCGGTCGCGGGAGACCTCTTCGGGTGGGGCGTCATCTACGCGCTCCACGCGCGCGCGTGTATCGAGCGCGGACGTGTCTGGCAGGCGGAGCATTACGTCGGCGCCGTGCGCGACCACGCGCTCTCGCTTGCCTGCCTTCGCCGGGGGCTGCCCGCGGTACAGGCGCGCGGCTACGACGACCTTTCAGCAGAGACCCTGGCTCGATTCGAGGCTGCCCACGTTGGCGCGGTCGAACCTGGGGCGCTTCGGGCAGCCCTCGCCGCCTCCGTTCTTGCGCTCATGCGCGCGGGCGCAGAGGCGCGTCTACTGCACGCGGATACGGTCGCGCAGCGCCTTGCTGAGCTTCGCTGACGAGCCGCAGTTTCTCCTCGACCTCGCCGCCTGCCGGCTCTGCTGCGGGCGACTCCGGAGCTCGTTTTGTTAGGGCTTCTTAGGGCCTTCCTTGCGGCCCGCTCCCGGCCGCTATCGCTCGCCCTCCGGCTCCGCAGTGAACCAGACTCGCCATTCACCGCTCGCATGGAAGAGCGGTTGAGCAGATCTCCGGTCCATAGCCCCCTCAGGTTGCCCACCGCACCAGCACTTCGCTCGCCCCTCGCAGCCGACGGGCGAGTTCCCCACGGCTGAGTGACGCGAGGAGAGGAGCGGAAATGGCCAAGGAAGCACGT
>JBKPFS010000076.1:0-22621 GCA_046728935.1 Actinomycetota bacterium | reverse complement strand
CGCCTCGTCGGCGTCGAGATCGGCGGGGTCGATCGCGTCCTGCGCGTTGAGTAGCGCGACGCCGCCGCCCGGCACGATGCCCTCCTCGAGGGCCGCGCGGGTGGCCTGCAGCGCGTCCTCGACGCGGTGCTTCTTCTCCTTCATCTCGGTCTCCGTCGCCGCGCCGACCTTGACCACCGCGACTCCACCGGCGAGCTTCGCGAGCCGCTCCTGGAGCTTCTCGCGATCGAAGTCGGAGTCGGTGTTCTCGATCTCCTGACGGATCTGGTTGATCCGGCCCTCGATCTCGGACTTCTCGCCGGCGCCGTCGATGATCGTGGTCGTGTCCTTGGAGACGACCACGCGGCGCGCCTTGCCGAGCTGCGAGACCTGTGTGTTCTCGAGCTTCAGGCCCATCTCCTCGGTGATCACCTCGCCGCCGGTGAGTACCGCGATGTCCTCGAGCATGCGCTTGCGGCGATCGCCGAAGCCCGGGGCCTTGACCGCGACCCCGGTGAAGGTGCCGCGGAGCTTGTTGACGACGTGGGTCGCGAGCGACTCGCCCTCGACGTCCTCGGCGACGATGACGAGCGGCTTGCCGCTCTGCATCACCTGCTCGAGCACCGGCAGCAGGTCGCGCACCGAGCCGATCTTCTGATTCGCGATCAGCGCGTACGGCTCCTCTAGCACCGCCTCCATGCGGTCCTGGTCCGTGATCATGTAGGGGGAGATGTAGCCCTTGTCGAACTGCATCCCCTCGGTGAACTCGAGCTCCATGCCGAAGGTCTGGCCCTCCTCGACGTTCACCACGCCGTCCTTGCCGACCTTCTCGATCGCGTCGGCGATCACGTTGCCGATCTCGTCGTCGGCCGCGGAGATCGCGGCGACTCGGGCGATCTGCTCCTTGCCGCCGATCTCGTGCGACTGCTTGTCGCGCAGGTGCTCGGTGACCTGCTCGACCGCCGTCTCGATGCCCCGTCGCAGCGCCAGCGGGTTGGCGCCGGCCGCGACGTTCTTGAGTCCGTGACGGACGATCGTCTGCGCGAGCAGGGTCGCGGTCGTGGTGCCGTCGCCGGCGACGTCATTCGTCGCCGTCGCCACCTCGCGCACGAGCTGCGCGCCCTGGTTCGCGAACACGTCCTCGATCTCGATCTCGCGGGCGATCGTCACGCCGTCGTTGGTGATGGTGGGTGCGCCGAACTTCTTGTCCAGGACCACGTAGCGGCCCTTCGGACCGAGCGTGACCTTGACCGCGTCGGCGACCGCGTCAACGCCGGACTGCAACGCCGCCCGGGCCTCCGCGTCGTACTTGAGCTCCTTGTGAGCCATGTCTTCAGTTCCTCCTTGTCTAAGTCAGCTGTCAGACGACCTTGGCGAGCACGTCCGACTCGCGCAAAACGAGCAGGTCCTCGCCGTCGACCGTCACCTCGGTGCCGCCGTACTTGGAGTAGAGGACCTCGTCGCCCTCGGTGACGTCGAGCGGAATCCGCTTCTCGCCGTCCTCGTCCCAGGCGCCCTCGCCAACGGCCAGCACCTTGCCCTTCTGTGGCTTCTCCTTGGCCGTATCCGGGAGGACGATGCCGCTCGCGGTCGTCTCCTCCTCCTCGATCGCCTGAACGATCAGCCGGTCGCCAAGGGGCTTCAACTTCATCGGTTGCTACCTCCGTTACCTAGCTTTGGATGCAAGTTTTTCCCCTTGGCACTCTATATGGTCGAGTGCCAAAGCGCCCGCCTGAGTTTAGCCAAGCTGGCCCAGAAGTCAAGATCTAAGTCGAAGACGCTTAGATCAGTCCGCGGCCAGGAGCTTGGCGCGGAGCAGCAGCGCGAGGCCCTCGCCGCCGTTTCGCATCACCCAGTCGTGATTCCACTCGAACGCCGGGCGCGCCAGCGGCGCGATCAGGTTCATCCAGCGCCTGGTGGTCCGCACGTTCCACTCGTAAAGCACCGCGGTGACGCTGTCCTGCTCGAACAGCCGCCAGCGCCCGATGCCCTCGAGGCCCCCCGTCGCCTCGCCCTCGAGCAGCCGCGGCCGCTCGACCTGGGTGGTCCGGACGTCGAAGGCGACCCCGTACGGAATCCGGCTGCGCCACACGTATGACCCCAGCTGCCCGACCCCGTTCTCGTCGCCCTCGGCGAGCTTCTCCGCGCGCTCGACCCCTCGCCACCACGAGGGCCAGCGCTCGGAGTCGTAGATCGCCTCCCAGACCCGCTCGCGATCGGCGTCCAGGAGCCAGTGGTGAGGAACCTGTACTCGACCACTAGTGGGGCCTAGTTGGGGGAGGGCGGCTCGCCGTTGCCGAACTGGGCCCCCGGGGGCTCGACGACCCGCGAGAAGCGGATCACGGTGACGTTGTCGTCCTCGCCCACCTCGCGGCCGTAGATCTGGCGCAGGAAGCCGATCGTCTCGTCGAGACGGCGAAACTCGGGGTTGTCGTGCTCGATGTCGCGGGGCGAGAGGTCGCGCACGCGCTTCACCTCGACGTCGTCGATCACCGCGGCGAAGATCTTCTCCTTCGGGCTGTGCTGGTAGCCCACGGTCACCCAGACCACCTGGCCGCGCTCGTATTTGCGCGACTTGTCGCCGAGCCTGATCGTGGCCGTCTTGCGGCCCCGCTTGAGCTGATCGACGAAGGCGGGGGAGAAGAAGTTGAGGGCGTAGAGCCCGCCGGTCATGGCGCGTGCCAGCCTAATCGAAGGCGCCCGCGTCCGGCGTGCCGAATTTCCGGCCTATTCGGCGCCGAAGCCCTCGTCGCCGACCAGCGGCACGAACCGGCAGGGGGCGATCACGCGTCGCTCGAAACCCTCGTCGGTGCGCCGGAACGCGGTCAGCATGTCCGCCCGCCGCTCCGCGACGGGGACGACGAGAATCCCCCCGACCGCCAGCTGATCGAGCAGGCTCTGCGGGGGCGCGGGGGCGGTTGCATGAACCGCGATCGCCTCGAACGGCGCGTGATCCGGAGCCCCCCGACTGCCGTCGCCGACGATCACCTCGACGTTGGTGATGCCCAGCTCGGCCAACCGCTCCCGGGCCTCGCGCGCGAGCTCGGAGACCCGCTCGATCGTAATCACCTCACTGGCCAGGGAGGTGAGCACGCACGCGGAATATCCCGACCCGGTGCCGATCTCGAGCACCTTCTCGTCGCCCTCGAGCTCCAGCGCCTCGCAGATCGCCGCCACCACCCACGGCTGGGAGATCGTCTGGTCGTGCCCGATCGGCAACGCGGAGTCCGCGTACGCGCGGCGCCGGTGGGCATCGGGGACGAAGCGCTCCCGGGGCACGGTGCCCATCGCGTCCAGCACACGCTGGTCGGCGATGCCGCGCCGGCGCAGCTGGTACTCCACCATCCGCTCCCGCTGTTCCGAAAAGCTCCCTCCCCCAGGGCGCCGCACTAGAAAATGTAGGCGCGAAGCCGGCGCGGCTCGATCACCGTCACCCGGCCGCGCCCCACGCGTACCACGCCGGCCCGCTCGAGCGTCGCCAGGAAGCGACTCACGCTCTCGCGCGAGGTGCCGGCGAGCTGAGCCAGATCCGCCTGCGTCATGCGCACCGTGATCCCCTCGCGGTCCTCGGGGATCGCCTCCTCGGCGATCAGCTGATTGAGCACCCCGGCGACCCGGCTGGGCACGGTCTGGAACGACTGCCGGGCGACGCGCTCGTTGGTCTCGCGCACGCGACGGGTGAGCGCGATGATCAGCTTTGCCGCGATGTCCCCGTGCGCGGCGATCACCCGCCGGACGTCGGTCGCCGGCAGGGCGAGAAGCTCGCAGTCCGAGAGCGTCTCGACGCTGGCCGACCGCGACCCGCCATCGAGCATCGCGAGCTCGCCGAAGATGTCGCCGCGGCCGAGGGTCGCGAGCGCGATCGCCCGACCGTCGGAGTGCTCGCGCGTCACGCGCAGGTCGCCCTCGCGAACGATGTAGCAGGCGTCGCTCGTGTCTCCCTCGTGGAACACGCGCACCCCCTTCGGGAACGCGCGCGGCACCGCGACGCCGGCGATCCGCTCCAGCTCGTCCCCCGAGAGCTCGGAGAAGAGCGGCACTCGCGCCAGAAGCTCGGTGGTTTCCTCCTGCACCTCGCCCTTGATTATCGCTCGCGCGGGCGTAGTCCGTAGGCCAGCCGCGATCAGGTCTGGCAGCGCGCGCACCAATAGGTCGTGCGATTGGCGTCCCCCTGGCCCCGCGAGCGCACCGGCTCACCGCAGCGCAGGCACGGCCGTCCGGCGCGGCGGTAGACGTCGTGCGGCCTGGCCCCGGTCTCGAGCCCAGCCCGCATCAGGCTCGCCACCTCCACGATCACGCACCGCAGCTCGTCGTCCCGGAGCGCCTCCAGCCGCCGCCAGGGATCGATCCGGGCCGCGAAGCAGGCCTCCGCCTTGTACACGTTGCCCACCCCCGCGATCACGCTCTGGTCGAGGAGCACCTCGCCGAGCTCGCGGGACTGGCCCGTGGCCCGGAGCGCCGCCAGGCCCCGCTCGACGGTGAACGCCGCCTCGAGTACGTCCGGGCCGAGCGCCCTGAGGCGCGGATCGGCCCGCAGCTCCGCCTCGGTAAGCAGGCGAAGCCGCGAGCCCCCGAACTCGGCCACGGTTGCTGTCGCGCTCGACATCGCGAGCCACGCGTCGGCGAGCCGGCGGCGCCCGCGCGCTCCGCGCTCGTAGACCCGCCAGCTGCCGCGCGCACCCTGGTGACAGTGGAGGGTGAGGTCGCGCTCGAAGCGGAGGAAGAGATGCTTGCCGTGCGCATCGGCGCGGACGAGACGCCTACCGGTGAGCGAGCCCAGGCGCTCGGATTGAAGCCGCAGCGGGCTCCGGGGGTTGGGCGCCAAAGCCTCGACCAGGGGGCCGGCGCCGAGGGCGGCCTCGATCCGGGCAGCGTTGCGGTGGACCGTGTCGCCCTCGGCCATCAGGCCGACGCCACCAGGCGGCGCGGCTGGCGGCTGAACCCGGCCGCGATCAGCGACTCCTCGAGGCCCGAGCCGATCACCGGTTCACCGTCGACCCGCTCGAGGCCGAGCTTCGGCAGCAGCCCGTCCCGCGCCGCCTCGGCGAGGGCCGAGATCGCTTCCACGAGTCGCCCGTCATCGAGCTCGGCGAGGCGGACGATCCCGCGGCCCCCTCGCTCGACGTAGAGGACCGGGTCGCCGTCGCGCAGCAGCACGTAGGCGCCGGCGGTGCGAGCCGGGCGGCGCCCGTCGGCGCGCTTCGGCCAGGGCAAGGCCGCGCCGTACGGGTTCGCGGGGTCGGTCGCCGCGAGCAGCGTGAACGAGCCGTCGGCCGGTGGCATCCCGCGGAGGCGCTCGATCGCGCCGGGAAGCGCGAACTGGGCCCCCCCGAGCCCCTCGACGAAGTAGCCGCGCCGAGCGGTGCCCAGCATCTCCAGGTTCGAGAGCTCGCCGTAGAGGGCGGAGAAGCCCCCGGGGATCCCCTCCGCGAGCACCGTCTCCCGGGTGACGACGCCGTAGCGCTCGAGCATCAGCTCAGCCAGCGCCCGCAGCCGCGGACCCTGCGCTGGCGCCTCGCGGAACAGCGACTCCGTGAGCGACCAGCGTCCCTGCACCGCCTGGGTCCCCGCGACGCGCCGGGTGGCGAATCGGCGGCCTCGGTGCCGCTGCCTCTCGACCGCGGAGAGGCGGCGGGCGCGAAGCGGCGCAAAGGCATCGTTCGTCACCTCACCGGCCCACACCAGGTCCCAGAGGGCTGCGTGAAGCTCCTCGCTGGGCTGGTCGAGATCGCTGACCAGGTCGAGCCAGAACGAGGGCGAGGCGGCGAGCCGCTCGCGAATCGCATCGTGGGTCTCGCCCTCGGGGCGATCCAGCTTCGCGTTCGAGGGGGGAGGTCCGGCGAGTCGCACGTCCTCGCGGAAGTAGATCGCCACCCGCCCCGATCGCCCCAGCGCGCCGGCCCCGATCCAGACCAGCTCGCCGGCGGTCGAGAGCTCGTCCATCCAGGCCGCGCTGTAGGCGCCCAGCCTGCGCGGCAGCACGTCGCGCTCCCACACCTCGGGCGTGAGCGCGAGCCCCTGAAGGGGCACCAGGGCCTCCCGTAGGCGGTCGGGCCCGGCACCTGCGGGTTGGTGGGCGTCGACGTTCTGCCAGGCGGGTAGGAACCGCGCCAGCTCGCGCTGGTCGACGGCCTCCGCCTCCTGGCGCAGCGCGGCGACGCTCGCCCGGCGCACGCGGCGGAGCACCTCCGCCTCGCACCACTCGCGCTCGCTACCGCCCGGGAGCAGCTCGCCCCGGACGAGCTCGCCGGAGCGCTCGAGCTCGCGCAGGGCCGAGAGGGGATCGACTCCGTAGCGCCCGGCGAGCTGCGCGGTCGGGAACGGGCCGTGCGTGCGGGCGTAGCGGCGCACGAGGGCGACCAGCGCGTCGGGAACCTCCTCCCCGAACGACTCTGGAAGCCCGGCCGGCGGCGGCACGCCCAGCGCGTCGCGATAGAGGCCCGCGTCCTCGGCCGCGATCCAGCGCTCCTCGCCCGCGATCCGAACGCGCGCGGCCCGGCGCTCTCGCTCGAGCTTGGAGAGCATCGACGCCGCCGAATAGCCCTCGGTGGTGCGGGCCTCGCACTCCTCGGCTGTGAGGTCGCCCAGGCGCCGGAGGATCTGCTGGAGGGCGTCGCGGTCCTTGGCCCGCGCCTCCGCCTTCAGGTGCTGGAGCGAGGCCTCGACGTCCTCCAGGGCCTCGGGGTCGATCAGCTCCCGCAGCTCGTCGGCACCGAGCAGCTCGCGCAGCAGGTCGCGGTCGAGGGCCAGCGCCGCCGCGCGGCGCTCGGCGTTCGGCGTATCCCCCTCGTACATGTACGTTGCGACGTAGTCGAACAGCAGCGAGGAGGCGAATGGCGATGCGGTGGCGGTCTCCACCTCGACCAGCGACACCTTCCGCGAGTGGAGTTCCGCGAGCAGGCCCTGGAGCGCGGGCAGGTCCAGCACGTCGCGAAGGCACTCGCGATAGGTCTCGAGGGTGACCGGGAAGCGCGGGAAGTCCTTCGCCACCTCGAGCAGGCTCTGGGCCTTGAGGCGCTGCTGCCAAAGGGGCGTGCGCTTGCCCGGGTAGGCGCGCGGAATCAGCAGGCTGCGGGAGGCGTTCTCGCGGAAGCGAGCGCCGAACAGGGCCGAGCCGCCGAGCTCGCGCACGACGAGATCCTCGACCTCGTCCGGCTCCAGCAGGACGAGGTCGGCGGAGGGCGCCTCGTCGGCATCCGGCAGGTGGACCGCGATGCCGTCGTCCGACCAGATCGCGTCCGCCTCGAGGTCGAGCTCGTCGCGAATCCGGGCCGCCAGCGCCAGGCCCCAGGCCGCGTGGACCCGGCCGCCGAACGGCGACAGCAGGCACAGGCGCCAGTCGCCGATCTCGTCCCGGAAGCGCTCGACCACGATCGTCTGGTCGGAGGGCACGACGCGCGTCGCGGACTGCTGCTCCAGCAGGTAGGCGACGAGGTTCTCCGCCGCGCGGCGGTCGAGGTCGTACTCGGCGGCGAGGTACGCGGGATCGGCGCTCACGGCCTCACGGGCGAAGGCGCCGATGCCGCGGCCGAGCTCCACCGGTCGGCCGACGCCGTCACCACGCCAGAACGGGACGGCCCCGGGCACCCCGGGGGCGGGAGTGACGATCACCCGGTCGCGGGTGATCTCCTCGATCCGCCACGTTGTGGCCCCGAGCAGGAACGTCTGGCCGGGGCGCGCCTCGTAGACCATCTCCTCGTCGAGCTCGCCGACGCGCCGGCCATCCGGGAGATGGACGCCGTAGAGCCCACGATCCGGGATGGTGCCGGCATTGGTGACGGCCAGCTGGCGCGCTCCCTTGCGGCCACGCACCGTTCCACCGGTGCGGTCCCAGACCAGCCGCGGGCGGAGCTCGGCGAAGCGATCCGAGGGGTACCGCCCGTCGAGCATGTCGAGGACGTTCTCGAGCTGCTCGCGGCCGAGCTCACGGAAGGGCTCGGCGCCGGTGATCACTCGCTCGATCTCGTCGACCTCCCACTCCTGGTCGGCGACCATCGAGACGAGGTGCTGGGCGACCACATCGAGGGGGTTGCGCGGGATCACCGTCTCCTCGATCTCGCCCTCGCGCATGCGCCTGGTGACGACCGCGCACTCGAGCAGGTCGGCCCGGAACTTGGGGAAGATCCGGCCCTTGGAGACCTCTCCGAGGCCGTGGCCGGCCCGGCCGATCCGTTGCAGCCCACGGGTCACCGACTTCGGCGACTCGACCTGGATCACGAGGTCGACCGCCCCCATGTCGATCCCCAGCTCTAGCGACGACGTAGCGACGAGGCAGGGGAGCTGGCCGGACTTCAGCAGCTCCTCGACCACCTGCCGCTCCTCGTGGGCAAGCGAGCCATGGTGGGCCCGAGCAATCTCGATGAATCCGCCTCCTCCGCTCCCGCCAGAATCACTTTCCCTCGCCTGACGGCTCGGGCCTTCTTCTTGAGCTCCCGCGTCCGGGGATGGCGGGTGGTCGTGCCCGGCGTGCTCGGTGGGCGGGAGCTCAAGGGAGTCCTCCTCGTTGGCGAGCTCGTTGAGCCGCTTGGCGAGGCGCTCGGCGCCGCGGCGGTTGTTGACGAAGATGATCGTCGACGTGTGCTCGTGCACGAGGCGCAGCAGCTCCGGGTAGATCGCGGGCCAGATGGAGCGGGGGTTCGTCGCCGGATCGACCGAGGCCTCGATCGGCCCCGGATCGATGCGGTCCGGTGACGTCTCGGGCAGGACCTGGCCGTCGCCCGAGGCCGCCGCGCCTGCGCCCGGGTCCGTCATGTCCTCGACCGGCACGACGATCTCGAGGTCGAGCTCCTTGCTCCTGCCCGCGTCGACGATCTCGCATTCGCGGCGTGGGCCGACGAGGAACTGCGCCACGCGCTCGAGCGGACGCTGGGTGGCCGAGAGCCCGATCCGCTGCGGATCCGTCGGGCGCGCGTCGGACTCCCCCAGCCGCCGCTGGCCGTCCTCGCTCATCGCGACGAGGTGCGACAGGCGCTCGAGCGTCAGCGCCAGGTGGGCGCCGCGCTTCGACTGGGCGACCGCGTGAATCTCGTCCACGATCACCGCCTCGGTGTCCGTGAGCATCTCGCGCGCCTGCGAAGTGATGATCAGATATAGGGACTCCGGCGTCGTGATCAGGATGTCCGGCGGGTTGCGCCGCATCGCCTGGCGCTCTCGCTGCGGTGTGTCGCCCGTGCGCAGGCCGACCGAAATGTCGACGCCGATCCCCTTCAGCGGCGCCCGGAGGTTGCGTTCGATGTCGTACGAGAGCGCCTTCAGGGGCGAGACGTAGACGATGCGCACGCCCGAGCCGAGCCGCTCCGGCTCACCCGCAAGCCTGTCGATCCCCCACAGGAACGCGGCGAGGGTCTTGCCCGAGCCGGTGGGGGCGCAGATCAGCGTGTTCGCGCCGGAGGCGATCGCCGGCCAGCCCCGGGCCTGGGCGGGAGTGGGCGCCTCGAACGACGCCTGAAACCAGTCCCGCGTGGGCGGGCTGAACGCGGCCAGGGGATCGGATTTCACACTCGTCGATGGCAAGGTGCTCAACCTTCCGATCATACGGATGAGGCGGACGGGCTTCCGGCCACCCCGGTTAGGGTTGACTCGATGAGCGCTGAGAACATCGCCCTGGTCCGGCGGAACTCCTGCGCCAAACGGCTCGGGGCAAGGGGAGCCACGCGCCGGTCGAGGGCGTGACCTCCTGGGTCTACACGGTCGCCGACGGGCAGATCGTCAGCGTGCGCCTCTTCGCCGACACGGACGCTGCGCTCAGGGCCGCCGGATTACCCGCCCGATAGCGGGCGGCCGTACTGGCGCTCGTAGTACTCGCGGTACTCGCCGGAGCGGATCGGGCCCCACCAGGCCTCGTTCTCGCGGTACCAGTCGACGGTGCGGCCGAGGCCCTCGTCGAAGCCCACCTTGGGCTCCCAGCCCAGCTCGGTGCGGATCCGCTCCGAGGAGAGCGAGTAGCGGCGGTCATGGCCCGGGCGGTCGGCTACGTGACCGATCAGCGATTCGTTGGCGCGGGTGAGCTCGAGGATGCGTTTCACGACGTCGATGTTCGATACCTCGTCCGGCCCGCCGACGTTGTAGACCGCGCCCGGCTCCCCACGCTCGAGCGCGATGTCGATCGCCGCCGCGAAGTCATCGACCCAGAGCCAGTTGCGCACCTGGAGCCCGTCGCCGTAAACCGGGACGGGATCACCGGCAAGCGCGTTCAGGATCGCCAGCGGGATCAGCTTCTCGGGGTGCTGGCGCGGCCCGTAGTTGTTCGCGCCGCGGACGATCAGGGCGTCCGCACCGTACGTCCGGTGAAAGGCGCCCACAAGCAGATCGCCGCCGGCCTTGGAGGCGGAGTAGGGCGACGAGGGATCGAGCGGCGATGCCTCGGTGAACGAGCCCTCCGCGATCGTCCCGTACACCTCGTCCGTCGAGACCTGGACCATGCGCACGCCGAGAGCGCGCGCGGCCTCGAGCAGCACGAAGGCGCCGAAGACGTCCGTGCGGATGAACTCGCCGGGGGAGTGGATCGAGCGGTCTACGTGGGACTCGGCCGCGAAGTTGACCACCGCGTCGCAGCCGGCGATCGCCTCGCCCACGGCGTCCGGGTCGCCGATGTCACCGACCACCAGCTCGCAGCGCTCGGGGTCGAGCCCCTCGAGGTTCTCGGGCCGGCCCGCGTAGGTGAGCTTGTCGAGCACGCGCACCGAGTGGTCCGGCCGAGCGTCGAGCCGGCGGCGGACGTAGGCGGAGCCGATGAAGCCGGCGCCGCCGGCGACCAGGATCCTCACGCACGCACCCGCTCGGCCATGTACTCGGTGAGCCCCTGCTTCCAGTGCGGCAGCACGAGCGGATCGGCACGCTCGGTGCCGAGGACCGAGTTCGCGGGACGGGGCGCCTTGCGAGCGAGCATCTCGGTCGACGCCGCGAGCACCCGGCACTCGAGCCCCGCCTGGTCGTAGATCTCCTGGGCGAACTCGTACCACGAGCAGCTGCCCGAGCCGCAGAGGTGGTGGATGCCGTACTCGTCCCCCTCGACGACGAGCGCGAGGCCCTCCGCGAGGTGGCGGGTGTACGTGGGGCAGCCCACCTGGTCCGAGATCACCAGCACCTCCGGCTGCTCCTCCGCGAGCCTCAGCATCGTCTCGACGAAGTTCCTCCCCCCGGTGCCGAAGAGCCACGACGAGCGAACGATGAAGTGGCGGGGGTTGGCGACCGAGACCGACGTCTCGCCGGCCTGCTTCGTTCGCCCGTAGGCGGAGATCGCCGCGGGCAGGTCGGACTCCACGTAGGGTCGGCGCTTTGTCCCGTCGAAGACGTAGTCGCTGGAGACGTAGAGGACCTTGGCCCCGTGCGACGCCGCGCTGGATGCCAGCAGGGCGGCGCCGGTGTCATTGACCCGCATCGCCTCGTCCTCCGCGTCCTCGGCCCCGTCGACGTCCGTCCACGCGGCGCAGTTGAGGACCGCGTCGGGACGATGATGCTCGATCGCCGCCTCGACGGCTCTGGGGTCGGTGATGTCGAGGTCAGCGTGAATCAGGCCGAGCACCTCGTGCTCGCGAGCCAGGCATGCCTCGACGAGATCACGACCCAGCATCCCACCCGCGCCGGTAACGATCACTCTCATGGGATGTGGATCTCCGAGTTGTCGCCGACGATCATCCGCAGAGTCTTTGGGAGCGCGTCGCCGCGGTAGAGCTTCACGTTTCGACCCAGCAGGCTCGCCTCCATCCTCGAATCGAGGCCGATCAGCTTGGCCCCATTGAGCAGGATCGAATGCTCGACCTCCGAGCTCGAGATCTCCACCTCAGGGCCCACCGAGGTGTACGGGCCCACGTAGGAGTCCGAGATCCGCGCGCCGGCGCCGACGATCACGGGGCCGCGCACGACCGAGCGCTCGAGGCGGGAGCCGGCCTCGATCACCGCCCTCCCCTCGACCCTGGTGTCGATCAGCTCGCCCTCGATCCGGCGCTCGAGGTCTTCGAGCACCAGGCGGTTGGCCTCGAGCATGTCGTCGAGCTGCCCGGTGTCCTTCCACCAGCCGCTGACGATGTGGCTCTCGACTCGCCGCCCGCCGTCGATCAGCCGTTGGATCGCGTCGGTGATCTCCAGCTCCCCGCGCCCCGACGGCTCGATCTCCTTCGCCGCCTCGAAGATGGGCGGCCCGAACATGTAGACGCCGACTAGGGCCATGTCGCTCGGGGGGTCCGTCGGCTTCTCCACCAGGCGGACGACGCGCTCGCCGTCGAGTTCCGCGACCCCGTAGTTGCCCGGATCGGGCACCTGGGTCAAGAGGATCAGCGCGTCGGGCTCGCCGCGGCGAAAGGCCCCAACGAGGTCGACGATCCCGTCCCGGAGGAGGTTGTCACCGAGGTACATCACAAACGGCCCGTCCTCGAGGAACTCCTCCGCGGTCAGCAGGGCGTGGGCGAGCCCGAGGGGCTCCGGCTGCTGCACGTAGGTGACGCGGGCGCCGAACCGCGATCCGTCCCCCACGGCGGCGCGGATCTCATCGCCGGTGTCGGGGGCGATGACGATCCCGAGCTCGCTCACGCCCGCCTCGACCAGGGCCTCGATGCCGTAGAAGAGCACCGGCTTGTTGGCCACGGGGACGAGCTGCTTCGCGGAGGTGTGCGTAATCGGGCGCAGCCGCGTACCGGCGCCGCCGGAGAGGATCAAGCCGCGGAGGTTCTCCATCGCGCCGGGAGGCTAGCGCTGGTGCTGGCCCGTGCCGCCCACCGAGCGGAGCCGTGCCCGACGCACTGCAGCGCGGCTGCGGGGTCGAGATCGAGGTTCCGCGTGCATATCACCCGTTTCCTCGGTCTCGATCCGGGGGCGATGGCTAGCGGCCGGGCTAGTAGGTCCCGCCCAGCCTGCGGTGGTCCCAGGTCGCGGTCCGCCTGGGTCGGAAGTGGATCGCCACGCGCTTCGGCGCCTGGGCCTGGAGCGCGGCCGCGGCGTTCCCCTCGACGCTCTCGATTCCCTCCGAGTAGCGGACGGTCAGCTCCTTCGCGAACTCCACCACCCGCTCTTGGTCGCGGATCAGCTCGGCCTGGGCCTCGATCTGGATCCCGCGCAGCTCCGAGTACTCGTATCCCGTCTGCACCAGGAGGGTGGCGCGGGGATCGCGCTCGAGGTTCTTCGCCTTCTGGGACTTGGCGTACGTCCAGACCCAGAGCTCGCCGTCTCGGACCACGTACCACATGGGCATCGAGTGCGGCCAGCCCCGCGGGCCGATCGAGGAGACGACGACGATCCGCTCGGAGTCGAGCAGCTCGTCGACCTCATCGGGCGTGAGCTTGATCTGATCGCGGCGGCTAGGCATCCACCGAGGCGGGCTCCAACGCCAGGATCTGCCACGGTCCCTCGCCCCCCATCGCCTGCGTCTCGCCTCGCAGCCACCGTGACTGGAGATCGTCGTAGTGCCGGCTCGCGGGGTGCCCCGACTGGCCGGTGAACTGCTGCCAGCGCGACCGTTCGGGCCGCACCGGGTCGGCGACCATCCGCCAGCACGGCGCCCAGATCGCCTTGAACGGATCGTTGGGGTCCCACCCCACCTGCGCCACGGTCTCCTCCCCACCCCCGACCTCGATCCGGCGGTTGAGGATGTGGCCGAGGATCGGGTTCGCGGCGCCCAGGGCGTGATCGAACTCGAGGGCATGCGCCGCGCCCCAGCGCCAGCCGGCGGGATCGGCGCCGAAGCGGGCCTCGAGATCATCGAGCGAGCGGCGCAGGGCGTCGACCGCCAGATCGTCCCACGAGCGGCCGATCAGCTCGGGATCGGCCTCCTCCCACAGCGCGAGCAGATGGGAGAGCCAACGCCACGGCGACGTGACGTGCGTCATGAAGCCGTTGTGGGCCCGGTCGAGCCAGCGCTGGGCGAGATCCCGGTCGCCGATCGCCGCGCGCGCGACCTCCCGCGCGAAGCGCAGCGCGAACGCCTGGTAGATCGTCGCCGCGACCGAGTCGGGCGACATCCGCCCGTCCCAGCTCTTCAGCCGCTCGATCGCCGCGATCTCGCGCTGCGAGAGGCTGGAGCGCGCGACATCGGGATCGCGCAGCCGCGCCAGGCGGTGGACTACCTCGAGCCCGGGGATCGAGAGCATGTCGAGCTGGAAGCGGGCGAAGTCGTCGAGGTCGTGCTCCTCCGCCGAGGTCAGCAGCTGCTCGATGCGCCGCGCCCTGTAGCCGTCGAGGTAATCGCTGGTGATGTGGTGCGGGTAGCCGTCCGGCTCGATCCGGTTGTTCGCCGTGACCACGTAGCCGGCCTCGGGGTTCTGGAGCTCGGGCATCTCGTCGTACGGCACCCAGCCATCCCACTCGTACTCCCCGGTCCATCCGGGCTTCGGCAGGTCGGGGCAGTCGCCGCGGCGCAGCGGAAGCCGGCCCACCGCCTTGTAGCCGATCGATCCATGGCGGTCGGCCCAAACCAGGTTCGAGACCGGCAGGTTGTGGGGGCGGATCATCTCGACGAGCTCGGGGCCAGTGGCGACGTCGAAGACGCCGAGGGTGGCCTCGGTCACGGCAGGAAAGTCCGTGGCCGTCCATCGCAGCGCGAGGGGCTCGTCGTCATCGGCACGCAGCGGGCCGTTGACGATCGGCCCGTGATGGGTGCGGCGGATCAGCAGCCGCTCTGGCTCGGAGCGGCCCCGCACCGGGATCCCCTCCTCGATCACCTCCAGCGGCCTCCATTCGTCCTCGAACAGGTAGGTGTCGTCGCGGATCCGCTCGACGAACAGGTCCATGACGTCGGCAAGGACGTTGGTGAACGACCAGGCGAGGTCGTTGTTCTGCCCGAACGCGATCCCGATCCGCCCGGGAAGCGATGCGCCGCGGCAAAACCGGTCGCCGACGTAAAGACCGACGTGGTAGGTGATCCCCGGCATGCTCGGATGCAGGTGTGGGTCGCCGGCGAACAGCGGGCCTGGCGTCGCCGAGCGATCGGCCGAGACGGCCCAGTTGTTCGAGCCGGTCGCCTCCACCGTGAGCCCGAGCGCCTCCCGCAGCCGGGCCGCCTGCTCCACGATTCCGAGTCCGTCGCCGGTCCACCCCTCCGCAGGGGTGAGCACGACGGGGTTCCCCACCGGGTAGCCCGGGTCGAGTCGCGCGGCCAGCTCCGGGCCGAGCTCCCGCGCCATGTCGGCGCGGAGCAGCTCGCGCTCCCAGTTGGTGGAGAGGCCGTAGGCGAGCAGCTTGGTGATCGTCAGCACGTCGGCAGGGCGCCAGGGCGCGAACTCGGTGCGCAGCAGCTGGAGCTCGAACGGCATCGCCCGGGCCGTCGCCGCCGCGGCGTTCACGCCCGCGGAGTACGCCTCGAGCGCGTCGCGAACCTCTCCAGGCAGCTCCCCCGCCTCGCGCTCGGCCAGCCGCCGGAGGCCGAGGGTACGCACGAAGCGATCGGAGTCGAGCGCCTCGCGACCGGCGATCTCGGCGAGCGTGCCGGACGCCGCGCGGCGGTAGAGCTCGAGCTGCCAGAGGCGATCCTGACCGTGGCAGAACCCCTCCCCGAACCACGCGTCGTTGTGCGAGCGCGCGCGAATGTGCGGAACCCCCCAGCGATCGCGACCGATCTGGACCGGACCCTCGACGCCTTCGACCTCGAGGCGCCCCGCGGTCCGGGGAAGCGGGCGCTGAAAGAGCTGATACCAGAGCCCCGCGGCGAGCGCCACAGCGCCCGCGCCGAGCAGTCCGAAGCGCTTGGCGACCCCGTGGGGGAGCACGGTCGAGAGACTAGTCGCGGAGGTTCGCCGGCAGTCGGCCCTCGGCGTCGAGCTTCTCGAGGTGCGCCTCCATCGCCGCGGCGGCGGCCGGGCGCAGCACCTCCGGGACGTCGTCCCAGACCTCGGCGAGCAGGGCGGCGCGCGAACGCTCGCCACTCTCGAGCGCCGCGAGCAGGCGGCGCTCTCGCATCCGACGATGCTCCACGTACTCGTCGACCTTCGCCGCCGGGTCGGTGATCCACGGCCCGTGCCCGGGGCAGAGGAGCTCGGAGTCGAGCGCCCGAACCCAGCTCAGCGACTCCATGTACTCGCTCAGCGAGCCCCCGTAGGCCGCGGGCGGAACGATCGACGAGCCGTGGCCGAGGACGAGGTCGCCGCAGAAACACACAGCCCCGAGCGAGAAGCAGACGTGGTCGGGCGCGTGCCCGGGCGTCGAGATCACCCGGAAGGGGCCGATCGCCTCCGGCGGCGGATCCGCGGGCTGCGCCGCGGCGGCGAACTGCCCGGTCTCATCTCCCTCGCTAACCGCGCCCCAGAGCAGCGGGGCGCCGAGCGCGTCGACGCCCGCGGAGTGGTCGGCGTGCGAGTGCGTGAGGACGACGCCGGCGATCCCCCCGCGCGCCTCGCCGGCGGCCCGCACGGCGTCGAGATGCGCCGGCTCGTCCGGGCCGGGATCGATCACCCAGGCGACGCCATCGCCCTCCACCACATACGTGTTGGTTCCCTCGAGCGTCATCGGGCCGGGGTTGGCTGCGACGATGCGAACGATCTCGGGATGGCCGGGGGCCGGCTCGATGGCGCGAATATAGTCACGCGCCAATGGCTGACCGGTGGGCGACCTTCGACTGCTACGGGACGCTGATCGACTGGGAGGACGGCATCGCTGCGGCCTTTGCAGAGATCTGGCCGGGATCCGACCTGCAGCGCATACTGGCGCATTACCACGCGGTCGAGCCGCGGGTGCAGGCCGACCGCGATCTGCCCTACCGCGAGGTGATGGCGCGCTGCCTGAGCGCCGTGGCGGAGATCGAAGGTCTCCACGTTCCGGCGGGCCGCGAGGACGCGCTCGCACAGTTGTTGCCTACCTGGGAGCCCTTCCCCGAGGTGCCCGAGGCGCTGACGAAGCTGCGTGAGCAGGGATGGCGCCTGGCGATCCTCTCCAATACAGACCCTGATCTGCTCGACGCCTCGGTGCGGACGCTCGGCGTGCCCTTCGATCTGCTGATCACGGCGACCGAGGCCGGGTCGTACAAGCCCGCGCCGGGGCACTGGCGGCGGTTCCGGGACGACGTCGGGCCGGAACCGACAGCCCACGTGCACGTCGCCGCGAGCCTGTTCCACGATGTCGCGCCCTGCGCGCGAATGGGTGTCCCGTGCGTGTGGATCAACCGCCTCGGCGAGGCGAGCGACCTGCACCGGGCCGCCGAGCTGCCGGACCTCTCCCGGCTGCCGCCGACGCTCGAGGGGCTCGGGTAGCGGAGGCCCGGGTCAGGCTGCGCCGGCAACGGCCTTGGCGACCGCCTCGCGCGCGTCCTCGGGCTCGAGCACGACCAGGTCGCCGACCCCCTTCAGCACCTCGCGCACGAGCCAGTCGCGGGACCCGTAAGGAAGCTCGACCACGACCGCGCCGTCGGCGAGCTCCTCGACCACCGTGCGCTCCTCGCGCAGCCAGCGGGCCCGCTCCGGCGCGACCCAGACCCGGGCGACGCCGGAGGTCGCGACCTCGCCGTGCGATATCCACTCCTGCTCGCCGAGCCGCTCCTCGATTCCTTCTCGGGGCTTGAACTCGCGCCGCGTGCTTCGCGCCTCCTTCATCCGATCGAGCCGGAAGTGGCGCGTGTCCTCGCGCGCGAGATCGAAGCAGCCGAGGTACCAGCCCTCGGGGCCGTTGACGAGCTGGTAGGGCTCCACCTCGCGCTTGGTGAATTCGTCCTCGTTCTCCTTGTAGTACTGGAGCTCGAGCACGCGGCGGCGGCGGATCGCCTCGTTCACCGTCCGCACCACCTCGGAGTCGTCGCCGCCCGGGGCGATCTCGAGGCCCTCCTCGGAGGGGTCGTGCCCGAGCGCGGCGACGATCTTCTCCCGCGCGCTTTGCAGCCCCGACTGCGGCAGGTGGTCGCCGAACAGGTCGATCGCCGCGACCAGCGCCTTCGCCTCCAGCGGCAGCAGCCTCGCCGGGCGGGCGAAGTTGTCGCCGTAGGTGTCCGGGTCGACCTCGATCTCGTCGTCGACGATCTCCGCGTAGAGCACGTACGTGCCGCCGCCGAAGTTGACGACGTTGAGGACGTCGAGGTCCTCGCGGAGCTCATCGATCGAGACGTTGAGCTCGTCGAGCACTCGACCGACCTCGAGCCGGGCGCCCTCGCGGGCGGCGCCGATGAGCAGGCCGGCGAGGGTGACGAGGCGGGCAAAGCGCTCGGGTCGGATGACCGACTCAGAGCGACCGTTCGAGCGGGAGGGCCCGCCGTCCTTGCGGCGGACCGCCGCGCCTTCGGCGAGCGGCCGCGAGACGGTCTTGGCCAGCTCGAACTCCTTCCTGTGGCGTTCGCGAAGGAGCTTCAGCCGCTCACCGGCCTCCTTCGCGAGCGCTGCGGGTTCGAGCAGCCTCGCGTTCTCGCGCCAGCCGAGGACCCACGAGATCAGCTGGCGGGCGGAGGCGAAGTCGGTCTCGAACACCATCCCCCGCCCCCTCACGCCGTCGGCCTTGGTCGGCTTGCGAAGCTCGCCGTAGGAGCCGAAGTCGCGCTCCACCAGCCAGGCGATCCGCTCGCGCACGAAGACGTGAGCGCGGCCGTCGATCTCGCCCATCTGCCAGTCCGCGCGGGAGGCGTAGTCGCGACGGTCGAAGTCCTCCGGCGGCGCGAAGTCATGCTCGGCCTTGGTCGCGTAGGACACCTTGCCGCGGATCCGCGAGAGCCTGAACACGCGCACGCCGTCGCGCTCGTGGGAGTGGCCGATCAAATAGAACTGGCCGTCGCGGAAGACCAGGTGGTATGGGTCCACCTTGCGATCGGAGACCTCGTCGCGCTGGAGCGAGTAGTAGCTGAACTCGATCGTCTTGCGGCGCGAGATGGCGGTCTCGATCTTGGCCAGCCGCTGCGAGACCTCGCGACCGCCGCCGGCCTGCGTCAGCTTGATCTCGATCGGCGCGGAGTCGCGCTCGGCGAGCGGGCTCGGGCGGCCCCATGAGACCTGCTGGAGCGCGAGTCGCAGGGGCTCCGCGTAGGCGAACTCTCCGTCGAGGAGGCCGAGGGCCGTCCGCAGCGCGGCGAGCTCCGAGTCGGTGAACTCGATCGCCGGCAGGTAGTAGTTCTCGGGCGGCAGGGCGTAGAGCTCCGCCTCGAAGAACCCCTCCGCGGGCTTCTCAACCTGGAGCGAGATCCCGAGGCTCTCGAGCTCCGCCCGGTCGGCGTAGAAACGCCGCGCGAAGGCGTCCTCGTTCATCGAGCTGTAGCCCTCCACCTCCCGCTTGATCTCGAGCGCGGAGACCGGGCGCCCGTTGGCCATCAGAAACGAGATCAAGGAGAGCTGGCGAATCAGCTTCTCGGTGTCCTTGGCCACGGCGTGAGCATAGTCAGCGCCGCCCGCTCGCCCGCCCGCCCGACACCCAAAATCCGGCCATTTTCGGCGCGCCCGTCGCTGTAGAGTCCTGCCTGCGTCCAATAGACATCGTCGGGCGCGGCGCGACGGCTCAGGCGGCCCGGGAACGGAAGTAGGCGGCCGACTCCAGGCCGCGATCGAACCGAGACCAGGCCTCGCCGTCGGGCAGCTCACGCTCGATGCGGTCGAAGCTGCCCAGCTTGCCCCCGAGGTTGTCGATCATGTGGACGAGGGTCGCCTCGCGGGTGGCGGGGACGACCGGCGACCCGTTCTCGAGCGTCCCGTGGTGGGAGAGGATGATGTGGAGGATCGCCTGAGCCACATCGGGATCGAAGCCCCGGATCGACTCGATCGTGCTCCGGACGACGTAGTAGCCGAGCGGGATCTCGCCCTGAAGCCGCCCGCGGTCGGTGAGGTCGATCGCCAGCGGGTCGTCGTTGTAGGCCTCGGTCTTGCCGATGTCGTGTAGCAGCGCACCGGCGACCGCGACGTCGCGATCGATGCCCCGGAAGGCGGCCGCGGCGGCGCTCACCGCCTGGGCCACGGAGACCGTGTGGTCGAGCAGCCCGTGAGGATAAGCCTGGTGGTAGTACTTGGCCGCCGGCGCCTCGCGGAAGCGCTCCCAGACCGCGGAGCCCTCGCCGAAGAAGCGATCGAGCAGGCCTCGGAGCTGGGGATTCTGGATCGTCCCAACCAGCTCGCGAAGCGCCGCCTCGAGAGCCGCCACCGGGCGCTCCGGCCCCTCGGCGAGGTCTGCCTGCTCGTACTCGCCCGGGCGCGCCGCGCGGATCGCGCGGATCGTGATCTTGGCGCCGTACTGCGGATGGACGCTGAAGCGTCCCTCGATCCACACCACCCCGCCAGGCTCGGCGACGTCGAAGCACTCCTCGACGCCCTCCCACGCGACCGCCTCGACCGTTCCGGTGCGATCGCCGACCATCAGGCGGACGAAGTCGTCGCCGCTTCTGCGCGTTCGGCGGTCGCGCGCGCGGACCGCCAACGCGGTGGCGACCTCGTCCCCCTCGGCAAGCTCGCGCACGAACTTTCGGGCCGGCCTGTGGCCGTTATCCGCCGCCCCGAGCGGTGCCTGGAGCGCGTCTATGGTCGCCTGCTCACTCATTCATCCAACTTAGAGAGGGACCCGGACGGCGCGGCTCTCCGCCCATGAGCCCGTTCTCTTGCCAGGCTGGTTAGGTCGTCCCGGGGGCGCGTTCGCTGACGGGCGCCTCGCCGGACTGAGCGCCCTCCGGCTCAGTGGGCTCCTCCCGCGCCGGGCTGACGAAGGGGGCGAACTCCTGCTCCTCCGTCGCGTATCCCGCCGCGGCGCCGGTGCGCTCGAGCTCGGCCGCGAACTGGGCGCCGAACAGGACGGCGACATTGGTGAGCCAGATCCAGATCAGGAACACGACCACGCCGGCGAGCCCGCCGTAGGTATTGGAGTAGGAGCCGAAGTGAGAGACGTAGGTGGAGAAGCCCGCCGAGGCGATAATCCAGAGCAGCGTGGCGAGCAGGCTCCCCGGGAGGATCCAGCGAAGGCCGGCGTGGCGGGCGTTGGGGGCGACGCGATAGAGCAGGGCCAAGACCAGCACGACGATCGCGAACAGGACCGGCCACTTCGCGATCGACCAGACCTTGAGCGCGGTGTCCCCGATCCCGATCTCGTCGCCGATCGCGTCGGCGAGCGGGCCACCCACGAACAGCCCGAGCAGCACGACGGCCAGGACCAGGACCATGACCACGGTGATGAGGAGCTCGAGCGGTCGCCGCTTCCAGATCGGACGGTCCTCGTCGACGTCGTAGATGAGGTTCGAGGCCCGGGTGAAGGCCCCCACGTAGCCCGAGGCCGACCAGAGCGCGACGACGAGGCCGGCGACCAGGGCCACGCTGGCGGCGCCGGAGTGCTCGACGGCACTTCGGATCGGGTCCTCGAGCGCGTCCACGGCCGACTGGGGGCCGAGGGCATCGATGATTCGCAGCAGGCCGTCGATCGTGTCCTCGGTGCCGACCACTCCGAGCAGCGAGACGAGCACGATCAACCCGGGAAACACCGACAGCACCGAGTAGTAGGTGAGGGCCGCCGCCCGATCGGTCAGGTTGCGGCGGTCGAATCCTTTCGCCGCGTCGCGAAGCGCCTGCCACCAGGCGCGAACGGTCAGGTCGGTTGGTCCCTCCACCAGTTCCATCTGCCGGGACCGTACCTGAGGCGGTGGGATCATTCACACCGTGACCGCTCCGGCCACAATCACCGGCGACCGCCGCCACTGGCAGCGTGTGTACCAGCGAAAGAGCCCCGATCGGGTGAGCTGGTACGAGCCCGTGCTGGAGCGTTCCCTGGCAATGATCGAGTCGGCGCGCCTCAGCCCGGACGCTCCGATCATCGACGTCGGGGGCGGCGCCTCGAGCCTGGCGGTCCACCTGCTCGACGCCGGCCACACTGACGTCACCGCGCTCGATCTCTCAGCCGTCGCGCTCGACTACGCGCGGCGCGAGGCCGGCGAGGCGGCGGCGCGAATCCACTGGATCGAGGGCGACATCCGCACGCACGAGCTCACCCGCCGCTACGACCTCTGGCACGACCGTGCTCTCTTCCACTTCATGACAGCGGTCGCGGACCGGGAGCGATACCTCGAGGCCCTCAGGCGCGGCCTGCGCCCCGGCGGTCACGTGGTCCTCGCCACCTTCGGCCCCGACGGGCCCCAGGAGTGCAGCGGCCTCCCGGTGATGCGCTACGGAGTCGGCGAGCTCGCGGCGACCTTGGGCGAGGAGTTCGAGGCGATCTCATCCGAGCACGACGACCACCGCACCCCGGCCGGCGGTATCCAGCAGTTCCTCTACGCGCACTTCCGGCGCAGGAGGAACGCGAACGAGGGCTCGGGCTAGGTCGGCTCGGCGGGCTCCACCGGAAGGCCGGCGGAGCGCCACGCCTGAAAGCCGCCGATGACGTCGGTCGCGTCGAGCCCGAAACGGGTGAGCGTCGCCGCCGCGAGGCTCGACTGGTAGCCCTCGTCGCAGATCACGATCACGCGGCGGTCGTCGACGGGCGAGGTCCGGATCGCGGTGCTCGCGGGCCGGATCGAGGCGCCATTCGAGGACGTTGCGCGGGACGAACCTCGCGCCCGGTACGCACCCGTCGCGGTCCGCTGGGAGTCGGAGCGGATGTCGATCAAGAGCGCTCCCTCGCCCATCGCGGCGCGTGCGTCGGCCGGGGAGAGGCGGCGCAGGGCGCTGCGAGCCTCGCGGAGGAGCCCCTCGGCCGTCGTCCCGCCCGGGTCCCCCGCAGCGCTCACCAGTCGGCCGTCCCGACGAGGTCCCGGCTGCCGGCCATCGGGCCTTACGCGACCCTCGGG
>JBKPFS010000075.1:0-8272 GCA_046728935.1 Actinomycetota bacterium | reverse complement strand
GAGGCGCAGCGGGCGCTGATCAAGGACGTGCTCGGCGGCGGCGAGGCGCGCTCCGACGAGCTCACGCCGCGCGAGCAGGAGGTCGTGAAGCTGGTCGCCGAGGCGCACACGAACAAGGAGATCGCCGAGATCCTCCACCTCTCCGAGAAGACGGTGGAGAACCACCGCTCGAACGCGATGCGAAAGCTCGGCATGCGCGACCGCGTCGAGCTAGTCCGCTACGCGATACGCCGGGGCCTGATCGAACCGTAGGCCGCTGCAAACCGTCGTCTGGCGGCGTCCTCGGTCGGACGGCTCGCTCACTTGCGTTTCAAGCAAGCTCGCGTCGCCGTCCTCCCTGCGTCCTTGCCAGACTCGTTTTCGCGGCCTAGGTCAGCCCGGCTTTTTCCGACTCAATCGCTAGGATTTCGGTCGAGATGTTGTTCTCGACCAAGGCGGAGTACGGCGTGCGGCTGATGGTGGAGCTCGGCCGCCGGGCCGGCGACGCCCCGCCGGACGAGGCCGAGCCGGTTGCGCTGAGCGCCGTCGCCGAGGCGGAGGTGCTGCCGCTCTCCTACCTCGAGCACCTGGTGGCGAAGCTGCGCGAGGCGGGACTCGTGACCTCGGTCCGCGGCGCTCATGGCGGCTACCGCCTCGCGCGGCCCCCGGAGGAGATCGCGATGCTCGAGGTCGTCGAAGCGCTCGAGGGACCGATCGCGCCGATGGAGTGCTTCCACACCGACCGCGAGGGCCGCGTCCTGTGCTCGCACGAGGTCGACGGCGACCGCGCCTGCGCCACCAAGCTGCTCTGGACTCGGGTCCAGGGCGGCGTCAACCGCGCCCTGGGGGGGACGACAGTGGCCGAGCTCGCCGAGTTCGCCGATCAACACGCAACCGACACCCTGGCCGGCACCGCCGCCTAGGCGGCGGCGCAACCCGAAACTGGAGACGAATGGCTGATCTCGAGATCCGCAACCTTCACGTCAGCGCCGAGGACAAGGAGATCCTCAAGGGCCTCGACCTCGAGGTGTCCCGAGGACAGATCCACGCCCTGATGGGACCCAATGGCTCAGGGAAGTCCACCCTCGCCAACGCGATCATGGGGCACCCGGCGTTCGAGGTGACCGAGGGCGAGATCGTCTTCGACGGCGAGGACATCACCGAGGCCGCCCCGGAGGAGCGGGCCCGGGCCGGCCTGTTCATGGCCTTCCAGTACCCGGTCGCGATCCCGGGGGTGACCGTCGCCAAGTACCTGCGGATGGCGCTCAACGCCCACCGCGAGGCGCAGGGCGCCGAGGAGGTGAAGCTGAAGGACTTCCGCAATCTGACCGAGGAGGCGATGGGGCTGGTGAACATCCCCAAGGAGTTCTCGAGCCGCTACGTCAACGACGGCTTCTCGGGCGGTGAGAAGAAGCGGATGGAGATCCTCCAGCTGGCGATCCTGCGCCCCAAGCTCGCCGTGCTCGACGAGACCGACTCCGGGCTCGACATCGACGCCCTGCGCACGGTCGCTGAGGGCGTCAACCAGGTCGCAGGCCCCGATATGGGCGTGCTGATCATCACCCACTACCAGCGCATCCTCCACCTCGTCGAGCCGGACTTCGTGCACGTGATGTACGACGGGCGGATCGTCAAGGAGGGCGGCCCGGAGCTGGTCGCCGAGCTCGAGGACAAAGGCTACGGCTGGATCCGCGAGGAGGTCGAGGCGGCGGCCTTATGAAGCCCGTGGCGACGACAGGCTACGTGCCCGCGGTTGAGGCGTACCCGATCGACAGGGTCCGCGCCGCGTTCCCTGCCCTCGAGCGCGAGGTGAACGGTCACCCGCTCTCCTACCTCGACAGCGGCGCCAGCTCGCAGCGGGTGCTGGCATCGATCCAGGCCGTCGACCGCTACGAGCGCCGCCACCACTCGAACGTGCACCGGGGCGCGCACACCCTCTCGGCCGAGGCGACGGCGGCGTATGAGGGGGCGCGGGCCACGGTCGCCGATCACGTTGGCGCGGCCGACCGGCGGGAGATCGTCTTCGTGCGCAACGCGACGGAGGCGATCAACCTCGTCGCCCGCTCGTGGGGCGCGGCCAACGTGGGGCCGGGCGATCGGATCCTGCTCACGGAGATGGAGCACCACTCGAACATCGTCCCGTGGCAGCTCCTCGCCGGGGCGTCCGGCGCCGAGGTCGACTGGGCGCCGGTGACCGATGAGGGGGTGCTCGACCTCTCCGAGCTCGAGCGGCTGCTCGAGCGGGGGCCGAAGCTGGTCGGCGTGGCCCATGTCTCGAACGTGCTCGGCACGCTCAACCCGCTCGCGGAGATCTCCCGCCTGGCCCACGACGCCGGCGCGCTCGTGCTCGCCGACGGCGCCCAGGCCGCGCCGAAGCTGCCGCTCGACATGGCGGAGCTGGGGATCGACTTCTACGCCCTCACGGGCCACAAGGCGTACGGGCCGACCGGCATCGGGGCGCTGTGGGGACGGCTCGAGCTGCTCGCCGAGATGCCGCCCTTCCTCGGTGGTGGCTCGATGATCCGGAAGGTCACGCGCGAGGGAACCACGTACGCCGACCCGCCGACCCGCTTCGAGGCCGGGACGCCCGCGATCGCGCAGGCGATCGGAATGGCGGCGGCCTTCCGCTGGCTCGACGGCCTCGGCATGGAGGCGACGCTCGCCCACGAGCGCGAGATCGCCGACTACGCGCTCGGCCGCGTGGTCGAGGTTCCCGACCTGCGGGTGTTCGGCCCTCCACGCGGGCCGGACCGGATCGGGCCGGTCTCCTTCGAGCTCGAGGGCGTGCACGCCCACGACGTCGCGGAGATCCTCGATCGCCACGGCGTCGCCCTGCGCGCCGGCCACCACTGCGCGCAGGTGCTGATGGACCGCCTCGGCGTCCCGGCCACCACCCGCGCGAGCTTCGGCGTCTACACGACTCCCGACGAGGTCGACCGCCTCGTCGAGGGGCTCCACGACGCGCGGCGTGTGTTCGGGCTCGGTTAGCGCGGCCTCGAGCCGGCGACTGCAGCATTCTCTGACCTATGGGTCCGAAAAGGCTGCAGCCGTCGCCTACTGGATCTCCTTGTCCTTTCCCGGGCCGCCGACGAGCTTGTCCTTGCCCGGCCCGCCCTTGAGCTTGTCCTTCCCCGGGCCGCCGTTCAGCTTGTCCTTGCCAGGGCCCCCGTTCAGCTTGTCCTTGCCGGGCCCGCCGCAGAGGCCGTCCTTGCCCTTCTTGCCCTTCAGCACGTCGTTGCCCTCCAGCCCGAGCATGCCGTCCTTCTTCTTGGTGCCCCTGAACTTGTCCTTGCCGTCGGTGCCGACGAAGTTCACGGCCACGCCCTTGCACTTGGTGAGCTCGTAGGCGCCGATGTCGGGCTGGCCCTTGCGGGGCGCGCCGCGTTGATCGTGGGGCGGCGCGTCCCCGGGACCGGCGTTCCGCGCCGGGCTGCCCTTGAACGCGTGAGTGTTCGTGGGCCCGCCGTTGTTCGCGAGCGGCGCCAGGTTCGCGCCGACGTCCAGCACGTTGCCGCCGTCGTCCACGATGACGGCGCCCGTCGTATCGCCGATCAGGCTGAACGAGGTGGCCCAGACACCGTCGTCGAGGTCGGGGGCGCTGCCGTCGCCGTCGCTGTTGTTGGCGATGATCGAGCCGCGGATCGTCGCGCCGCTGGTGTTCTCGTAGAGGCCGCCGCCGCCGAAGTTGGACGCCGCCTCGTTCTCGGTCACGGTCGAGTTCGCGATCAGCACGGTGCTGGGGTCGGACACCTTGAGGTAGCCGCCGCCGCCCTGGTCCCCCGCCTCGTTGCCCGAGATGGTCGAGTTCCGGACCTCGAGGTCGTCGTCGTCGTTGTAGAACCCGCCCCCGTCCAGCGTCGCGGTGTTGCCGGAGATCGTGGACTCGATGATCGTGGTGCCGTCGCCGTTGCTCGCGTTCCACAGACCGCCGCCACTGCTCGCTTCGCCGCCGGTGATCGTGGACCTCTCGATCGTCAGTGCGCCGGTGCCGTGGAAGATCGCGCCGCCGTATGCATATCCGGAGGCGCCGTTCACAGTCAGCCCCGAGATCACCGCCTCCTCGCCAGCGCCTGCGTAGACGGTGAAGGCCCGCCCGGCGCCGGGGGTGGCATCCACGGTCAGCGTCCGCGCTCCCGGGCCGAGGATCTCCATCGGCGAATCGATGCGGATGAGGTCGTCGGCGAGCTCGATCGTGCCGGAGAGGCTCGACGCGAAGAGGATGCGGTCGCTGTCCGGATCGAGATCCGCCTCCTCGACCGCGTCGCGCAGGCTCCCGCTGCCGCCCTCGTTCAGGTTCGTGACGGTGATGTCCTCCGCCTCGGCGACCGCCGGCGCGGCGAGCACTGCGCCGAGCGAAATGCCCGCCCCGGTCAGGGCCTTGAATCGACGATTCATACTCGCTCCCTCCGCCCGATCCGTCGGGCTTGCTCACTGGTCAGGCGACCCTATCCACGCCAGGCGCGGCGCGCAAGCGCTCCGAGCCGTCCCCGGTGGAGCCGATCGCTACGCTCGATCCAATGGACGAGCAGCTCTATCGCGAGAACATCCTCGAGCATTACAAGCGGCCGCGGAACTTCGGCCGGCCCGAGGCCTTCGACCTCGAGTTCGAGGACGTGAACCCGTTCTGCGGCGACGAGCAGCACGTGTTCATCACGCTCGACGACGAGGGGCGGGTCGCCGACGTGACGTTCGAGGGCAAGGGCTGCGCGATCTCGACAGCCGCGACGTCGATGCTCACCGAGGAGCTCGCGGGCAAGACCCGCGAGGAGCTGCTGCGCCTCGACAAGGAGTTCGTCCTCGACCTGCTCGGCATCGACATCTCGGCGACGCGCATCAAGTGCGCGCTGCTCGGGCTCAAGGTGATCAAATCGGCCGCGCTCGGCGACGCCGCCGACTGGGAGGAAGAGGGCCTCCCCGGCGACCCCGCCGAGGCGGAGAAGATCTAGCTAGAGCCGTCAGTCGACGGCGACCATCTTCAAGCGATCGCGGAGGCATCCGACCGGCCGAGGTGGGATCAAGGGTCCTCGCTAAAATCCGACTTCGGAGGTAGGAATAAGTGACGACCGCCACCAACCCAATCACCGTGTGCTCGCTCGACGAGCTGCCCGACGGCGCGATGCGCCTGGTCGAGGTCGACGGTCGCAAGATCGGCGTCTTCAACTGCGGCGGCGCGCTCGTGGCGATCGAGGATCGCTGCTCGCATGACGACGGGCCGCTCGCGGAGGGTGAGTTCGACGCGGGTTCCTGTACCGTGGAGTGTCCACGACACGGCTCGCTGTTCGATCTGCGCACCGGCCGTCCGAAGACCCTTCCCGCCTACCAGCCCGTCGAGATCTTCGAGGTGCGCGTGGACGGCGACGAAGTGAAGCTGGAGATCTAGAGCCCAAATGGCAACGCCCGACACCACCATCGCCCCTGGGAAGCAGCTCACCGACGAGGAGCGTGACCTGAAGGAGATCGGCCGCGACTACCTGGAGCGGTTCGGCTTCCACGATCCGGAGGGCGGCTACGTCTACAAGGCGCCGAAGGGCCTCTCGCTCGAGGTTGTCGCCTCGATCTCCGAGTACAAGGACGAGCCCGAGTGGATGCGTGAGTTCCGGGTCAAGGCGCTCGAGCACTTCATGCAGCGCCCGACCCCGACCTGGGGCGGGAACCTCGGCCAGATCGACTTCGACAACATCCACTACTTCGTCCGTGCGTCCGAGAAGGCAAGCCGGGACTGGGACGACGTTCCAGAGGACATCAAGAAGACGTTCGACCGGCTCGGCATCCCGGAGGCGGAGCGCAAGTTCCTCTCCGGCGTCGGCGCTCAGTACGAGTCCGAGGTCGTCTACCACCAGGTTCGCGAGGACCTCGAGAAGCAGGGCGTGATCTTCCTTGACATGGACTCGGGCCTGCGCGAGCACGAGGACATCGTTCGGGAGCACTGGGCGACGGTCATCCCGCCCAACGACAACAAGCTCGCGGCCCTCAACTCGGCTGTGTGGTCGGGCGGCTCGTTCGTCTACGTCCCGAAGGGCGTCAAGGTCGAGATGCCGCTCCAGGCCTACTTCCGGATCAACACGGAGAACATGGGCCAGTTCGAGCGCACCCTGATCATCGCCGAGGAGGGCTCGGACGTGCACTACATCGAGGGCTGCACGGCGCCCGTCTACTCGACGGACTCGCTCCACTCGGCCGTGGTCGAGATCATCGCCAAGCCTGGCGCCCGCGTCCGCTACACGACCGTCCAGAACTGGTCCCAGAACGTCTACAACCTGGTCACCAAGCGGGCGATCGCGCAGGAGGGCGCGACCATGGAGTGGGTCGACTGCAACCTCGGGTCGAAGCTGACCATGAAGTACCCCTCGATCTACCTCCTCGGTGAGCGGGCCCACGGGGAGATCCTCTCGATCGCGTTCGCCGGCAAGGGCCAGCACCAGGACGCGGGCGGAAAGATCATCCACGCCGCTCCGAGGACCACCTCGTCGGTGTTCTCGAAGTCGATCTCCAAGGACGGCGGCCGCGCGACCTATCGCGGCCTGCTCGAGGTGGGCAAGGGCGCGACCGAGGCGCGCTCCAAGGTCGTCTGCGACGCCCTCCTGCTCGATGAGGACTCGCGCTCCGACACCTATCCGACGATCCGCATCGACGAGAACGACGCCAACGTCGGCCACGAGGCTTCCGTCTCCAAGGTGGGCGAGGAGCAGCTCTTCTACCTCCAGGCCCATGGGCTGGACGAGGAGGAGGCGTCGAAGATGATCGTCAACGGGTTCATCGAGCCGATCACCAAGGAGCTCCCGATGGAGTACGCGGTGGAGATGAACCGGCTGATCGAGCTCCAGATGGAGGGCTCGATTGGCTGATGGCGCGGCTGCTCCCCACCAGGTAGAACCGGACTGGCTGAGCGAGCGGCGGGACCGGGCGAAGACGCTCGCCCGCAAGCTCGAGCTACCCGGTCCGAAGCAGAAGGGCTGGGAGTTCACCGACCTCTCCGGGCTCGAGATCGACGGCTTCGCCCAGGGGATAGCGAGGGTCGATGGCATGGAGGACGGCGTGGACGTCGCGGACGGCCCGCCGGTCGTGATGCCGCTCGCCGAGGCGGCGGCGCGGCTCGGCGACGTAGTTCGCGACCGCTACGGCTCGGTGGTCCCCGCCGATGACCCCTTCGTGGCCCGCAACGAGTCCGCCTGGCGCGACGGCGTGCTCGTCTACGTGCCCCGCGGAGCTCGGCTGGCCGAGCCCGTGCGGCTGACGATCGCCGGCGACGGCGACCTGGCGCTCAACTGGCGGGCGCTCATCGTGCTCGAGGAGGGCGCCGAGGCCGAGGTCTGGGAGCGCTACACCTCCGAAGGCGAGGGGCTCTTCAACGGCGTCGTCGAGCTGATCGTGGGGCAGGGGGCGACGCTCCGCTACATCTGCCAGCAGGACCTCTCGGATCGCAGCTGGGTGTTCGCGACCCAGCGAGCGGAGGTGGACCGGGACGCAAGCCTCGAGTGGGTGGCGCTCGGCTTCGGCTCGGCGCGCGGCAAGGTGCGGATGGAGACCAAGCTCGTCGGGCGCGGCTCGAGCGCGCGCGTCACCGGCGCCTACGCCGGCGGCGGCAGCCAGCACCTCGACTACGACACCACCCAGGAGCACGCCGCCGAGGACACAAACTCCGACCTCGCCTTCCGCGGCGTCCTCGGCGAGCGCGCCACGGCCGTCTGGCGGGGGATGATCCGGGTCGACCCCGGCGCCCAGCGCACCGACGCCTTCCAGGAGAGCCGCAACCTGCTGCTCTCCGATCGCGCCCACGCCGACGCGATCCCGGGCCTCGAGATCGAGGCCGACGACGTGCGCTGCACGCACGCGGCCGCCATCGCCCAGGTCGACGCCGAGCAGCTCTTCTACCTGCGTGCTCGCGGGGTCGGCGAGGCCGAGGCCAAGCGCGTGATCGTGGAGGGCTTCCTCCAGCAGCTGGTCGAGCGCACCGCCGAGGGCCCGATCCGCGACTCCCTCGCCACGGAGCTCGAGCGACGCCTGGGCGCGCTGCTGGCCGCCAGTGACTGAAAGCCCTTCGGTTCGAGGGCGTCGAGGCGCGGCAACGCGGTGATGATCTTCGAGGACGAGCTGCCGCCCGGCGAGCAATCGCGGCTCATCGCCGCGTTCAGCGCGCTCGAGTCCGACTAGTGTGCGCTAACCCCGAGATGTAGCGACACTTCTCGCTCATCTCACGGTCCTCGTCTTGCGGGCGCCGAAGACGATATCCGCGGGCACCCGCCCCCTCGTCAGCCGCCCGGTGTGGGCGCGATCGAAGTTGTAGCTGAGCAGG
>JBKPFS010000074.1:0-18390 GCA_046728935.1 Actinomycetota bacterium | reverse complement strand
CCAGCTTGGGCATCCGATCGAGATCCGCCAGGGCGGGGGCTCGCTGATCTTCGCGCGACCCGCCGGCGACGGCATGGTCGAGATCGGCGGTCGGGTCGTGCTGGACGAGGTGCGCGAGCAGGCAGTCGGCTCGGCCTAAGGCTCGCGTGACGTGGCGCCCCTCGGGGTCAGGCGTTGCCGCGGCCCTCGGCGGTGAAGCTGGACCAAATGGTCGAGGCCGGGGCGGCGTAGTCCGGGTCGGCCGAGAGCTCGAGGCGAGTCACCCACTTCACCCACTGGAAGCCGCGCCGGCCGGGGGCGACGAGACGGAGCGGCGCGCCGTGGTCGTGGCTGAGCCGCTCGCCTGAGACCTGGGTCGCGAGCAGCAGCTCGCGCGCGTCGGCGAGGCTGAAGCTCCAGCGGTAGCCGGTGTGAGAGATCACCCGCAGGTGGTGAGCGTCGCTGGTCGGCCCGACGCGGTCTAGGAGGCGGCCGACGGTGATGCCGCACCAGCGCTGGGTGGAGTAGAAGCCGCCTGTGCAGTCGAGCGTGGCGGTCAGCTCGTCGCCGGCGTCGAGGTCGTCCAGCGAGAGCTCGAGGGGACGATCCGCGAGGCCGTCGACGCGGAGCGCGTAGGAGCCGGCATCGAGTGGGCGGGGGTCGTCGGCGACCCAGGACGTGGTCGGGAAGGAGTTCCCTTGGAAGGAGTCGGCTTCGTAGGAGCCGGTGAAGCGGCGGCGCTCGCCCGGAAGGTCCAGGAGCGCGTTGAAGGCGCCCTGGAGGCGCCAGGCGACGACGCCCGCGCCGGCGATCGCAGCGCCCTCGAGGAGTTGCCGGCGGCCGAGGAAGTCGCGACGGCGCGGGCGCTTCGCCCGTAGGCCCAGGTGGACGAGGACGACGAGCGTGAGGGCGCCGCCGAGGGCGGCGTGCCAGGCGAGGAGGCTGAAGCCGCCGGCGTAGATCGCGCCGGCGCTCACCCACAGCCAGCCGGAGGTGAGCGTCGCGGCGACGAGGAGAAGGGCGCCGGCGCTGGCCACCGTCCGACGGTCCCAGTTCTCGGGATGCGCGATGCGGCGCCAGACGCGGCGCAGCTTCCAGACGAGCAGGATGGCGAGCGACGCGCCGGCAATCCCGTGGGCGGCGAAGACCCACGCGTCGTCTTCGTCGCCTGCGAACCAGGTGCCGAGCCCGCTGGCGAAGAGCAAGGAAGCCAAGAGCGCGAGGCTCCAGTCGATGCCACGCGCGGTCATCTCGCCTCGATTCTAGGAGCGCTCGGAATCCACTTGGCTAGATTCCGCGTGTGGCCGAGGCCCGGGAGAGCACACCAACGCTCTATGAGTGGGCGGGGGGCGAGCAAGCGTTTCGCCGCCTGATGGACGCGTTCTATGACCGGGTGGAGAAGGACGACCTGCTCTCGCCGCTCTTCCCCGGCGGGGTCAGCGGGGAGCATCGCGACCACGTCACGGCATGGTGGTGCGAGGTGTTCGGCGGCCCTGCCCGCTACACGGAGGAGCTGGGCGGCTACGAGGCCATGCTCGCCAAGCACCGGCCTCTCGGGATCACGCCCGAGCAGCGCTTCCGCTTCGCCTCGTTGATGAGCCTCGCCGCCGACGACGCCGAACTCCCGGACGACCCCGAGTTCCGCTCGGCCTTCGTTGGCTACGTCGAGTGGGCCACGCGACTGGCGATGCACAACTCCCAGCCGGGCGCCGAGGTCTTCGAGCACGCACCGGTGCCCCGTTGGGGCTGGGGCGAGGCGCCGCCGTTCGAGGGGTAGGGACCGGACCTGGCGCTTTTTTTTCGGCATATCCGAACAAAGTCCCCAGATGCCAGAAGTGGGCCCCCCGGGACTCGAACCCGGATCCGTCACCTTAAAAGGGTGCTGCTCGGCCAATTGAGCTAGAGGCCCGGTGGGATCGTAGCCTCGTCGCCTCGCCCACTTGTCCGACAGAATGCGGCGGCGTGAGGGTCTCGGCGAAGGCGGACTACGCGGTGCGGGTGATGATCGAGCTGGCTCGCGGGTCGGAGGTGAAGCCGATCAAGGCCGAGGTGGCGGCCGCAGCGCAGCGGATCCCGCCGCGCTTCCTCGACAGCATCCTGAACGAGCTCGGCCACCACAACCTGGTCAACGCGCGGCGGGGCGCGGAGGGCGGCTACTGGCTCGGCCGACCCGCCGATGACATCACGATCGCGGAGATCATCCGCGCAGTCGAGGGGCCGCTCGCGACCGTGCGGGGCGAGCCGGCCGACGAGCTCGAGTACGCCGGCGACGCGAAGGCGTTAGAGGACGTCTGGCTGGCGCTGAGCGCGAACATCCGCCAGGTGCTTGAGTCGGTCACGCTCGCCGATCTCGTGGCGGGCGATCTCCCGGAGCCGATCCGCGGCCTCGCCGAGCATCCCGACGTCCGCCCGCGCTGAGCCGTCCGCCCTCTGCTTCTCCCGCCTAGCGCGTCTCGGCCACAAGCTGGGCATACGTCGCCCAGAGCACGATCCCGATCCACCCGATCAGCAGCGCGAGCATCAGCCAGGCTACGAGGTCGGCGAGCTCCATCCGCGCGACCTCCGCTGAGCGGGCGGCTGGCGCCTACGCCAGCGCCAGCTCCTCCGTCCGCGGTTCGCCGTTCCCGTCGAACACCTTGGCCCGGCTCGGCGAGGCGTAGACGATCTGGCCGTCCGCCAGCTCGAGCTCCTCGGCCTGAAGGCGCGTCAGTTGCGCGATCAGTGGATGGCCGTCCGCGAGCGTCATCTCGACCCGCACCTCGAACCCGAGATGGACGATCCGCTCGATCATCGCCTCCTCGGCGCGCGGCCCGGGAACGTGACGGATCTCGACATCGTGAGGACGCACGAGCAGCGAGCCGATCCGGTTCGTCGTGCCAACGAAGCTCATCACGAACTCCGTCGCCGGATGGTCGTAGAGGTCCCTCGGCGAACCCGCCTGCTCCACCCGGCCCTCGTTCATGACCACGATCTGCTCGGCGACGTCCATCGCCTCCTCCTGGTCGTGGGTGACGAAGATCGTCGTCACATGCACCTCCTCGTGGAGGCGGCGCAACCATCGCCGAAGCTCCGTCCGCACTCGCGCGTCGAGGGCCCCGAACGGCTCGTCGAGGAGCAGCACCTTCGGCTCCACCGCGAGCGCCCGCGCCAGCGCCATCCGCTGGCGCTGGCCGCCCGAGAGCTGCGACGGGTAGCGATCGATGAACCCCTCGAGCTGGACCAGGCGCAGCAACTCGCCCACCCGCCTTGAGATCTCCGCCTTGGGCTTCTTGCGGATCGAAAGGCCGAAGGCCACGTTGTCGCGCACCGTCATGTGCTTGAAGGCGGCGTAGTGCTGGAAGCAGAAACCCACGTTGCGGTTCTGCACCGGCACCCGCGTCATCTCCTCGCCCGAGATCACGATCCGGCCGCCGTCCGGCTCCTCGAGCCCGGCGATCACGCGCAGCAGCGTCGACTTGCCGCTCCCGCTCGGGCCCAACAGCGCGGTCAGAGACCCATCCCTGACCTCGATCGAAACGTCGTCCAGGGCGACGAAGTCGCCGAAGCGCTTGGTCGCGTTCTCAACCACGATGCTCATCAGAGGGTCTCCTTTCCGGCGCCGGCTGCGGCGAGGGCGGGCTCCGCCACCGTGCTCGGCGCGACGATCTTGCGATCCCGCCGTTGGATGAAGTTCATTGCGAACAGGGTCAGCAGCGCGAGCACGGCGAGCACCAGCGCTGCTGCATAGGCACCGGCGACGTTGAAGTGCTCGTAGTACTCCTCGACCAGCAGCGTCGCCGTCTGCGTCGAGCCGGTGATCTTCCCCGAGACCACCGCGACGGCCCCGAACTCGCCCAGCGCCCGTGCAGTTGCCAGCACGACGCCGTAGGTCACGCCCCAGCGGATCGAGGGCAGCGTGATTCGCCAGAAGGTCTGCCATCCGGATGCGCCCAGGGTGCTGGCCGCCTCCTCCTGCTCGTCGCCGATCTCCTGGAGCACCGGCACGACCTCGCGGACGACGAACGGAAGCGAGACGAAGATCGTCGCCAGGACCATCCCCGGCACCGAGAAGATCACGCGGATTCCCTGATCCGCAAGCCAGGGGCCGAACCAGCCATCGACGCTGCCGTAGACGAGCACCAGGGAAAGCCCGATGACGACGGGCGAGACGGCGAACGGCAGGTCGATGACCGCGTTCAGGATCGCCTTGCCCCGGAAGTTGTGCCGCACGAGCACGATCGCGCAGGCGATGCCGAAGATCGTGTTCAGGGGCACCGCGATCGCCGCGATCAGCAGCGTGAGGTAGAACGCGTGCAGCGCGTCGGCCGTCGTCACCGACTCCCACGCGTGCACGAACCCGTCCTCGAACGCCTTGTAGAAGATCAGCATCACCGGGACCATCAGCAGCAGCCCCAGGTACCCGAGGGCGAACGTGCGCAGGCCGTAGCGAGCCAGCCGGCCGCCCTGGACGATGTGGGTCTTCGCCCCCGCCTCGCTAGCGCGCGGCATGACGCAGGCTCCTTCGCGAGGCGAAGCTGATCAGCAGCAGGACCACGAGGGCGATCGCGAGCAAGACGACGGACACCGCCGCCGCGGTGACCTCGCGGTCGCTCTGAATCTGGCTGAAGATGAAGACCGAGGCGACCTCGGTCTTGAACGGGATGTTCCCCGAGATCAGCACGAGCGAGCCGAACTCTCCAATCGAGCGCGCGAATGCCAGCGCGACCCCCGAGAAGATCGCCGGGCTGAGGTTGGGGAGGATGATGCGGCGAAAGACGGTCAGCGGCCGCGCGCCCAGGGACGCGGCAGCCTCCTCCATGTCGGTGTCGAGCTCGAGCAGCACCGGCTGCACCGAGCGGATCACGAACGGCAGCGTCACGAACAGGAGCGCCATCACCACGCCGACGCGGGTGAACGAAACCCCCGAGAGCCCCAGGATCCCGTTGTCGCCGTAGAGGGCGATCAGCGTGATCCCGGCGACGATCGTCGGCAGCGCGAACGGCAGGTCGATGATCGAGTTGACGTACTTCTTGCCGGGGAACTCGTCGCGCACGAGCACCCAGGCGATGATCGTCCCGGCGACCGCGTTGATCGCCACCACGATGGCGGAGGCGATCAGCGTCAGCTTCAGCGCGGCGACCGCCTGCGGCGAGGTGACGTCATCCCAGAACGACTCGAGGCCGAGGTCGAACGACTTCGCGACCACGGCGGCGAGCGGGATCAGGACGATCAGGCTGATGTAGCCGACGACCAGCCCACGGGTGAGCCCGGGGCCCCCGAGGCCGAGCCTAAGGCCCGGCCTCGAGGGAGTCTCGGCTGTGGCTACCGCCCCATTGCTCACTCGGTGCCCACCCCCAGGTCCTGCTCGATCGCGGCGACCTTGCCCTGCTCCGGATCGAAGAAGTCGGCCGCGACCGTGTCCCAGCCCCCGAGGTCGTCGATCGTGAACAGGTCGGGCGGCGTCGGGAACTTGTCGGCGTTCTGCTTCAGGACCGACTCGACCACGGGCCGGTAGCCGTTGTCAGCCCAAAGCTGCTGGGCCTCGTCGGTGTACAGGTAGTCGACGAACGGCTGCGCCGCGTCGTCCGCGTCCTCCGTCACGGCGATCGGCGTCTCGATCAGCAGCGTCGAGTCGGGGACGGTGTACTCGACATCCTCGCCCGCGTCCTGCGCGGCGATTGCCTCGTTCTCGTAGGCGAGCAACACGTCGCCCTTGCCGCCGAGGAACGTCCCAAGCGAATCGCGCGCGCTCTCATCCTGAACCGGCACGTTTGCCAGCAGGTCGGAGAGGTACTGGAGCCCCTCCTCCTCCGAGGCGCCCTCGGTGAGCACCTTGTTGCCGTAGCCGGCCATCAGGTTCCACCGTGCGCCTCCCGAGGTGAACGGGTTCGGCGTGATCACCTCGACGTCGCCGCTCACCAGGTCGTCCCAGTCCTCGACGCCCTTCGGGTTGCCCGGACGGGTTACGAACACGACGACCGAGTCCTCGACGATGCCGTCGTACTCGTTCTGATCCCAATCGTCGGCGACGATCCCGGCGTCGACCAGTCGGGTCATGTCGGGCTCGAGCGAGAAGTGCACGACGTCGGCCGGCTGCCCGGCCTCAACCGCGCGCGACTGGTCGCCGGACGAGCCGAAGGAGCCCTTGAACGTGACTCCATCGCCCTCGTCTGTCTCGTTGAACCCCGGCTCGAGGGCGTCTGTGTAGACCTCCTCGGGGGTCGAGTACGCGACCAAGTCGATGCTGCCGTCGCTCCCCTCCGACGAGTCACCGCAGGCGGCCACCGCTCCCGCGAGGCCGACCGCTAGCACCGCCGCGAGGGCGAGCCTGACGCCGCCGCGGGGCCGCGCGTACGCGCGTCCGGCGCCCGCGGCCCCACCGCGGCGAAGCTTCTTGAAGAAGCGCATTGCGTTCACCTTACTCCTTTCCTACCTTTCTTGATTGATTTAGTTGTAAAAGTGGCCGGGCAGGGTAGCAGATGCCTTTCGGGCCTCCATCGGACTGCGGGCGCGCCGCTGGCGCCCTGATCAGGGACAGGCGCGAGCCGCCGGCCGCTGCCGTCGAGGACAATCCATCCGATGCTCTTCCGGCAGATCGTCCACGAGGACCTCGGGTGCGCCTCCTATCTGGTGGGCGACGTCGACGCGGGGGTCGCGGCCGTGGTCGACCCGCAGTGGGACATCGAGCCCTACCTTCGGCTGGCGCGCCTGCACGGCGTGCGCATCGAGCATGTCCTCGAGACCCACAACCACGCCGACCACGTCTCAGGCCACGGCCGCCTCGTCCGCGCCACCGGAGCGACCATCCACGTCCATGAGCAGGCTGAGGCCGAGTACCCCCACGAGCCGATCTCGGACGGCTGGCGACTCCGCCTCGGAGAGGTGGAGATCGAGGCGCTTCACACCCCGGGACACCGCCCCGAGCACGCCTCCTTCCTCCTGCGCGACGCCGGCCGTGGGGACGAGCCCTGGGCCGTGCTGACCGGCGACTCTCTGTTTGTCGGCGACGTCGCCCGCCCCGATCTGGCGATCGAGCCGCGCGACGGCGCGGCGGGGATCTTCCACTCGCTGCACGATCGCCTCTTCACCCTGCCCGCGAGCGTCGAGGTCTGGCCAGGCCATCTCGGCGGCTCGCTCTGCGGCACCGCCGGCATCGACCACAAGAGCTCGTCGACGATCGGCTTCGAGCTCGCGCACAACCGCGCCCTCCGTTTTTCCAGCGAGCAGGACTTCGTCGCCGACGCGGTCGCCACGCTCGGCGATCGGCCTCCGAACGTGGAGCAGGTGGTCGCCCTGAACCGGGGGCCGCTGATCGAGGGGCTCGGCCCGCCCACTCCCCTGACCCCACATGGCGTCGAGGCCGCGATCGCCGATGGCGCGTTCGTCATCGACGCGCGCACCAACGAGCAGTTCGACGAGGCGCACATCCCCGGCGCGATCTCGAGCTCGGCCCACGACACCGGCTTCGCGACCAAGGTCGCCACGGTGGTGCCTCCCGACGCCAAGCTGATCGTGGTCGCGGCGTCTGACGGCTACGAACTCGAGGCGACCGAGCTGCTCGCCGCGGTGGGACTGCGCGTGCGCGGCTTCCTCGCCGGCGGGATGACCGCTTGGCGCTCAGAGCAGAGGCAGATCCAGCGCCTGGAGGCGATCGACCCGACGGCCCTGGCCGAACGACTCGAAGGCGAGGACGCTCCCCTCGTCCTCGACGTGCGCGACGACGACGAGTACTCCGCCGCTCACATCCCGGGGTCGCGCCACATTCCCTACGCCGAGCTCTCCGCGAGGCTCGCGGAACTGCCCACCGACCGGCAGATCGCGACGATCTGCAGCGGTGGCAAGCGCAGCGGCCTCGCCGCCTCGATCCTTCAACGGCAGGGCTTCGACCGCGTGCTCCACGTCGCAGCCGGTGGAGTGGGTAGCTGGCGCCGGGACGGAAACCCGGTGGAGACAGGGGCGTAAGCGCCGCAGCGGGCGAGATCAGACGATCCGCCGCTCGAACGAGGTGACCAGCTGGCGCTTGTCCAGACTCGGATCGCCGGTGGTACGTTCGAGCTTCAACGACGCGGCCCGACCATCGAGGGCCACCGTGGCGATTTGGTTGTCGTAGAAAGGGCCCTCGACAAGGCGCCAGCCGATGCCCGGCGAGGCCACGCCCGCTGCGGCCGCCAACAACCGGCCCACGCGGGCGCCGAAGCGTGAGTTACCGAACCTGATCGTCAGCCGCTCGTGCCGGTTGAGGGCATTACGAAACGGCGAGCACACCCCTTGCCACGCCGCGCTGCGCACCCCGGCCGAACGCGGAAAGCCGATCTCCGCCAGATATGCGTGATGTACGTCGCCAGACAGAAATCCGATCGACGCGGGAGGGCGCCCATGTCCGCCCGAGCCATGATCCTCCAGCATCCTCACCAACCGGTCGAAGGAGCGCCGGAAGGCCGCCCAGTGATCGAAGTCGAGCGCGCGCCTCAGCCTCTCGGCCCAGGGCGCAACCAGGGGGCCCCACGCCCTCTCGACCAGCGCCTCGCCCCACGACTCGATGTGGTGCAGGCCGGGCGCAAGCAGGAACGGATCCGAACTACCGATCAGCAGGTGGTCCCACTCCCCGGCTATGTGCTCCTCCAGCCAGTCCCACTCCGCCTCGTCGAGGATGTCGCGGCTCCCCTCCTCCAGTACACGCCCTGCCCGGGCGTCGATCACGATCAGCCTGCTGCCATTCAGATCGCGGCAGTAGCTCCACCGCTCCGCATCGCTGCGCTCCCGCTCGCGATCGGCGAACCTGCGAAGTCGCTCGGCGCCATCCTCGAGTCCGCGCACGTCCTCGTAGACGTCGTTCTCGCCGAGCGCGCGAGGCGACAGGTTGCCGATGAATTGGTAGACCCAATAGGAGGCGAGCGCGGACGCCTCACGCTCCTCCCACCACGATTGGCGCCGCATGTCCTCCACCCACGCACGGGAGATGTTCCAGTCGTCATGCACGTCGTGGTCGTCGATCACCATCGAGCACGACACCGTCGAGAGCAGCCAGCGGATCACTGGGTCTCCCCAGGACTCCCAGTAGAGGCGGCTGTACTCCTCGTAGTCGAGCACCTCCTCCCCGGGCGGCCGGCGGGTGTCGCGACGAGAGCGAATGAAGTCGCGGACCGCGGGCGACCCTTCGTCCACGTAGACCTGATCCCCCAGCAGCAGCAGAACGTCCGGCCAGGTCTCGCGCGGGCGACCCCAGAGCTCGTGGGCAAGCGTGTACAGCGCGTCGAACTCGCGACCCCGATCGTCCTCGTCCTTGGGAAGCGTGTACGGGCGCCGGTGCGGGAGCGCGACCCGGCAGGACCCGAATGCGATCCGGACCGGGCCCATTCCCGCGAACGTCCGAATAGCACTCGGTGGGAACTCCGAGGCCGGCGGCGGCCAGCGCGACTCGCCATCGAGCGCAACCTCGTACTCGTACGTGGTGCCCGGATCGAGGCCGGTCGCGACGACGAGGGCGTAGTGATGGCCGGCGACGCAAAACGTCTCCTCGTTGGCGCGGAATGCCGGGCCGCGCGCGGCTCGGAGCTCTACCTCGCACGGGGCGTCTGTTTCCACCCAGACGGTTGCCTCGGTCTCCCCGACGTAACGCAACACCGGCCCGAGGACGAGCTCTGCCATCGCCGAGTTAGCTACCCGGGTGGCGCGTATCGACGCTCACTCGAGCTCCGCCAGCCCCTCCTCGGGGGTGGAGGCCTCGGCGTGGAGGCGGCGGGGGCTGCGGCCCGCGCGGCGCGCCTCGTACCCGGCCTCGACCGCCTTTCGCATCGCCCGAGCCATCGCCTGCGGATCCGCGGCGCGTGCGATCGAGCTCGCGAGCAGGACCCCGTCGCACCCGAGCTCCATCGCCAGCGTCGCGTCCGACGCCGTGCCAATGCCGGCGTCGAGGATCACCGGCACCGTCGCCTGCTCGGCGATCATCCGCACGTTGTACGGGTTGCGAATCCCCGAGCCCGACCCGATCGGCGAGCCGAGGGGCATCACTGCCGCGCACCCGACATCCTCGAGTCGGCGGGCGAGGATCGGGTCGTCGTTCGTATAGGGGAGGACCGTGAACCCCTCCCCCACCAGGCTCTCGGCCGCCTCGACCAACTCGACCGCGTCGGGGAACATGGTGCGGTCATCGCCGATCACCTCGAGCTTGATCCACTCCGTGTCGAGGGCCTCGCGGGCGAGCCGGGCGGTGCGGACCGCATCGCGCGCCGTGTAGCAGCCGGCGGTGTTCGGCAGCGTGAACAGGCCGAGGCGATCGATCACCTCGAGCACCGATCCCTGCGCGAGCGGATCGACTCGGCGCAGCGCGACGGTGACGATCTCGGTCCCCGAGGCCTCGAGCGCCTGCTGCATCTGGCTCAGGGAACGAAATCCGCCCGTCCCCACGATCAAGCGGGACGTCCACGTCCTGTCGCCGAGCTCGAACGCGGTCTCGAGCGACGCGTCGCGAGCGATGAGCGATGAGTCCCGCTCAGCCACCCTGGATCGCCCCCACGACCTCCACGCGCTGGCCCTCGGCCAGCGGGGTCCGTTCCCACTCGCTTCGCGGGATCACCTCGCCGTCCACGGCCACGGCCACGCCGCGGCGCGCGTCGGCGGCGCCGGCCTCGGCGACCGCGTCGCTGAGGCGCGCGCCCTCGTCCAACTCGACTCGCTCTCCGTTCAGCTCGATCGTCATCGGGCCACCGCCTGGCGCTCGAATCGGCCCGGCGCGAAGTCCGCGAGCTCGGGGTCCGGGCGATCGCCGGCGACGAGCGACGCGACCGCCTCCGACGTCACGGGAGCGAGCAGGATGCCGTTGCGGAAGTGACCGGTGGCGAGCACCAGGCCCTCGAGCGCTCCGGCACCGATCAGCGGCGCGTTGTCGGGCGAGCCGGGGCGCAGCCCCGCGACCGCCTCGACCAGCTCGAGCTCGGCGACCTCCGGCAGCGCGCGGTAGGCCTCGCGAAGCAGCTCGTGGACGCCGCCCGCGGTCACCCGGGTGTCGAACCCCTGCTCCTCGACCGTCGCGCCGACGATCAGCCGCCCGTCGGCGCGCGGCACCATGTACACGCGCTCGGAGGCCACCACCCGCTCGCAGGGCGGGCCCGAGGGATCGTGGAGCGTGAGGATCTGGCCCTTCACGGGCCGCACCGGTGGACGGCCCCCCTCGGGCAGCCATGGTGCGGCGCCCGACCACGCTCCAGCTGCAAGGACCGTGCGCGGGGCGCGATGCTCGGCGCCGTCGGCGGTGCGGACGCCCTCGATCCGCTCGCCGTCCGTGATCGCCTCCGAGACCTCGGCGCCCGCGATCAGCTCCACCCCGGCTCCCGAGCACGCCGCCCGCAGCGCTTCCAGCAGCTGACGGGGGTCGACCGCCGCCTCATGCGGTGCGTGCACGCCCGCCGCGCACTGCGGCGAGAGCCCGGGCTCGAGCGCCCGCGCGTCGGCGGGTCGAAGCCAGGTGGCGTCGAGGCCGAGTGACTCCATCAGCTCGAACCGGCGGCGCAGCTCGTCGGCCTCGTCGCGGTCGAGCGCCACGTGAAGGGAGCCGAGCTCCAGGTATCCGACCTCGAGGCCGGAGGCCGCAGCCAGCTCGCGCGCGAACGCCGGCCACAGCGCGTGCGAGCGAAGCGCGATCCGAAGCAGCTGCTCCTCGCCCCAGGTCGCCTCGCCGACGGGGGCGAGCATGCCGGCGGCGACCCCCGATGCTCCGGCGCCGGGCTCGGCGCGCTCGAGCACGCGCACCCGAAGGCCGCGCTGAGCGCCCCGCCAAGCGCTTGAGAGGCCGATCACGCCGGCGCCTACGATCAGCGCGTCGAGCCTCGACTCGGTTCGGTTGGGCACGGTTTGTGCTCCTCTCCCGGGCGGGGGGTCCGCGCCACCATCCCTGCGCCGGCATTACCCGGATCAGGTTCAGACGGTCGGCGGCCCGTTGCCGCCCTCTCAGCCCACGGGTAGGGCTCCCGTTCTTCATCAATGGTACCGGGGTCGCGCGCGCCCGAATCCGCGCTCGCGTGGGCCAGGACCCGGCCTCTACCCTCTGGCGCGATGGCCGCCCCCGAGATCGAGGTGCTCCGCGCCTACTACTCCGCCCTCACTCGAGGCGACATCGACGCCGCGCTCGAGCTGGCGGACGAGGGCGTGGTGGTCGACATGCGCAACTCGCTGGCGCCATGGCGGGGCATCTACCGCGGACGCGAGGAGCTGCGCCGATCCTTCGTCGAGGTGGTCGAGCCGTGGACGGAGCTGAACTGGGAGATCGAGCACGTCCGCCTCGGGCCGGGCAGGTGGCTGGTGGCCCGCACGCGGATCCGCGGGCGCGGCGGGGGGAGCGGGCTCGAGGTCGACGCCGCGGGCAGCTGGCTGGCATCGCTGCGCGACGGCCGCGTCGCCGAGGGCGTCCTGTTCCAGACCTTCGACGAGGCGCTGGGCGCCGCGCGCCGGCGCGCGCTGGAGGAGGCCCGCCTGTACTTCGTGTGCGATGCGCGCCCCAACGGCGCCGACCCGGAGCCGCTGCTCGACGCCGCCCTGCGCGGCGGCGTCGACATGATCCAGCTGCGCGACAAGGACCTCGATGCGGAGGGACTGCTTGCCGCTGCGCCCGCGTTTCGCGACGCCGCCGACCGGCATCGGGCGCTCTTCACCCTCAACGACAGACCCGATCTGGTGGGCGGCGCCGACGCCGACGGCGTCCACGTTGGGCAGGAGGACGTTCCGGTGCGCGAGGCCCGTCGAGACGCGGGCCCGGAGGCGCTCGTGGGGCTCTCGACCCACTCGGCCGCCGAGGTGGACGCCGCCACGGCGGCGACGGGTGATGATCGGCCCGACCAGATCAGCGTCGGGCCGGTCTGGGAGACGCCGACCAAGGCGGGGCGGCCGGCAACGGGGCTCGGGCTGATCGAGCACGCGGCTCGCGTTGCGGACATCCCCTGGTTCGCGATTGGCGGGATCGACGCCTCGAACGTAGGCGACGTCGTCGCCGCGGGGGCGGAGAGGATCGTTGTCGTGCGCGCGATTCGCGACGCGGCCGACCCCGAGGCGGCGGCGCGGGAGCTGCAGGCCGCCCTCGAGGCGCGCGTCGGGGCGCGGTCCTGATGGCGCGTCGCGAGCGGCGGCGGGCCGAACGCCGGAAGCGGAAGGAGCGATCGGCCGAGCGCCGTGAGGAGGCGGTCGACCGGCAGGTCGCCATGGCCGAGCGATCGGAGGCGAGGAACCGGGCCGCGCGCGAGGCGCTCGAGCCGCTTGCGGAGGACGAGCGTCCGACAGTGGTCACGGTCGGCGCCGTGATCTCCGCAGCGGTCGCTCTCTTTGGCGTCATCGCCTTCGTCGCCGGCATCGAGGTGACCGAGTTCTCGAACGACGGGGTGGAACTCGGGACCGAGCGTCCGAACATCCTGCAGGTTGCCCCCTCGATTCTTCTGCTCGGGGCGATGGCGTGGGGGATGTGGAATGCCAAGTACTGGGCCGTGCTCGGCTATCAGGCGGTGCTCGCGATCGTGCTGGTGGTTGGCTCGCTGAGCCTGGTGCAGGCGACGACAGCGCTTCAGGCGATCGCCCTGCTGGTGGTGATCGCAGCAGCGGGCGCGATGTTCTACTTCATGATCAAGGCGATGGCCCGGATCCAGATGCCCGAGCGCCTGCCGCGAGAATGAGACATATATAGAGTCGCTGGCATGGCTGACGCATTTGACGTGATCGTGATCGGCGGCGGCCCCGGGGGATATCACGCCGCGATCCGCGCGGCCCAGCTCGGCGTGAACACCGCGGTCGTCGAGATGGACAAGCCCGGCGGACGCTGTCTGAACTACGCCTGCATCCCGGCGAAGACCATGCTCTACACGGCGGAGCTCTTCGACGACGTCGCCAACGGCGGCGCCGAGCTCGGGATCAAGGTCCAGAAGCCGAGCCTCGACTGGAAGGCGCTGGCCGAACGGCGGACGAAGGTCTCGGAGACCCTCTCCGGCGGCGTGAAGATGCTCTGGGACAAGAACAAGGTGACGCTGATCGACGGCCGGGCGTCGTTGACCGACGGCGCCGATGTCAAGGTCGGCGACGAGACCCACGAAGCGGGGGCCGTGATCCTCGCCACCGGCTCGGTCGCGATGGCGATCCCGGGCGTCGAGTGGGGAGACCGGGTGGTCGACACCTGGGGCGCCTGGTCGCTCCCGGAGCTGCCGAAGTCGATCGCCGTCGTCGGCGCCGGCGCATCGGGTGCCGAGATCGCCTCGGCGTACATCCGCTACGGCATCGACGTGACCCTGATCGAGATGCTGCCCCAGATCCTCCCCGCCGAGGACAAGGACATCGCGAGGGTGGTGGAGCGGGTCTTCAAGAAGCAGGGGATCAACATGCTCACCGGAATCCCGATCTCGGACGTCGAGGTGGGGTCGAAGTCGGTCAAGGCGAAGGTCGGCGACGAGGCGATCGAGGCCGAGTACCTCTGCATCGCGGGTGGACGCGCCCCCGACACGGAGGAGCTCGGGCTCGATGCCGCCGGGGTCAGGACGGGCGACGGCGGCCGCGTCGAGATCGACGAGTACCAGCGGACCTCGAACCCGAAGGTCTACGCGATCGGCGACCTGGTCCGGGGCCCGGCGCTCGCCCACAAGGCGCAGGAGGAGGGCGTGGTCGCGGCGGAGACGATCGCCGGGGTTCCGACCCATCCGGTCAACCCCGACCTGGTCGCCGGCGCCACCTTCTGCCACCCGCAGGTCGCCAGCGTCGGGATGACCGAGCAGGAGGCGAAGGACGCCGGCAAGGACGTCAAGGTGGGGAGGATGAAGCTCGGCGGGGTCGGCGCATCGGCCGTTTACGACGATCGCGACGGGATCGTCAAGCTCGTCGCCGACTCCGAGTACGGCGAGATCCTGGGCGCCCACGTCGTCGGCAACCGAGCCTGCGACATGATCAGCGAGCTGGTCGACACGATCGCGCTCGAGGGCGGCTACCAGGAGCTCGGCCGCATCATCCATCCGCACCCGACGATCTCCGAGGCGATCCTCGACGCCGCCCGCGCGGTGGACGGCTGGGCAATCCACCAGTAGGGGCGTCCGTGGCGATCGCCGGCCTCGACCACGTGGTGATCGGGGTCTCCGACTGGGAGCGCTCGAACGCCTTCTACCGCGACGTTGTGGGGGCGGACCTCGTCGAGCTCGACCGGGGCAGATGGGCCTACCGGCTCGCGAACGCCCAGCTGAACGTCCACGGCCCGGGGTCGAGCCCCGAGCCCCTCGCCGCCCTGCCGGTCAAGCCGGGCGGCAGCGACATCTGCTTCGTCTGGGAGGGGCCGATCGAGGGCGCGATCGAGCATCTGCGCTCGCACCGGGTCGACGTGGAGCTCGGCCCGGTCGATCGCCAGGGGGCCCGCGGCCCCGCGGTCAGCCTCTACTTCCGCGATCCGGACGGCTCGCTGCTCGAGTTCCTCTCGTATGAGTGACGGCCGGCCCGTCTTCTACTTCGACCTCGGCTCGCCCTACGCCTACCTCGCGGCGGAGCGGGTCAACTCGCTGTTCGCCGAAGCGAGGGGTGAGCCGCCTGAGTGGGAGCCCATCCTGCTCGGCGGGCTGTTCAAGCGGTTCGGGCGCGACTCTTGGGCCAACGGGCCCGGCCGGGCCGACGGCATGCGCGAGTGCGAGCGGCGGGCCTCCGCCTACGGCCTGCCGGCGTTTCGCTGGCCGGATCCGTTCCCGGGGAACACCCTGCTCGCGATGCGGGCCGCCACGTTCGCGAAGGAGACGGGACGGGTGGTCTCGTTCTCGCTGGCAGCGTTCCGCCAGGCCTTCGTCGCCGGGCGCGATCTGAGCGAGCCCGACAACGTCCTCGTCGCCGCGGCCGCCGCGGAGCTCCATCCGAAGGCGGTGCTCGGCGCGGTCGAGCGGCAAGGGATCAAGAACCGGCTGCGCGCCGCCACGGAGCGGGCCGGAGACCTCGGCGTGCGCGGGGTGCCCTCCGTGCTCGTCGACGGCGAGGTGTTCTGGGGCGACGACCGCCTCGAAGAGGCGGTCGCAGCGGCGCGCTGAGCGCCCTCGCGAGCCTGAGAACGGCACCGATTGGCCCGCCGCGCCGGCGCCACACTAGCCTCCGCCTGCCCGCAAGCGGGCGAGCAGCGCCCTGCCGAGGGCGTTGGCGGTGGACCCGTCCGGAGGGGGTATCGACGCGTGAGCGGTCACGAGGATCCTCTCCAGCGCGTATCGACCGTTGCGGGGCGGGCCTTGATCGCGCCGGCGCCCCCACCCCGCTCGGGGCACGCGTTATCGTCCGCGGCGGTGGCCGAGGAGAGCACCAGAACCGCGCAGCCCGAGATTGCCGGCGACGGCAGGCAGGCGACGGCGGTCGCGCTTCCCGATCCGGACACCTGCCGGGAGCTGCTCGAGACGATGGCGCTGATCCGGCGCTTCGAGGAGGAGGCGGGGCGCCAGTACCAGCGGGCGAAGGCCGGCGGCTTCCTCCACCTGGCGATCGGCGAGGAGGCGACGATCGTCGGCACGACGTCGGTGATGCGCGACGACGACTACCTGATCGGGACCTACCGCACCCACGGCCACGCGATCGCCCGGGGCACCGACCCGAAGCACGTGATGGCGGAGCTGTTCGGGCGCGAGGACGGAACCTCGCGAGGCCGGGGAGGCTCGATGCACATTTTCGACGCCCAGCGGCGCTTCATGGGCGGCTACGGGATCGTCGGCGGCAACCTCCCGCTGGCCGCCGGGCTGGCGCTCGCCTCCGATTACCGGGGCACCGACGAGGTGACCGTCTGCATGTTCGGCGACGGCGCCTCCAACGCCGGCAACTTCGGCGAGACGATGAACCTGGCGGCGCTCTGGCGGCTGCCGGTGGTCTTCATCCTCGAGAACAACCTCTACGGGATGGGGACCTCGGTCGAGCGCCATTCGGCGGTCACCGACTTCTCCAAGAAGGCCGAGGGATTGGGCGTTCCGGGGGTTCGCTGCGACGGCATGGACGTGCTGGCGGTCCGCGAGACCGTCACCGAGCACATCCGCATCGCCCGCGAGGATCGCCGCCCCACCCTGGTCGAGGCGTTCACCTATCGCTACCGGGGTCACTCGGCCGCCGATCCCGAGGTCTACCGGACCAAGGAGGAGGTCGAGGAGTGGCGGCAGAAGGACCCGGTGAAGACCTTCCGCGACCGGCTCCTGTCCGAGGGCGTGATCTCCGAGGACGAGGTCGAGGACATGCGCGAGCGGATCGAGCAACGGGTGCTCGGGGCCGTTGAGTTCGCGGACAGCTCGACCGAGCCGCCGCTGGAGTCGCTCTACGAGAACCTCTACGTGCTCGGCGACCAGATCCCCGGCTGGTACGCCGTCGACGAGCGAACGCCGCAGCCGCACCGCGGCGAGGAGGAGCACGAGGTCGGCGCCGGCGGCGAGGTCAAGGAGCTGGCCGAGGCGGGAGCCGCCTACGCGGGCCAGGCGGCATCCACCGGCCGCCGGCCGGGGCAGGACACGGAGGACCGCAACGAGGGTGACGCGGGCGAGGAGGAAGCCGACGGCGAGCCTGCCGAGGAGGACGGGGACTAGCGATGGCCGTGATGAGGATGCGCGAGGCGCTTCGAGACGCGATGGCGGAGGAGATGCGCCGCGACGACGGCGTCTTCGTCATGGGCGAGGACGTGGGCGTCTTCCAGGGCGCGTTCAAGGTCACGGAGGGCCTCCTCGACGAGTTCGGCGAGAAGCGGGTGCGGGACACGCCGATCTCCGAGAACACGATCGTCGGCACCGGGGTCGGCGCGGCGATGGCCGGTCTGCGGCCGATCGTCGAGCTGATGACGGTCAACTTCTCGCTCCTGGCCATGGACCAGATCGTCAATCACGCCGCGGCGATCCCGTACATGTTCAACGGGCAGGTCCGGGTGCCGCTCGTGATCCGGATGCCCGGCGGAGGAGGGCACCAGCTCGGGCCCACCCACTCCCACAGCTTCGAGGCGCTTTACGTCCAGATTCCGGGGCTGCTCGTGGCGTGCCCGTCGACCCCGGCGGACGGCAAGGGGCTGCTGAAGGCTTCGATCCGGGATGACAACCCGGTGATCTTCATCGAGCACGAGACGCTCTACGGCGCCCGCGGCGAGGTGCCTGACGACGGCGAGGACCACCTACTGCGGTTCGGCGAGGCGGCGATCCGACGCGAGGGCTCGGACGTGACCATCGTCGGCCTGCTGCGGATGGCGCACGAGGCCGAGAAGGCGGCGAAGACGCTCGCCAACGAGCACAACGTCGAGGCGGAGGTGATCGACCCCCGAACCCTGCGACCGCTCGACCTCGACACGATCCTGGAGTCGGTGGATAAGACGAACCGGGCCGTGATCGTCGAGGAGGGGTGGCCCCATGGCGGCGTCGCCGCGAATCTCGCCGCCCTGATCCAGGAGCAGGCCTTCGATCACCTCGACGCTCCGATCCAGCGGGTCACGGGAGC
>JBKPFS010000073.1:0-2703 GCA_046728935.1 Actinomycetota bacterium | reverse complement strand
GACACATCTCAGTCGGGGCGAGGCCACGCTCCTATCAAGTCACGCCGAAGGTCCTCGGGCGGCGGTGGGCGACACAACCCATGCCAGTCAGCCCCAGCCGGGCGACAAGCGGCACTCGGGTCAGCCCACCGCCAGCCCGGGACCTACCGGCCGAGTCGGACACCACCGGCCCTTGATGCCGAGCCTACTGAGATGCCGAGCCTGACACTGAGGATGCGGCACTCTGCTGGACGGAGGACGATGCTCCCGGTTTCGGAGATGAAAATCACCCTAGGAGCTGACGTGCGGGTCACGGCCTACGGTCGGCTGACCGGGACAGGGGTGTCTGCGGTTCGAGGATGACGAGCGGAATTTCGCGATCGGTGCGTTCTTGGTAGTCCCGGTAGCCGCCGTAGAGATCGACTACCCGCGGCCACAGGCGCGTGCGCTCCGCGGGCGTCGCGACTCGAGCGCGCACGGGCGTTCGCCGGGACCCGACCTGAACGGTCGTGTCCGGATTGGCACGCAAGTTATGGAACCACGCCGGGTTCTTTGGATGCCCGCCCTTCGACGCGACGATGACGAGCTTTTCGCCCTCGCGCAGGTATGTGAGCGGCGTGGTGCGTTGCTTGCCGCTCTTAGCACCGACATGGTCCAGCAGCAGCATCGGCGGGGCGCCGGGGAGATGGTGGCCGACGAGGCCATGTGTCGCGCGGTAGACGACGGTGTGTCCCCTTATCGATTGCCTGAGCACCGGCCACAGCCGGTCGGCGATCTGCCTGTAGTCAAATCCCGCGCTCACGGCCTCAGCGGTACACCAAACTTCGCCCGGCGCCCTCAATGAAGCACATCTTCCGCTCGACGTCGTCCTCGATCCCGAAGTTTCGTTCGCGATCGCGCTCGTCCGGCTCCCGGCGGACGCGCGCGCGCCGAAGTTGGAGACCATACTCAGCCGACCAAGGGGCCGGCAGCGTCTTCGCCGGGCCGAGCCGTGGCTAGGCCAGCTCGGAGATAGCCTCCTGGTACGTGGCGATCGATTGTTCGAGCCCGTCCCCGAGCGCCGCGCCGACCACGCCCACGCCCTCGACGATCAGACTTGCGCGGGTCGACAGACGCACGAACTCGTCATCGACGCGAAGCTGGGCGAGCTTCTCCTGGCTTCCGCGGATCAGCACAAGTCCCTGCAGGTCCCCGCCGTGGGGCTCGAGGATCGCTGTCTCGAAGCCTTCGATCACGCCCTCCTGCTGCAGGCGCCCGTAATAGGCGAGCGCCTCATTGAAGACCTCCAGGCCCTTGGCCTCGCGCCCGCGAACGGGCGCACCCCACCCGATGAACAAGCCAGCGTCGGCCATGCTCCCTCCTCTCAATGAGCTCCGCTAGAACCTAGTTGCTGCCTCTTGCCCGGTCAACATGGACATGAAAGCGGGCGTCTCCGCTTCGGGCATCCATAGGAAAGGAGGCGTCTGCTCGCAGCTGGGCCGGGCTCCCCGTCTTCGTGCATCTCGAGCGTCTGGTGCACCGGTCGCGGTACGCTCGCTCGTCGTGGGATGCAGTAGTCAACCCGAGCCCTCACCGAGGGCATGATCGCGCGCCAAGCTATGGGCGAACCCCAAGCCATGCCCGGAGTGCCCCACCGCTACGTGCAGGCTGGCGGTTTGCGCGTCCACGTCGCCGAGGCTGGGCAGGGACCGCCGCTTGTGCTGCAGCACGGCTGGCCCCAGCTGGATGACCTACACACGCTCCCGGACGCCGAGCGGCTGGACGAGGAGTTCGATGACCTCGCGCTCGACGACCGCAGGCGGCTACTTGCGCTCGGGATCGATTGCGTTTTCGTCCGACGCCGCTCCGGGCGCGAACCGCTCGCCGATCGCGTCCACATCTGCTGGCGAGGCACCGCCCCCGACCTCCCTGCGCGGGGACGACGCGACTACACGCCCCGTCCCTTCCTCTTCGACCGTCCAGAGGACATCGGGGCGGCGGCGGCATAGAAGGCGCAGCCAGCCGCTGGCCACTGCACCTATCAAGTCGCGGTCACGGGCGCCTAGGCGCGTTTGCCTACTCCTCCTCCGACGCAGAGTGCCGGGAGAGCTTGGGTAGATTTCCGCGCACGGCGCACTGGGGACCTGACGTCGAGTGGCACGAGCGCGATGTAGTCGTACCGGCCTTCCGACGGTGGCTTGAGGCTCAAGGCTGGGAAACGGAAACCGAGACAGAGTTCGTGGACGTGGTGGCCCACCGAGGCAACGAAACGATCTACGCCGAGGTCAAGGGCCGAACGAACAGCCGCCCGGGGGCGGGACTGGACACGCTATACGGCCAGTTGCTGAGGCGAATGCCTGCCGAGGAAGTCGGCGATCGCAACACGAGGTTTGCGGTCGTGATCCCGACCGGTGCGGAAGAGGCCGCCCTCCGGGTCCTGAGACGAATCCGGGACGTTCTGCGGATCGACGTCTACGCAGTGAGCGACGACGGTCAGGTCGAGAAGCTGGCTGACGACGGTCAGGTCGAGAAGCTGGCTGACTGATCTCCTTCCGCCCTTCAGCAAAGACCCACGACACTGCCGCCCAAAAGTACGGATGACCACCGGCTTCCTCAACGGCACCGCGTCGACAGCGGCACCTTGACCACGAACGACGTGGGATGCAGCGGCGGCGGGTTCTCCTTGCACCAGAACAGCTGCGCCGCCGCCAGGTCTGCGCGGCCCGAGAAGCGGTAGCCCACCGA
>JBKPFS010000072.1:0-25688 GCA_046728935.1 Actinomycetota bacterium | reverse complement strand
CGTACGGCTCGCGGACGTCGACGAGCTGGACGCCGCCGTCGTCTACCAGCTCGGCGACGCGGCGCGGCGTGAGCTCCTCGGGCAGATCGGGCACCGGATCAGGCTACTAAGAGGCTGCCTCAAAACCCCCCGCGCACGCCTGGCGGCACGCGGGGTTTCGAGACAGCCTCTTGGCTCGATCAGCGCTTTGCGGAGATGATCTTCTGCGCCGGGGCGGTGCCGTGGATCACGGTCACGTACGCCCGCTTGCGGCCGAGCGCGGTCGACCACAGCGTGCCGCCGCGGCGCGAGAGCAGCGTGTGGCCCTTGCCGCCGCCGAGGCGTGCCAGCTTCAGCTGATCGCGGCCGTGGACGTAGCGGACGTAGAGCAGGTGCTTGCCGCCGATCGTCGGATTGGAGAGCCCGTCGCGGACCGAGCGCATCAGCGTGGTCTTGTGCCCGCTGCCGAGGACCTGCTTGACGATTCGATTCTGGCGCCGCGACGCCCGGGCGTAAACGAGCCGGTTGTGGTCGACGCTCGGCCTACCAAGCTGACTGGGGCCGGAGGCCCTAGCCAGGTTCTTGACGTCCCCGGGGTTCTGGGGATTGGCGATCTTGCGGGCATGGAGCGCGTCGTCGTCCCCCGACCTGGCCCGCCACACGACCCAGTTGTGCGCCACGGCCACCGCGTCGGCCCCCAGGGCGGGGAACGTCCCCTCCTCCGTGAGGTCCCCGCTGCTCAAAAGGTAGATGCGATCCGATTGGATCACCGCGATCCGCCCACCGCCCAGCGCCGGGTCGCGGCCCCCGAGGGGAATCTCCTCGCCGCCGCGAGCGAGGAAACCGTCGCGATCCGGCCGCTGGAAGGCGAGGTCGCCGTCACCGGTCGACGGGTCCGCCGCCGGCGAGCGCGCGAGCTTCGCCGCGCCCGCGGGGGCGGTCGACACGAGCACGGCCGCGACGAGCGCGAGCGCCGCGCTGTCTCCAAGCCGGATGCCTCGGTAGAGGGCCGGACGATCGGCCATCAGCTCGGTGACCCGGATTCCCGCCGGTCGGTCGGCGATGGGCGCCGCGAGGGCGATCGGCACCGCGCGACCGAGGCCGAAGGCGAGCCCAACGGCGGTCCCGGTCGGCGCGTCGCCGACCGCGAACGCGATCCCGGCCAGGGCGAAGACGCCGAAGGTGAGCACGAAGGTGGTGAAGCCGAGGCCGAGGAGGATTCCGTACAGGCCACCGGCGAGCGGCATCGGCAGAACCCGCCGCCAGTGCTCGGGCAGCTGGCGGCGCACTTGCGGCGCGATGCGGGCGCCGCGGGCCTCGGCGACCGCCGCCCCGACGGCGATCGCGGCGGCGACGATGTAAGCGACTCGATCGTCGGCTCCGTGTACGAGCGAGCCCGCCAGCGACAGCAGGCCGAAGGTGACCACTCCCCCGGCCAAGGCGCCGACGCTGAACGTGACGCACGCCGCGAGCGTCGTCCGGCGCCCACCCGCGTGCCCGGTGGGCCCGAGCGTCTCGATCATCGAAAAGCCGCACGGAGACCAGGTACCGGTGAGGCCGGCGACCAGGGCCGCGACGGCGAGCGCAAGCTCGAGCCCGCTCACGAGGCGCGCCTCCGCAGCCCCGCGGCTAGCACGGCACCCTCGTCTGGAAGAACATCACGCAGAACACCTTGCGGCCTTGGAAGCAGTAGCCACGCAGTGCGGCGTCGCCGTTGATGCGCTTCTGCGAGTAGGCGCAGCAGTCGACGAGCTTGCGGACGTGGCCGTTGCAGCAGCGATACCAGGACCCGTCGACCGAGGTGGGAAACCCGAAGCGACGGGAGACCTCGTCGCAGACCTTCGTGCGAGGCGCGGGCGGCAGCGGGCGGCCGTCCGGATCCCGCAACACCTCGCCCCTGTCGTTGACGGGCTCGCCCGCGCCGTTAACGGGGCGGCCGATGTTGTCGATCGGCGCCCCGTCGGTCCCGCGCAGGGGATACCCGTGTGCGTCGATGCGCGGCAGCGACGGGCCGGTTGGGTGCGGGCAGGAGCCGGTGGTGAAGATGTGACCGCAGAAATGAAAGGCGTCGGCATCGCCCGGCCTCACGGCCTTGGCAACCAGGCCCCCGGCGGTGGCCGCCGTCAGGGCCCCGCCGACGCGGGCGAGAAACCCGCGCCGCGAGGTGTTCCCCGCGAGCGATTCGAGGGCCCGCTCGACGCGGCCCGGTCCCTGCCTCGCCTCCACGCTATCCACCCAGCGCCTCGACCGCTCCGCGTTCGGCAGCCCGTCGGGCCGCCGTCGCGACCACGCTCTCGAGCTGGGCGAGGTTGTTGAAGGTACCCTTCGCCAGCACCACGCCGGCGAGGTCGAGCGCGACCGCGTACGGACTGCCCGGCACCGCAAGCGCACTCCAGACGTCGGGGTCCGCCGACTCCTCGAAGCGCTCCACCGCGACCGTCGGTTCCCCAGCCAGGGCATCGACCGCGGGCTCCAGTGACCGGCACACGTGACAGCGCTCCGAGCTGAAGACCGCGAGCGCAAGCTCGGCGCTCGGTCCCGGCTCAAAGCGATCGATCACCTCCGAGCGGGCGCCCAGGGCAGGGCCCTCGCCCCGGATCTCGAGCGCCGAACCGGGGCCGAGTCGCAGGCGCAGCATCCCTACCTCACGGGCGAGCGCCAGGACGGCGACGCCCAGTCCGGCGCACGCGAGCAGCGCGACCCCGACCCCCAGCCCGAGCCACTGATCGGTGCTCAACGAGCCGCCGGGAAGGAAGGGGAGCGCGACGAAGGCGCCGGCGATCGCCAGGTTGCGCGCAACGGCGGTCCAGCCTACGACCGAGCGGGCGCCGAAGCAGGCGCAGGGGGCGCCCGCGCGGCCGCGCAGGATCGCCCCGACCATCGTGGCGGCGAAGGTGGCCATCAGCACCGCCGCGAGCCAGGCCGCCGCGTCGACGCCCGCGACCACCCCGGCGGCAAGCGCAAGCTCTGCGCCGACCAGCGCCGCCCAGAGGACGGCCTGGGCGCGACGCTCGTCGACGCCGAACGTCGCCAGGGCGGCGCGGCTCGAACGCGGGCTCGCCAGCTTGGCGATCGCGGCCCCCGCCAGGATCCCCCCGAGGATCAAACGCCCTGCTACCTCGAGCACAGGCAGCAGAATATCCAGCCGCATCCTTCACAGACCCGGCCGCGGCGCACGCGGAGCGGAGCACGTGGCCGGTTAGCTGATGCTGACCATCCGTTCAATCGGCAGCCGGGCGCGCTCAGCGATCTCGGCCCGAACCTTCACCTCGACCTTCATCTCGCGCAGCGAGTCGCGGACCTTCGGCAGGGTGATCATCTTCATGTACTTGCAGAAGGCCATCCGGTTCGCCTCCACGAGCTTCGCGCGCGGCGCCGCCTGCTGGAGCGGGTAGAGCATGCCGGTCTCCGTGGCGACGATGAACTCGCCTTCGGGATTCTGCTCGACGTGGCGGAGCATCCCCGAGGTCGAGAGCATGTGCACGCCATCCCCCTCGACGTCCCCCGACGCGATGTACTCCATCGCCTGGGTCGAGCAACCGCATTCGGGATGGATCAGGAACTCGGCCTCGGGATGCTCGGCGCGGGTGCGCTCGATGTCCTTGGGGCGAATCCCCGCATGCACGTGGCATTCCCCGTCCCAGACGTGGAAGCGCCGGTAGCGCTCGGGATCGTCGACCAGGCCGGTCTCGCGGGCGACGAAGGACCCGAGCCACATGTCGGGCCCGAACAGGATCTCCGTCTCGGGCCCGCGCTCGCGCCAGATGTGCTCGACAACCTGCACCGCGTTCGAGGACGTGCAGCAGTAGTCGGTCTCGGCCTTGACCTCGGCCGAGGTATTCACGTACATGACCACCACCGCCCCCGGATGCTCGGCCTTCCAGGCGCGGAGCTGATCGGCGTCGATCGAGTCCGAGAGCGAGCAGCCGGCGTCGGGATCGGGGATCAGGACCGTCTTCTCAGGCGAGAGGATCGAGGCGGTCTCGGCCATGAAGTGGACGCCGCAGAACACGATCACGTCGGCGTCCGTGCTCGCGGCCTCGCGCGAGAGACCGAGCGAGTCGCCCATGTGGTCGGCGACGTCCTGGACCTCCGGCACCTGGTAGTTGTGGGCCAGGATCACGGCGTTTCGCTGCGCGGCAAGGGCCCGCACCTCATCGCTGAGCGCGCGGGCCTCCTCGCCGGAGAGGTCCGGTTGACCGATCGGTTGAACGGTGGGCAGCTCGACTGCCATCGATCTTCCTCTCAGATGTTCGCCGACCCGTGCCGGTCCACTGTGACCGGCCTCAAACCAGACGAATGAACTCGAAACAGTTTAGCGGCGGCTCTTACCCGCCCCGGAAACCATCCGGCGGCTCTTACCGGCCAGAAACAATCCGGCGGCTCTTACCCGGCGGGACGAAGCCGACGCTCGAATCGGGCGTCAGAGCCGCCGGTTTGAGGAGCTTCTCCCCTGTCATCTTTGGTGCATGCCCGAGTTGCCCGAGGTCGAGATCACCGCACGCCGGCTCGGCGCCGCGCTCGCCGGCGCGGAGGTCGAGTCGGCCGTCGCGCCGGGGATGGTGGCGATGAAGAGCGTCAACCCGCCCCTCTCCGAGCTCGCCGGCCGGCGCCTCGAGCGGATCTGGAGGGTGGGCAAGATGCCTGTCGTCGACTTTACCGGCGGCCTGTCCCTCCTCGTCCACCTGATGTCCGCGGGCCGCCTTCAGGCGTACGAGAAGCGCGCCACGCTGAAGGACCGACGCTCCCGGGTGCTCATCCGGATCGCGGACGGCCGCGAGCTCCGCCTGCGCGAGTTCGGCACCAAGCAGCGCGCCTGGGCCAAGCTGATGCCCTCGGGCGACGTCGGGGACGACGAGATGGTGAAGACCCTCGGTCCGGAGGCCTGGCCGGCGCCGCCGCTACCGGAGCTCGAGCGGGCACTCGATCAGCCGCGACATCTTCATCCGCTGCTGCGCGATCAGCGCGCGCTCGCGGGCATCGGCCGCTCCTGGGTCGACGAGATCCTCTGGGAGGCCAGGCTCTCGCCGTTCAAGAAGTGCACCGAGTTGGAGGGCGAGGAGATCGAGCGCCTCTACGACGCGCTGGCGGTGTTGGGCGACGCGATCGACCACTATGAGGAGGTGATCGGCGACCAGGTGCCGGACAAGCTGCCAATGCCCCTGAAGGTCCACAAGCGCGAGGGCGAGCCCTGTCCTCGCTGCGGGGCGACGATCGAGGCCGTCTACTTCGCCGAGCACCAGACGAACTACTGCCCGGAGGAGCAGACCGGCGGCCGCGTGCTGAAGGACCGCCGGCTCTCCCGGCTATTGAAGTGAATTCCCGCGGCTCGTACCGGCGGCGTCGTGCGCGCTGGAGCCGCGCTGTACGAGCCGCGGGCTTCAGGCGCCCCGGCGGGTTAGCTGCCTCGCGAGGGCCTGGCCGATCGTCAGCGGGTGGTTGAAGATCGTCGCGATCCTGCCCGTGAGGGTGAGTGGGTCGTGGGCGATTCCGAGCTGCCGGAGGATCGTCGCCGAGTCGAAGTAGACGCGCTCGCAGACGAGGCGATCGTCGTCGAAGACGAACACGGCGCAGAAGCGCATCTCGAAGCTGCGCCCCGTGGCGGGCAGGCCGCGAAACGGGCCCTCGTGGGTCCCGTAGAGCATCGCCTCGACGAGGACGGCGTCGTCGGAGTGGTGGAGGGCGAGGAGCTCGTTGCGCTGGTCGGGGAACGCCGTCCGGGTCTCCTGGAAGTAGCGGGCGACATCCTCGCGACCGTCGAAGACGTCGCCGGTGCCGATCAGCTCGTAGCGGGGATGGTCGAAGGTCTCGATCGTGGCGTCGTAGTCGTGCCGGTTCTCGCTCTCCATGTGCTCGATCACGAGCGCCTCGCGCTTGCGTTGCAGCTCCTCGCTCACCGCCATGCGCGCACCCTATCTACGACGATCCAGCGGCTCGAGGGTCGCGCTCAGGTCGAGGGCCGGCGCCGAGTGGGTGAGCGCGCCGATGGAGACCATGTCGACCCCGGTCGCCGCGACCTCGCCGACGTTGTCCAGGGAGACCCCGCCGGATGCCTCGAGCGTCCGGGGCGGACTCCCGCCCGCCCGATCGCGCTCGGCGACCGCCGCGCGGAGCTCGCTCGGCGACATGTTGTCGAGGAGCAGGCGGTCGGCGCCCTCGGCGAGGGCCTCGCGAACCTCATCCAGGTCCGCGCACTCCACCTCGACCTCCTGGCCGGGTGCGAACTCGCGGGCGCGACGGATCGCCGCCGCCACCCCGCCGGCGATGGCGGCGTGGTTCTCCTTGATCAGGATCGCGTCGTCGAGCCCGGCGCGGTGGTTGCGGCCGCCGCCGGCCGCCACCGCCGCCTTCTCCAGCGCCCGCAGGCCGGGGGTCGTCTTGCGGGTGTCGAGGATCTCCACCGCGGTTCCGCGCACCACGGCGACGAAGCGGGCGGTCAGCGTGGCAACACCGGAGAGGTGGCAGAGGAGATTGAGGGCGGTCCGTTCGCCCGCGAGCAGCGCGCGGGCCGGGCCGCTGACCAGCGCGACCTCGGCGGGCGACTCCCGCCACACGCCCTCGGGCGCGAGCGCCTCGAAGGCGTCCGCCCCCGCCTGGGCGAGCGTCTCCGCCGCCGCCGCGAGTCCGAACAGAACGCCCGGCTCCTTCTGCACGATCCGCGCCCGGGAGCGCGCGTCGGCAGGGACCACCGCGTTCGAGGTGAGATCGCCCGCCCCGATGTCCTCCGCGAGCGCTCGCGCGACGAGCTCGCGGACCGCGTCGTCGACCTCCACGGCGCTAGTCGCGGGGGAACACGGCCATCGTGGCGGTGAACCCGTGGAGGTAGTTGCGCCCGCCGACGGGGCCGATCTCGCCGGCGCAGAAGAAGCCGCCCGCGGGCGCGCCGAGCGAGTCCGCGACGGCGCCGGCGTCGTGATCGGGGACGTCGAACATGTGCGCGCCGCGACCGTTGCAGGTGAAGAGAAGCGCTCCCGCCGCACCGTCGTTCCCGAGCGCCAGAGCCTGGGCGCGAAGCGCTTGGCGCAGATCCTCGTCGGCCGAGGCTCCGTCGCGGACGTGCATCCGCACGGTCTGCCCGACGCGCACGCGCTCGCCGAGCGTGATCGTCCCCGCCTCGGGCTCGGCGCCGAGGATCGGGCGCACGAGGAAGTCGCCGCGCTCGTACTCGGGCTGGTTCTCGTCGATCACCAGGCCGAGCATCAGGCCGTCGGCCGCGAGGCGCTCCTGGTCGGGGTCGAACTCGACGATCGCCTCGCGCAGGCGCTCGAGCGCGGGAGCCGAGGCGAGCTCCTCGATCACGTTCTCGTGTGCGGCCGTGATCGTCATCTCGGGTCCCACGGGGGTCGCCCCCTGCGAAACGCACGGCAGCAGCGAGATGCCCGACAGGGAGCACGCGACCGCGCCCGAGTCGAGCACGTCGCCGTCGCGGAACAGCGACGCTGAGCCCGCGGCGGCGGCGCTCGCCAGGCCGCCGAGGACCGGCAGTCCCGGGCGCTCTCCGTTGAGCCACGCGAGCAGCGCCTCGGCGCTGAACGAGTAGGGGTCGGCGAGCAGGATCAAGGCGTCGCCGATCTCCTCGGCGCCGGACAGGCCGCGGAGCTCGACCCCGTCCGGGCCGGGCTCGGCCTCGAGGTGGTAGGTGGCGATGTCCGCCGCGGGAGCAGACAGCGCCCAGACCACGGCCCCGGGGCCCTCCTCGATCTCCCGCCCGTCGCCGAGCACGCCACCCGCGCCACAACCGATCAGGCTTCTGGGCTCGAGCCGCTCGTGGACCACCGAGAGGATCCACTTGCCACGGCCCAGGTGCGGCGCACCGGCGAACACCAGGGCCAGATCGCAACGGCCGTCCAGGCCCCGCGCGGCCTCGTCGGCGGCGTCGCTGAACGCCTCCACCGCGTCGAAGCTCTCCGAGATCCCGACTGCCACCTGAACGGACATCTACGAGCTCTCCGAAGCGGCCTGGTTCAGGTACTCGCGGACGAACCCGTCGAGGTCGCCGTCGAGAACCCGCTGGGCGTCGCCGACCTCGTATCCCGTGCGGTGGTCCTTGACCCGGGTTGAGGGGTGGAGCGTATAGCTGCGGATCTGCGACCCCCACTCGGCGGCCTTCTGCTCGCCGCGCTCGGCGGCCATCTCCTGGGCGCGCCTGCGCTCTTCCTCCTCGAGCAATCGCGCGCGCAGGAGCCGCATCGCCGTCGCCTTGTTCTGCGCCTGCGAGCGCTCGTTCTGACACTGGACGACGATCCCGGTCGGCAGGTGCGTGATTCGCACCGCCGAGTCCGTCTTGTTCACGTGCTGGCCGCCGGCGCCGGAGGCGCGATAGGTGTCGACCCGCAGGTCTTCCTCGTCGAGGTCGACCTCGACCTCGTCGTCGACCAGGGGCGCGACGTCAACCTGGGCGAATGCCGTATGGCGTCGGCGCTGCGCGTCGAAGGGCGAGATCCGGACGAGGCGGTGGACGCCCCGCTCGGCGGCGAAGAGGCCGTAGGCGTTCTCGCCCCTGGCGATGAAGGTCGCCGACTTGATGCCGGCCTCCTCGCCCTCCGAGGCCTCCTTCATCTCAACCTGGAAGCCCCTGCGCTCCGCCCAGCGGAGGTACATCCGGAGCAGCATCTCGGCCCAGTCCTGCGAGTCGGTACCGCCCGCGCCGGAGCGCACCGTGACCACCGCGTCGCCGGCGTCGTAGCGGCCGCCGAACAGGCGCGCCTCCTCGAGCTCCGCCAGCCTGCGCTCGACCGAGGCGAGCTGGGAGTCGAGCTCCCCGGCGATCTCGGGATCCTCGTCGGCGAGCTCGACCAGCTCCTCCAGGTCGGCGACGTCCGACTCCAGCGAGCGCAGGGTCTCGAGCCGCTTCTGGGCGCGGGCGTGGGCGGCCGACGTAGCGGCTGCCCGCTCCTGGTCGTCCCAGAAGCCGGGCGCCTGCATCTCGGCCTCGAGCCTCCCTACCTCGGCCTCGAGGCCAGCGACGTCAAAGGTAGTCCGAGAGCAGCTTCAGGCCCTCGCGAACCTGCGCGAGCCGCGCGCCCACGGCCTCCTTCGACGTTGCCTCGACCATCAAATCAATCACACGCCTGTTCAATCATCCACATGGCTCTTCGGGGCATGAATGCCCCTCATGGGAACACCCGCATGAATGCCCCTCACTGGAATACCAGCTTATTGGGGCGCGCGCAGGAGAATGGATCCGCGAGCCGGGTCTCTAGCGCTCGCAGTTGATGAGCGTGTCGTCGCCGGGGCCGCCGCGGCATTTGTCCTTGCCCGGCCCGCCGTTCAGCTTGTCGTCGCCGGGGCCGCCCTTGAGCTTGTCGTTTCCGCCACCTCCGCAGAGGCCGTCGTCGCCGCGGCGCCCGGCGAGCATGTCCTTTCCGGCCAGGCCCAGGCTCCCGTCCTGCTCGCGCGTCCCCTTGATCCTGTCCTTGCCCCGCGTTCCCATCCAATCGGTGGCGACGCCCTGGCATCGCGGCTTGGCGACACGGAAGCTGCCGCGCATGAAGGGGTGGATGCGACAGAAGTAGTTGTAGGTCCCCTGCTTGAGCTCGTCGGACGTCGTCCAGGTGTCGCGGTCGGCGGCGGGCGCCCCGAAGCCCGCGTAGTTGAAGCCCAGCTGGCCGGAGTCGAAGGTCGTCGGCCCATCCGCGATCGGATAGGCGATGCCGGTCGAGGCGTTGCAGGGAGCCCGACAGCTTGTGATCGTGTGGAAGGTGTTCTCCGCCGGCTCGGCGTCGTGGTTCAGGAACGTCAGCGTCTCCCCCGGCGCGACGGTGGGCGGATCGACGGCGCTTGTCGCCAGGTCGCCCTGCCCATACGTGTAGTCCTCGATGCCGATCGGACCGGCGGGTGCCGGGGCGCTCGGCAGGACCGTCGCGTCGGGCAGCCCGGTCGGATCGCCACCGTGGTTTCGGTTCTCCGCGAGGTGTCCGTGCGTCAGGACGCCGTCGCGGGGGATGCCTTTCGCGAGGGCGTCAACGCCTCCGACGTCGGTGCCGTCGTAGACGGCCACCGGCATGATCCCCATCACCTCATACCAGTCGGCTCTGTCCGTGTCGTAGGTGGCGTTGATGCTGAGCGTGTCGCCCGGCTCCACCTTGACGCGCCAGTTCGGTGGCGTTCCGCCCATCGCGACGTCCCACGACACGGCCCCAGCCGGCTCGTAGTAGTGGGCGACGGAGTCGAACAGGGTCCTGCGCTCACCATCGCGCTCGACCCGAAGGCTCGTCTTCAGGCCGCCCGGGTGCAGGTGGCCCGCCGTGCTGATCAGCGTCAGCGCGTGATTTGGCGTCCACTCGCCGGCGGCGCCGATCAGATCGCGTTGCGGCCCCGTCGCCTCATCGGGGAACGTGTAGCGGCCGCCGTCGCCCATCCCTCGGAGCGCGTCGAAGACGGGGTAGATGTCCGGTCCCGCGACGTCCATCCACTTCGTGCGGACCTGATGGATGGACGAGGCGTCAGGAGCCGTGTCCGGCACAAAGTCGATTCGCCACACCACGTAGACGGTTGCGGACACGCCGACGAGGTCGTGGAGCATGTCGTTGACGAGCCAGCTGTCGGTCGGCCGCGAGCGCCAGCCGAAGCCCTCGGGCAGCTGCATGATCGTCTTCTCCTCGCCGGTCGCGAACTGCGGGTTGCCGTTGATGAGCCAGACGGCGTGATGGAGATGGAGCACGTCGACACGCGGGACCGTCCCGTCCTCATAGACGAGCTCGGGGTCGAAGCGCGTGATGTAGCCGGGCACGTCGGGGAACAGGTTGGTCGCCTTGAGCCTGATGATGTTCTGTCCCGGCGCGACGTCGATCGGGCCGTAGCAGTAAGTCAGGTGCTGAACGCCGTCGTAGTCGACGTGCGGGACGGCGCCGGGCTTGTCCTCGATCGGCGGACAGCCCGCGGCCTCGGCTTCCGGAGAGGCGAGCAACAGCATCCCTGCGGAGGCAAGGAGAATCGCGGCCAGTTGCCGGCCCTCCATCCGTGCGCGACGCGGCACGGGGTCCCGGTACCCGCCCAGGCCCGGCTCGTAACCGGGGGCCGAATCGAGTTGACGGAGGTCAGTCGGTCAGCACGTACGGCCCGCACGGGGTCGCGCCGTCCGAGTCCAGCAGGGTGTTGCCGTCCTCGTCCTTGTAGGCGACCGTGAGCTGACTGGAAGTGACCGTGACCTCGGCGTAGCTGTTCTCGCCGCCCTGGGCGCATGCCATTCCCATCCCGTTCGGCGGCGGTGGCTTGAAGAACAGGTTCGAGACGAGCGGGCCGGCGTTTGGGTTGTCCACCGTGTCGTTGATCTCCGTCCAGAAGGGCGCCGTGGCAACGGGTCCGATCACGAAATCCTGGTACGGCGTTGAGATCGGCGGGGTCCCGGTCGGGACGTTCGACGGTGCCGAGTCGCCGCCCAGCGTCCGATAGCGGACCGCGTTGGCGAGGGCCCCGTGCGTGTCGGTGGTCAAGAAGACGAGGTGGTCGACGTTCGCCGCGGCGAGAGCTTTGAGCAGCTGGACGCGCTCGTATGCGTAGCCCTCCCAACGATCGTACGGGAGCGCATAGAACTGCTGGATCGGGTCCTCGTTCATCACGACCTTCCAGGCGGCCGTGGACTGGGCGACCTCCTCCACGAAGCGATTCAGCTGCCGCTTGCCCAGGAAGGTCCGATCGGGGCTGTTGATCTCGTTGAGGCACGCCTGCGATACGGGTTCGCTCAGCGAGGGAACTAGCAGCGAGAACAGGTTGCGGGTCGCCGTTGGCGCGGCGGGCGCGAGATCCGGCGCGCCGCTCGCCGGGTTGTCACAGACGCCGTTCGCCGAGGCCTTGGCGCTGCGGAAGGACCGCTCGTCCAGGAAGAAGAGCTCGAGGTTCTTCCCCCAACGGAAGCTGCGGTAGATGCCGTCCTTCCTCGTGTAGGTGACCGGCATGTACGTCCGGAAGGCATCGACACCGGCCGCGTAGAGCTGGTCGCCGTCCTCGGGCCTCGAGAAGTCGTTGATGAACTCGTGGTCGTCCCAATGGTTGTAGATCCCCGCCGCCTCGCGGACCGCGCGCTGGTTCGAGAGCGCGAGCTTGGCGCGGTACATCCCCCACTTCTCCTCGACCGTGAGCGCTGTTGGCGCCCCCGGCACCTCGGGATCGGAATAGATCGTGTCCCCGAAGTCGATGTTGAAGTCGTTGCCCTCGGCGACCATCGAGGCGAACGCCTTCATCTCGCCCCAGAAGGGCTCCGTCTCGCCGGGCGCGGAGACGCCGGTCTCATCCCCGGAGTACGCGAACGTGATCGTCTCGGCCTGGCCCGGAGCGGGGGCGGTCTCGAAGCTGCCCTCGTCGCTGCACGGCCCGCCCTTCACACAGAAGCGGTAGTGGTACGTGTTTCCGGGCGCGAGGCCCTTGATCTCCGTCTGAAAGGTGTGGTCGTCCTTCGCCTTCGCGCGGAGGGTGCGCTTCGCGACGACGTGCTGGAACCCGTCGTCGGTCGCCACCTCCGCATGCGCGTTCAGCTCGCTCTCCGCCTGGCCCCAGATGATCACGGAGGTCGAGGTGATCTCACCGGCGGTGACACCGTTGATGAACGGCGACGCAGCGGACGCGGCGCTCGGCGCGGCGAGCGCCACGCACACGGCCATCATTGGCCCGACTCGGCGCGGGATCCTTCCCACTGGCGCGAGTCTATGCGATGAGCCGCCACCGGGCCAGGATCGCCCCGGTTGACCGCGTCGACGAGACGGGACGAGCCGTCTAGGGCAGGGCGTTTCGCCCCGCGATCTCGCCGTACAGGCGGGCGCTCGGACGCGCGGTCCGCTTCAGGGTGTGGGGATCAAACCCGTAGAGCCCGAACTTCGGCTGGTAGCCGAACACCCACTCGAGGTTGTCCACGAGCGACCAGTGGAAGTAGCCGCGGACGTCGGCGCCGTCCGCGCGGATCGCGGCAAGGAGCTCGCCGAGGTGGCTGCGCAGATACGCGGGGCGCTGGTCGTCGTCGGCGTCGGCGATCCCGTTCTCGGTCGCGTACAGGGGGAGGTCGTAGCCGGCCGCTTCGTCGATCACGGCGCGGAAGCCCGGCGGGTAGATCTCAGCGCCCAGCTCGCTGCAGGTGGTCGGGCACGGCGGAAGCGTGGGATCGGTCGGGTTCGCGTAGGAGGTCGCCGGGATGAAGTCGAGGATCGGGATCAGTGGGGTGAGCGGGGCTCCCGCGGTGCTGACCCGCCCGCGGAAGTAGTAGCTGACGCCGATGAAGTCGGACTTGCGCCCGTGCACGTCCCGCTCGCTCGCGGAGATCACACCGTCGCCGTTCGCGTCGACGTCGCCGTCTACGACCCCGTTCAGGAACAGCCGGTTGAAGAGATAGTCGGCATGCTCGGTGGCGACCGCGTCGGCGGGCGACGACGGGTTGGCGGGGGTGAATGCGATCATGTTCATCACCGGGCCGACCCTTGAGGCCTGCCCGTCCCCGTCGGCGTCGGTGCGATCGAAGCGCTTGAGCGCGTCGTAGGCGACCGTGTTCGCCCGCTCCAGATTCCCGAGCGCGGAGATGGCGGCGGCGAAGCTGAAGACGCCCGGCGGCCAGTAGGCGCCGATCAGGCCGGGCACGTTGACGAACCCGAACGTCACCTGCACGAGCGGCTCGTTGAGCGTGTTCCAGTAGTCGGCGCGGTCGCCGAGCTTCCAGCCCAGGTAGGCGGCGTACTTCGCGAACTCATCCGAGGTGTCGGGGTCGAGCCAGCCGCCGGCACTGAGCGGCGGAAGCGGATCGTTCGGCCCGCGGCCGGCGAACGCGGCGCGAGTCGCGAACGGATCGTGGAGCCAGCGGGGAAGCGTCCAGTGGTGGAGGGTCACGAATGGGGTGATGCCGCGCCGCGCCGCCGCGTCGAGCACCTTCCGGTAGTGGCGCACAGCGCGCTGGTCGGCGAGCCCGTCCAAGCGCTCCAGATCGCCGGCGTCGATGCTCGCGCCGACGTCGACGCCCTCGGTGGAGCGAGGGAAGATCCGCGGCCACTCGATCGAGAGCCGGAGCGCGTTGTTGCGGAGCTCGTGGGCGGCGAGGTGGAGGTCGTGTTGAAAGCGCGCCCAGTGGCCGGGGCCGTTCTCGGGGACGTCGCCGCTCACGATGCCCTCGGAGATGTTGCCGGGATCGTGCGTCCAGGCGTACCAGTCGCTCGCGGGATCGGCGTTTCGTCCCTTGCCGGCCTCCGTCTGAAAGCCGGAGATCGCGGTGCCCCATAGGAACCCGCGCGGGAACTCGTCCGCCGCCATCGCGGGCGACGCCGAGGCGGCGCCGAGCAGCGTGAGTGTCAGGCCGGCAAGGGCGCCTATGCGCACCTGCGCGAGCCGCGCGCCCCACTGCCTCCCTGTTCGTGCGTCGCTGGACACATCAAAGGCCCTAGTCCGGCTCGATCACCTTCCACTTGCGCTTCGCCGGCGTCGGGTCGACGTTGCCCGCACTGTCGATGGCCCGGACCTTGAAGCGGTGGCGCTTGCGCTTGACGCGCTTCTTGTAGGGAGAGTCGCAGGGCTTGAACGGCTTGCGGTCGAGCTTGCACTCGAAGGTGGATTCCGGCTCGGTCGCCTTGAACTTGAACTTCGCCTTCCGCTTCGTCGTCTCTCGCTTCGGCTTCTTGGTGATCTTCGTGTCGGGTGGCGTCGTGTCCGGCTTGCGGCGGAAGCGCGCGACGGCGTCGTCGTCGTTGACCCCGGCGTACACCGAGCGCCCGTCCGCGCTCACAACCGCCGTCTCCGGGCCGAAAAGCCCGCTGTTGTCGCCACCGGAGCTGGCGTCCGGCAAGGCGTCGCACGCGGTGACATCGCTGTCACCGGTGAGGCAGCCGCCGAAGGAGAGCGCGCCGTTGGCTCGGTCGCGGTCGAACCAGGCGACGGTCTGGTCGCCCTGCGTCGCGGTGTACATGGTGCGGTCGTCGCGGCTTGTGTCCAGCGAGCGCATCTGGTCGAGCCCGGATCCGATGCCCAGGGGGGTTGCGGAGGGGATCTCCGTGCAGGCGTTGACGTCCTCCCGACCGGTGATGCAGCCGCGGTAGGTCAGGGCGCCGGTGGCGCGGTCGCGATCGAAGCGCGGGATCGCTTGGTCGTTTGCGGCCATGCCGTACAGCGATTTCCCGTCGAGGCTGATCGCGAGGCCGCGCATGAGGTTGAACCCGGAGGTGACACCACCAGCCGTCGCGCTCGACACGTGGGCGCACTCTGCATCGGAGTCGCCGCTGATGCAGCCGCGGTAGGTGAGCGCCCCGGACGAGCTTCGATCGAAGCGGGCGACGGCATCGTCCGAGTCAGCGGCGAGGTAGACGGACGTGCCATCCGGGCTCACCGTGACCCACCGGGGGGCAGCGAGGCCGGAGTGGAAACCGCTTGCCGTGGCGTCCGGAATCGCCGCACAGGCCCCCGTTCCGGTCGGCCCCGTCGCCGTCTCTCCCGTGATGCAGCTGACAAAGGAAAGCGCTCCCGTCGAGGGGTTGCGGTTGAAGCGGACCACGGAGCTGTCGAACTCCGACGCGGCGTAGACCGACTCGCCGTCCTCGCTGACCGCGACCTTCTTGGTCTTCGGATCGTCGAGCCCGGAATTAGCGCCGTTCGCCTGGGCGTCGGGCAGGCCGGTGCAGGCATCCGAGCCGGAGGGCGCTGGGCCGCTTGCGACCTCGCCCGTGATGCAGCCGATCGGAGTGATGAATCCGGTCGACGTCCGGGAGAAGTGGAAGATCGAGTCGTCGCCGCGGCTGGTGACGTAGACGCTGCGGCCGTCCGGGCTCACGGTCACGCCCTCCGGATCGTCTAGGCCGGAGTTGGCGCCCCCCGATGAGGCCTCGGGGAGCGCCTGACATGCCCCCGACGTCTCCGTCTCGCCGGTGAAGCAGAACGCAAAGCTGAGCTCGCCGGTGTCCGGATCGCGATCGAAGCGCGCGAGCGCATCGTCATCTCCCGCCACGGCGTAGAGGGAGATCCCGTCGGGGCTCACCGCAACCGACTCGGGATTGTCGAGCCCGGTGTTCGCCCCGCCGGAAACGGGGCTCCCGAACGACGCACACGCCCCGCTACCTCCGGCGGCGCTCTCGGTCTCGGCGGAGATGCAGTCGAGGAACTCCAGGTCGCCCACCGCGGCGGAGGCGCTCGGCGGCCCGACGATCAGCGCGAGCACGCCAACGAGCACCGCGACCGCTGCCTTGCCTCCGCTTGTCATCAACGCCAACCCTAAAAGCGAGCCTGCTAGATGTCTAGCTCTGCGCGGCCGCCGGAGCCGTCACCTCGCGGAGCCGGCCCGCGCCGCTTCGACCTCCTCGCGTGCCCAGCAGCCTGCCAGGTGGTCGTTCACGATCCCGCACGCCTGCATGGTCGCGTAGGCGGTCGTCGGCCCGACGAACACGAATCCCCTGCGCTTGAGCTCCTTGGCGAGCGCCTTGGACTCCGGCGTGATCGCAGGCACGTCGGCGAGCGACGCCGGCGGGGCCGTCTCGTCCTCCGGTCGGAATGACCAGGCGAGCTCCGCCAGGGAGCCCCCCTCCCGGTGCAGCCGCGACGCCGCCTTCGCGTTGGCGATCGTCGCCTCGATCTTCGCCCGATTGCGGACGATCGCGGCATCGCCGAGGAGCCGCTCGATGTCGGCATCGTCGAAGCGCGCCACCCGCTCGATCTCGAAGTCTGCGAATCCGGCCCGAAAGCCCTCGCGCTTGCGCAGGATCGTGAGCCAGGACAGCCCGGACTGAAAGGCCTCAAGGCAGAGACGCTCGAAGAGCGCATCGTCGTCGTACACGGGTCGGCCCCACTCGGCGTCGTGGTAGGCGACGTACTCCGGCGCCGACACGCCCCACGAGCATCGGGCGCGGCCGTCCGCGCCGCGCTCGAGATCGCTCGCGGTCACGCCTCGATCCCGGCGACCCGGAGCGCCTCGGCGCGGTCCGCGAACGGCTGCCAGCGGACGATCCGCCCGTCGCGGACGGTGAACAGCGCCGCGATCTCGTTGTTCTCGGCCACGTCGTTGCTGTCCTCCCAAAGCCAGCGCTGGCGCAGCAGCGCGAGGATCCGGTCGCCGTGCGGTTTGAGCTCCTCGATCACCAGGTGCTGCTGAAGCCCCCCGGGTCTCTTCTTCGCCCACCGCCGGGCCGCTTCGTGCCCCGTGATCAGGCCGAGCTTCATCGTGTGCAGCTCGACCTCGGGGTCCAGAACCGACAGGAAGAGGTCGAAGTTCTGGTCGTTCAAGCCCTCGACGAAGCCGCGAACCGCGTCGAGATCCGCGTCAGACGTCACTTTCAGTACCGAGGCGCCAGAGGCCCTACGCGCCGTGGCACTTCTTGTACTTCTTGCCCGAGCCGCACCAGCAGGGATCGTTGCGCCCGATCTTCTCGCGCTCGGACTTGACCTTGGTCTGCGGGTTGACTCCGCTCGCGGCGGGCGTCGCGGCGGGATCGCCGTTTCCGGCGGTCGCTGCGGCGGCCGTCCCCGCTGCCGCGACCGCGCCACCCGCACCGACCTGCTCGAGCGCCGAGGGCTGATCCGGCCCGCCGCCCGCGTACTCCATGTCGGCGGAGCGCCCCTCCTCGGCGGCGAACATCTCCCTCGCCTGCGCGGGCTCGACGTTCACCTCGACGTGGAAGATGATCCGCGCGAACTCCTCCCAGATCGAGTTCATCAGCTCGCGGAACATCGAGAAGCCCTCGTTCTTGTAGGCGACGAGCGGGTCGATCTGGGCGAACCCGCGCAGGTGGATCCCCTCGCGGAGGTAGTCCATCTCGTAGAGGTGCTCCCGCCAGCGGTTGTCGATGATCTGGAGCAGGATCTGGCGCTCGAGATAGCGCATGAGCTCAGGTCCGAACTCCTCCTCGCGCTTCCCGTAGGCCTCGAGCGCGTCGGCGGCCAGGAGCTCCGCGATCTCCTCGCGGGTCGAGGTCTGCGGATCCAGGTCGGCGAGGCCGACTCCGAGCGGCCAGAGCTGCGCCGCCTGAGTCTCCAGCCCGCCGAGATCCCAGTCCTCGAAGATCTCGCCCGGCGTGTACTCCTCGACCATCCGCTGGATCACCTCGGCCACCTGCTCGCGGGCAACGTCTGACATGTCCCGGCCCTCGAGGACCTCGCGCCGGTACTTGTAGATCACCCGCCGCTGCTCGTTCATCACGTCGTCGTACTCGAGCACGCGCTTGCGGATCAGGAAGTTCTGCTGCTCGACCTTCTTTTGGGCGTTCTCGATCGTGCGCGTCAGCATCTTCGCCTCGAGGGGATACTCCTCCCCCTCCTCGTCGACGGGTCCCAGGCGGTCCAGGATCTTGTAGATCCGCTCGCCGGCGAAGAGCCGGATCAGGTCGTCCTCGGCCGAGAGATAAAAGCGGGACTCGCCCAGGTCGCCCTGGCGACCGGAGCGACCGCGCAGCTGGTTGTCGATCCGGCGCGACTCGTGGCGCTCGGTTCCGCAGATGAAGAGCCCGCTCAGCGCCTTGACCTTCTCGCCCTCCTCCGCGCACTGGCGCTCGAGCTCCGGCAGGAGCTCCGCGAGAGCCTCGTCCCAACCGTCGGCACCGGGCTCGAGGCCCCGGTTTCGCAGCTCGTGCTTTGCCATCTGCTCGGGATCGCCGCCGAGCTTGATGTCGACGCCGCGGCCCGCCATGTTGGTGGCGATCGTCACCGCGCCGAGGCGCCCCGCCTGGGCCACCGTCTCGCCCTCGCGCTGCGCGTGCTCGGGCTTCGCGTTGAGGACCACGTGCTCGACGCCCGAGCGACGCAGCTCGTTGGAGAGCATCTCCGAGACCTCCACCGAGATCGTGCCGACGAGGATCGGCTGTCCGCGCTCGTGGCGCTCGGTGATCTCGCCTGCGACCGCCTTCCACTTGCCGCCCTTGGTCTTGTAGATCTGGTCGTTGTGGTCCTCGCGGACCATCGGCACGTTGGTCGGGATCTCGACCACCGGCATCTCGTAGATCTTCATGAACTCGGTCGCCTCGGTGAGCGCCGTGCCGGTCATCCCCGCGAGCTTGTCGTAGAGGCGGAAGTAGTTCTGGAGGGTGATGGTCGCCAGGGTCTGGTTCTCCTCGCGGATCCCCACGCCCTCCTTCGCCTCCACCGCCTGATGGAGGCCCTCCGACCAGCGCCTCCCCGCGAGGATCCTGCCCGTGAACTCGTCGATGATCTTGACCTCGCCGTCGATCACGGCGTAGTCCGTGTCGCGCTTGAACAGCGACTCCGCCTTCAGCGCCTGGATCAGGTGGTTGACCAGCGTCCCGTGCTCCGAGACGTAGAGGTTGTCGACGCCGAGGAAACGCTCCGCGCGCTCGACCCCCCGCTCGGTCGGGGCGACGGTCTTGTGCTTCTCGTCGTACTCGTAGTCGTAGTCGGCCTCCGAGGTGTCGCGGTCCTCGCCCAGCGACTTCAGCTTCGGCTTCGCCTCGACGCCCTCGAGCTGCTTCGCCAGCCGGGCGAAGTCGTAATAGAGCTGCGCCGCCTGCTCGGGCGCGCCCGAGATGATCAGCGGGGTGCGGGCTTCGTCGATGAGGATGTTGTCGACCTCGTCGACGATCGCGTAGACGTGGCCTGGCTGCACCGTGTCCTCGAGCCGCGCGGCCATGTTGTCGCGGAGGTAGTCGAACCCGAACTCGGAGTTGGTCCCGTAGGTGACGTCGCAGGCGTAGGCGGCGCGGCGCTCGGCCGAGCCCATCTCCGACTGGATCGCGCCGACGGTCACCCCGAGCATGTCGTAGATCGGCTTCATCCACTCGGCGTCGCGGCGGGCGAGGTAGTCGTTGACCGTGACGAGGTGGACCGAGTCGCCACCCAGCGAGTTGAGGAACACGGCGAGGGTGGCGGTGAGCGTCTTCCCCTCGCCGGTCTTCATCTCCGCGATGGAGCCGTCGTGGAGGACCATGCCGCCGATTAGCTGCACGTCGAAGTGACGCTGGCCGAGCCCACGCTTGCCGGCCTCACGGCACAGCGCGAAGGCCTCGGGCAAGAGGTCGTCGAGGGACTCGCCGTTGCGAGCCCGCTGGCGCAGCTCGTCGGCCTCGCTGCGCAGCTCGGAGTCTGCGAGCAGCTCCATCTCGGGCTCGACGCGGTTGATCGACTCGACCCTGCGCTCGAAGTCCTTGAATTTGCGGCCCTCGCCCAGCCTCAGGGCGCGATCGATGATGCTTGGTGTCATCAGTAATTAGGTCAGCGACTTATGTCGCGAAAGAGCATGTGGCTGATTCTCAGGGTACCGGGGGGAGCTAGCCGCGGATCGGGGCCGCGCCCTGGCCCGTGAGCTCGGCCAGGCCCGACTCCCGGTCGCGCACCGGCTCGTAGCCCAGCTCCCGGCGCGCCTTCGAGATGTCGATCGTGCACTGCTGGTGGGAGACCCAGTAGTTGAAGCGGGTGAGCGGCGGCGAGCCCCGCAGCCGAAGCGCCCGCCACAGCACCTCGCCCCCGGCGGCCACGGCGCCTGCGACCGGGGTCGGGATCGAGCGCTCCGGCGGCTCCATCCCCTGGGTTCGAATGAGGTCCGAGACGAACTCGCGGAAGACCACGGGCTCCCCATCGGTGATGAAGTAGATCTCGCCGACTCCTCCCTTCTCGGCCGCGAGGCGAAGCCCGTGAACGACGTTGTCGACGTGCGTCGTGTCGGTGAGGTGACGTCCACGGCCGATCCACGCGAAGCGCCCGGCGCGGACCATCTCGATGATCTCCGGCAGCACGGTCTGGTCTCCCGCGCCCCAGACGAAGCGCGGCCGCACCGCCACCGGCTCGAAGCCGTCCCCGGCCGCGTCGAGCACGGCCTGCTCGGCGAGCGCCTTGCTGCGCGGATAGTGCGCCTTCGAGTCGGGTCGGCTGGGAGCGTTCTCGTCGACGTCGACGAGCGGCTCGTCCGCGATCAGCACGGCCTCGGTGGAGACGTGGACGAAGCGCCGCACACCAACCTCGCGACAGGCCTCGACCACGTTGCGCGTCCCCGAAACGTTGACGCGCTCGAAGTCCTCCCACGAGCCCCAGTCCTCGACCTTAGCGGCGGCGTGGAAGGCGAGCTCGCAGCCGTCCGCGCCGGCGCGGAGCGCCTCGCGGTCGGAGAGCTCGCCGCGCGCAGGCTCGGCTCCGAGCTCGGCAACGCGGCCCGCCGAGCGCTGGGAGCGGGCCAGTGCGCGCACCGTATGACCGTCGCCGACCAGCGCCTCGATCAGGCGCCCGCCGATGAAGCCCGACCCCCCGGTGACGAACGCGGTGGCGATCGGCGCCCTTGGGTCAGACGGTCCGCCGGCGCAGGCGGCTCATCATGCGCCGGGTCTGGGTGCGCTTGCGCCGCTTCTCGCGATGGCGCTTCACCTGCCGCCGAAGGTCCTCGGCGACCTCGTGGATCGAGTGCAGCATGTCCGGCGACGCCTCCCGCGCTCGCAGCGTGACCCCCTTCAGGTGCAGCGTGGCCTCGGCTACCTGGCTGTCGGCGATCGCTGGATTGCGCTCCTCGCTCAGCGCCACATCGAGGGTGGCGAGATCGGAGACCTGCCTGCCGATCCGGGCGAAGCGCTTGGTCACGTGCCGGCGAAGCTCGTCGGTGACCTCCGTGTTCCTGCCCCTGACCTCGATCTTCACGCGGCCTCCTTCTCTCGCCTACAGGCTGGCCTCAATGCTACGGCCCCGGGCGCTCCGCGCCAAGCGATTTCGTCTTCATCGGCCGGCGCGTGCCGGGCGCCGCCCAACGCGCTCCGGTGCCGACCGAGCGGGCGAACGCCACCCCGACGACTGCCTCGCAGCCGCCGTCACGGAGCGCCCGCGCGCAGGCGGCGAGGGTGGCGCCGGTGGTCAGCACGTCGTCGACCAGGAGCGCCCGGGCCGGGACGCAGCCGATGGCCCGCACGCGCGGAGGATCGCCAAGGCGGGCCCCCTTCGAGCGCCCCACCTGTCGCGGTCCGTTGGCGCGCGCGAGGCACGCCGCGAGCGGCAGTTCGAGCCGCGCAGCGAGGGCGTCCGCGATCGCCTCGGCCGGGTCGAACCCGCGGCGAAGCATCCGGGCCGGAGCGGCAGGCACCGGGACGATCGCGTCCGCGACCAGCTCTGAGGGCACGGATGCGGCGATCAGGCGGGCGGCGGTTCGGGCGAGCGCGGGGCGCGGGCCGAACTTGAGCGCCGTCACCAGGTCGCGCGCGACGCCGTCGTAGGGGGCCGCCGTGGTCACCGCTTCGAAGCCCGCGATCCCGATCTGCGCCGATCGCTGGGAGTCGAGGGCGCGCTCGCAGCGAGCGCAGGCGATGCGGCCCGCGGGACACGCCGCGCAGCAGATCGCGCAGCGGGGCGGAGCGAGGAGGCTGATCGCGAACCCGAGCGCGGGCGGGAGCCGCATCCCCCGAGCCTGGAGCGGCCCGCCAGGTGCGTGGCGCGTCGGATGTGCCGAATCGGCGCCGGTTCGCTAGCCGATGGTGGGCGCGGCGACAGTGCGGTCGCGGCCCGAGCGCTTGGCGCGGTAGAGCGCGGCGTCGGCCCTCCCGACGAGGGTCTCGGGCTGCTCATCGCCATCCCACTCGGCAATCCCGGCCGAGCAGGACTCCCCGCGCGGGGTGACGGCGCGCAGCCTCTCCACCAGCCGCATCGCGTCCTCGAGCGCGCAGCTAGGGAGGATGACGGCGAACTCCTCGCCCCCGTAGCGCGCGAGCACGTCGTAGGGGCGGAGCACGGACTGCCAGGCGCCGGCGGCCTGCTCCAGCAGCCGGTCCCCCGCCTGATGCCCCTCGCGGTCGTTGAAGTCCTTGAAGTGATCGAGGTCGAGCATCGCCACGCACAGCTTGCGGTCCTCGCGCCAGGCGCGGGCGAGCTCGCGCGGGAGCTCCTGCTCCCACGCGCGGCGGTTCGGAAGGCTCGTGAGATCGTCGGTACGCGCCATCTGCTCGAGCGTGCCCAGCAGGTCGGCCCGCCCGATCGCCACCGCCGCCTCCGCGCCGAGCAGATCGATCAACGCCGAGAGTCGCAGCGACACTCCCGCCAGCGGCTCCCGCCACGCGATCGCCAGCACCCCGATCGCCGCCCGATCGCGCACCACCGGGTGCCACAGGGCCGCCACGGCACCCGTCCGATCGAGGAACTCCTTATCGACCTTGCCGTCACGGCTGCCGCTGGTGACGAACACCTCCTCGGCATGCCCGAACGCCCGCGCGGCGCCCGAGCCGTCGCGCGAGAGAGGCAGGTGGAGCCCCCGCAGGTTGGCGCCCACGGCCGCCTTGGCCGTCAGGCCTGAGCCGTCGGGGCTGGGCTCGAACAGCGCCGCGACGGGAGCCTCGGCGACGCGCCGAGCGCCCTCGCAGACGGCGATCCGCGCGGACGTCGCGTCGGTGCTTCGAGCGAGCGCCCGAGTCGCCTCGGCAATCGCGTCGAAGTCTGCCGCGTGATGGCCCAGATCGCGCGCGGACCGCTCGCGGTCCGTCACGTCGATCGTCACGGCGAGGCCCTCCTTGACCTCGCCCTCCACCTCCCGCAGGGGCGCGATCCGCACCCAGAAGTCTCGGCCCGTGTGGATCGACCGGTACTCGAACGAGCGCGTCTCACCCCGGAGCGCCGCCCGGTAGTGGACCGCGAGCGCGTCGGCCTCGGTGGCGGGGAAGAGCTCGCCGAGCTTTTTTCCCTTCACGTTCGGCGAGTGCCAGCCGGACTGCTTCAGGGCCGGCCCGGCCGCGAAGCGAAAGCGAAGCTCGCGGTCGAAGACGGCGATTGCGGTCGCCGGCATTCGATCGAGGACGAGGCGGTAGCGGCGCTCCGAGTCGCGAATTCGCCAGGCCAGCCCGGCCGCGATGCCCAGCGCGATCGCGATCGCAACGACGACCCCCACCTGAGAGAGGTCCATCACCCCGAGCACCCTGATCTTGTACCTGATTTCGCCAGCGCGCGGCTCCGGCAAGCCACACGAAGCCGCTCAGGCTCGACGGGTTAGTGGCGCATAGCGCCAAGAACCCGTCAATGCCTATTGGATCTCCTTGTCCCTGCCGGGACCGCCGTTCAGCTTGTCCTTGCCGGGGCCACCGACCAGCTTGTCGTCGCCGGGACCGCCCTTGAGCTTGTCCTTGCCGCGGCCGCCACAGAGCCCGTCGCGGCCCTTCCTGCCCTTCAGCACGTCGTTTCCGCCCACGCCGAGGATTCCGTCCTTGCGCTTCGTGCCCTTCAGCTTGTCCTTGCCGCTCGTCCCGACGCGGTTGACGATCACGCCCTTGCACTTGGTGAGCTCGTAGGCGCCGATGTCGGGCTGGCCCTTTCGGGGCGCGCCGCGCTGGTCTTGGCTCGGGGCGTCGTCCGGGCCCGCGTTCTTGGCCGGGCTTCGCTTGAAGGCGTGGGTATCCGTCGTGCCGCCGTTGTCCTTCAGCGGCTTCAGGCTCGGGTCGACGCCCAGCAAGTTGTTCCCGTTGTCATCGACGGTGGCGTCTCCGACGTCGCCGATCAGGGTGAACGAGGCGGCCCAGGGGCCATCATCGAGGTCCGGGTAGGGGCCTCCGTCCTCGGTGTTCCCGGCGACGATTGTCCCGCGGAGCGTCTTCGGCTGATCGAAGTACTCGGACAGGCCACCGCCATACGTGGACTCGTTTGCGGTTACGGTGGAATTGCGGATCGCTGGGCTCCCGTAGCCCTTGAGAGCCGCCCCGCCTCCGGCGTCGCCCGCGGTGTTTCCGGAGAGGGTCGAGTTCAGGACCGAGATGTCGCTATAGCTGACGATTCCGCCGCCGTCGTCGTCGGCGTGGTTGCCCGAGATCGTCGAGGCTTCCACCGTGAGGCTGCCCGGTGCGCCAAACACCGCGATCCCACCACCACTGGCGAGGCTCGTGTTGTCCTCGATCGCCACGCGAGAGATGGTGAGATTGACCTCGTCGCCGGCGAAGATTCCGCCGCCACCGCCCGCGATCGGCGCAAGGCCGCCCGTCACCGTGATCCCGGAGATCTCCACGTCGAGCGGGCTCAGCGAGTTGATGTAAAAGACCTGGTGGTCCCCGCCGGCGTCCACCGTCAGCTTCCTGGCGCCTGGCCCGACGATGTCGAGGTCGCCGTAGACCTCCAGCGCCGCGGGGGTATGGATCGTGCCCGATAGCTTCGAGGCGAACAGGATGCGGTCCGCCTCGCCGTTCGCGTTCGCCTGGATGATCGCGTCCCGCAACGACCCGTCGCCGTGGGCGTTCAGGTTCGTGACGGTGAAGTCGTCGGCCTGCGCGCCCGCGGGTGCCGCGAGCGCCGCTCCCAGTGAGAGCCCCGCCCCGGTCACGAGCCTGGTTCGGCGCGTCATGAATTCCTCCATCCCCCGCGCAGCGAGGATCGTGGATCCTTACGCAGCCACCTATGCGGGCGGTCCGGTCCGCGTCAACCGCGGATCCGTGACTCACTCGAACACGGCACGCTCGACCGCGGCGATGTCGTCGTCGCAGCCGATCACCGCTGGCGCCTTGCCCAGCGCCGTGTCCGGGTCCTTCAGCCCGTGGCCCGTCAGCACACAGACGACGGTCTCGGGCGCCGAAACATCGTCCGGCATCGGCAGGCCATGGGCGAGGATGCCGGCCACCGAGGCCGCCGACGCCGGCTCGCAGAACACGCCCTCGCGCGCGGCGAGCATCCGATAGGCGTCGAGGATCTGCTCGTCGGAGACCGCCTCGACCCGCCCCCGTGACGAGGTGAACGCGTCCATCGCCTCCTCCCAGCGGGCGGGGTTGCCGATCCTGATCGCCGAGGCGACGGTCTCGGGCTCGGCCACCGGGGCGCCGTGGACGAGGGGCGCCGCGCCCTCCGCCTGGAACCCCCACAGCACCGGCGCCGCCTCG
>JBKPFS010000071.1:0-3963 GCA_046728935.1 Actinomycetota bacterium | reverse complement strand
CCGGCGGGGGTGGGGGGGGGGGGCGACGCCGCGGCCACGCACCCCCGCCCTGCCGCCGCCCGCGGCGCCCCCCCCCCCCCGCGCGACAGCCTGGGCCCAACGGGTCCAGGCGCGCGACGCCTTGTCGTCGGTCCGCCGATGGGGCCAGTCGAGCCGCGGCCCGAGCTTCGCCATCACGACCGGGAGCAGCGTGATCGCGCACAGCGTCGAGACGAGCGGGATCAGCATCCCGCCGTAGCCCATCGAGCGCAGGAAGGGCAGCGGCAGCGCGATCAGCGCCAGCAGGCCGATCGCGACGGTGAGGCCGCTGAAGACCACGGCGCGCCCCGCCGTCTCCATCGCCCGCTGCACCGCCTCCTCGCCCGAATGCCCGTGTGAGCGCTCCTCACGCCAGCGCGAGACCACGAGGAGCGAGTAGTCGATGGCGACGCCCAGCCCGAGCAGGGCGATCAGGAACTGGACGATCGGAGAGATCGTCGCCACCTCGGTGAGCCCGAGCAGGAGCAGGAAGGTGGTCATGATCGAGGCGATCGCCATCACGATCGGCACGATCGCCAGGAACGACGCGAAGACGAAGGCGAGCACGGCGAGCGCCCCGAGGCCGCCCAGCAGGGCCTCGAGGAGGAGACCGGGGCCGTCATCGTCGGCGCCGCTGTCCTCCTGGAGGGCGTCGAAGCCCGTCAGATGGACGGGTGCGCCGGCAATGGTCGTGTCCTTGAGCGCGGCGCTGGCGGCCTTCTCGGCCTTCGGGTTCTCGCCGAAGGCGGAATCCGGGTCCGGCTGCGGGTAGACCATGGCGAAGGTCGTCCTCCCGTCGTCCGAGGCGAAGGCGTCGTCGCCCGTGGAGGCGTAGGACGCGATGCGGGCGTCAGGAAGCGCCTCGTCGAGCTTCGCGAGGTCCGCTCGGACGCCCGGCGAGTCGACCGTCTTTCCGTCGGGGAGCGTCACGACGGGGACCAGGGGGGAGGTGTCGCCGCCCGTGCCCTGATAGCGGTCGGCGATCGTGACGTTGGTCTCCCAACCCTCCTTGTCCGGCACCGAGAACTCGTTCTCGAGCGCGTCGGTAGCGGGCCCCGCGGCCGCGATGCCGGCGATCGTGAGCAGGATCCAGGCGATGACGACGGTTCGCTTGTGGGCGAGGACCCAGCGGGTTAGAGACGACACCTAGTACCTCCGGTTGGATGGGGTGGGCGGGCGGAGCATGCCTTGCAGGGGTCCGGACGTCTATAGGGAATTTCCCTAAGTCGTCCCTGGTGACAATAGTTTGTATCACAAACCGTTTCTCCGACGTAAGATACGCAGGGATGCGCTTCGACCATCCCCCACCAGAGCCCCTGGCAAGCGCGACGGGATTCCTGCTCTCGTGGAACGGCCAGCGAACGGCCTTCCTGTTCGCTCAGGCCCTCGAGCCGCTCGAGCTGCGCCCGCCCCACTTCGGGGTGATGAACCTGATCGAAGCGCATCCCGGCCGCACGCAACAGGAGCTCGTCACCGACTCCCTCATCGACCCGAGCTCGATGGTCGCGATCATCGACGAGCTCGAGGAAGGCGGTCTCGCGGAGCGCCGCGCCCATCCCGACGACCGGCGCAAGCATGCCGTCCACCTGACGGCGAAGGGCAAGCGGACCCTGCGGCGGGCCCGGGAGGTCGCGATCGCCTTCGCCGACGAGCTGCTGCGGCCGCTCGACGCGAAGGAGCAGGAGACGCTGCGGCGCCTGCTGCGAAAGCTCGCGGGCCTCGAGGGCTAGGCGGCCGGGGCGCGGAGTCCCGCGATGATGATGTCGAGGTAGCGCTCCCAGCCCATCCCGTGCTTTTGAAACCCGTGCGGGCCGCACGAACTGCCGAGGCCGCACATCAGCATCGCGATGTCGTGCGCCGTGATGTCGGGCCGCAGCTCGCCGCTGCGCTGTGCCCGATCGACCAGCGCCTGGGTCGCCTCGATCAGCGCGTCGGACTCGGCGGCAGCGCCCTCGAACCCGTCGCTCTCCGACATCAGGCGTGAGAGCGCCCGATCATTGGCCTGCATCTCGGCCGACCGCCGCAGGAAGCCGCAGAACGACTCCCACGGCTCGGGCTCCGCGAGCGCCTCGTTCGCCCATTCGGTGAGCCGCAGGAAGCGGTCGGCGGCCAGCGCCTCCAGGAGGGCGTCCTTGGTGGGGAAGTGGCGATAGACGGTCCCGACGCCCACGCCGGCGGCGCGGGCGATGTCGTCCACCTGGGCCTCGAGGCCGCGCTCGGCGAACTGCGACCGCGCCGCGTCGAGCACCCGCTTGTGGTTGCGGCGTGCGTCGGCGCGCTGCGTGACCTCGGGTGGAGTCTGGATGTCTATTTCGGCGGTCGCCATTCGTCGTCTGTGTGACGGTCAGCACGCAAGCGGAATCGAGATTCCGTATAGTGCAGGAACCGAAACCGGAACTCAGCTTCCGATTATCGCATACCAGCAAGCAAAAAAGGCACACGCAGGAGGAAGACCACGATGATGACCACCGCCCAGGGATACGAGCGCCGACGCTGGATCGCCCTAGCGCTGCTCTGCTTCGCGCAGTTCATCGTCGTGCTCGACGCCTCGATCGTCAACGTCGCCCTGCCCTCGATCGGCGAGGGCCTCGACTTCTCGCAGGAGAACCTGGCGTGGGTCGTCAACGCCTACGACCTGACCTTCGGCGGGTTCCTCCTGCTCGGCGGGCGCATGGCGGACCTGCTCGGACGCCGCCGCGTGTTCATCGGAGGCCTGCTCCTGGTCGCAGCCGCGTCGCTGGCGGCCGGGTTCGCCGCCAACGAGGGCCAGCTGATCGCGGCCCGCGCGGCCCAGGGGCTCGGCGCGGCGATCATCTCGCCGTCGGCGCTCTCGATCATCACCACCACCTTCCGTGACGGGGCCGAGCGCAACAAGGCGCTCGGGGCCTGGGGCGCCGTCGCCGGCGCCGGCGGGGCCGCCGGCGTGCTGCTGGGCGGCATCCTCACCGACGGACTCGGCTGGGAGTGGGTGCTGTGGGTCAACGTGCCCGTCGCGCTCATCGTCGCCGCGCTGTCGCCCCAGCTGATTGCCGAGAGCCGTTCCGAGTCGGCCACGCGCTACTTCGACGCCGCCGGCGCGGTCACGGTCACGGCCGGGCTCTCGATCCTGGTCTACGCGATCGTCGATGCGACAGACGCGGGCTGGGGCTCGCTGCAGACGCTCGGGCTGATCGGAGTCGCCGCGGCCCTGATCGCCTCGTTCATCGCGATCGAGCTGCGTTCCGAGGCGCCGCTGATGCCGTTCCGGATCTTCCGCATCCGGACGCTCACCGGAGCGAACGTCGTCGGGCTGCTGGTCGGCGCGTCGCTGTTCTCGATGTTCTTCTTCATCACCCTGTACATGCAGCAGGTGCTCGGCTACAGCGCCATCCACGCGGGGCTCTCGTACCTGCCGCTGGCGCTGATGATCGTCGCCGCCTCCGGCATCGCGTCTCAGCTGGTGACCCGGATCGGGTTCAAGCCGGTGCTCGCGATCGGGATGGTGTTCATCGCCGCGGCGCTGGTCTGGTTCTCCCAGGTCTCGGTCGGCGGTGGCTTCCTGTCCGACATCCTCGGGCCGTCGCTGCTCGCGGCCACCGGCCTCGGGTTCGCGTTCGTGACCTCCACGATCGCGGCGGTCTCGGGTGTGCGCGACCAGGAGTCCGGGCTGGCCAGCGGGCTGATCAATACCTCGCAGCAGATCGGCGGCGCGCTCGGCCTGGCGGTGCTGGCGACGATCGCCAACTCCCGGACCGACGACGTCCTGGCGTCTGCCGGCGGCGATCCGTCGGCGGTGACGAACGCGCTCACCGAGGGCTTCCAGTCGGCCTTCCTCGGCGGCGCCGTGATCGCCGCGCTCGGCTTCGTGCTGACCCTGGTCCTGATCCGAGGCAAGGACAGCCGCGCCCACAAGGAGCTCGGCACCGCCGCCCCCACGGCGGAGCCGATCCCCGAAGGCGCCTAAAC
>JBKPFS010000070.1:0-5179 GCA_046728935.1 Actinomycetota bacterium | reverse complement strand
GGCGGATGCTCGCGGAGCCCCATGCCGCATACTCGGATCTCGACTGGTCGCCGAAGAACTCGTGGATCGCCGCGAGCGTCTCATAACGCTCTACTGGTGCACCGGGGCCGCCTCGGGTCGCTTGCGCCGATGACCAGCGGGTGGCTGATTCCGCTGCCGAGTCGACCGGTCAAGAGCGACGCGGACCTGCGGCGGGAGCGCGAAGCGAAGGTCGAGGAGCTCGAGCGGCGTGGGCTTCTTCGCTCCGAGCGGCTGCGCCGGGCAATGCTCACCGTGCGGCGCGAGGACTTCATCCCGTCTGGCTACCGCGACCACGCCTACGCAGAGATCCCGCTGCCTCTCCCAGGCGAGCGAGCCACGATCTCGTGCCCGCACAGCTATCCACTCTTCTACGAGCCGCTCGGCCTCGACGAGGGCCACCGGTTCCTAGAGGTTGGCGTCGGGTCGGGCTACGGCACAGCGCTGGCCCGGGAGGTAGTGGGTCGCGAGGGTCTGGTCGTGGCCATCGACATCGACGCCACGACGCTGGCATTCGCCCGGGAGAACCTGGAGCGGGCGGGCTACACAGACATCGTCCTCATTCACGGCGACGGCGGCCTCGGGGACCCCGAGCACGCCCGCTACGACCGGATTTGCATCACGGCGGCCTGCCCCGATGTCCCGCGGCCACTGATCGAGCAGCTCGCCGTACACGGCCGGCTGATCGCGCCCGTCATCGAAGGTACGCACCAGCGACTGACCCTTCTCGGGAAGACCGTCGAAAACGTCTGGCGCAAGAGCGTCGCGGACGTGTTGTACGTCTCGCTGCAGGGACGGTACGGCGTCGGCAGCGATCCCCGCAATTGAGCTGCGACGACAAGCAGCCCACGGCGGAGACCACCTCAGCGAGAGCGGTCGCGGTCGAGCATCGGCGCAGACTGTCGACCCTCGACAGGCAGTAAGGAGGGGACGGGCTCGATGTCGTGTGTGGCGGCGCTTGGCGTCGGGTAGGCCAGACCCCGGAAGTCGATGCCAATGGCAGACCGAACGTCGGTGCGGGCGGTCCGCACCGTCGGCGTCCCTAGGCACGACGTGTTCGCGGCGTGGACACAACCAGAGCTCATGACCCGCTGGGGCGTCAACGACTTCACGGCCGATCCTCGACCAGGTGGCCACTACCGGCAAGTCACGATCGACGACAGCGGCCGACACGTCGTGAGCGGCGAGTACCGCGAATTCGTCCCCGACGAGCGGCTCGTCATGACCTGGAACTACGACGGACCCGAGCCCGGGACAAAGTCCGAGACACTCGTAACCGTGGAATTCACCGAACGCTCGCCCGACACGACCGACGTGACGGTCATCGAAGAACCGATCTCCGGCGATCACGCCGCCAGCGCGGAGGTGGCGTGGAGGACGGCGCTCGGAGACCTCGCTGCCCTCCTCGAAGGCAGCTGACCGGGCGCGAGGCCGGGTCCACCGTCCCTCGCCGACCGGTCGAGCAGCTGAGTGGCGACGACCGTCGAAGCGAACAGCCGAATGGACGCCGCGCCTCGTCGGCGAGCGGAAGACTGTCGGCATGCCGCGCGAATGGCCTCGGACGGCGGCCGAGCTCGAGCGCGAGCAGGAGCTGCTGGCCAGGGCGGAGCCCCCGCCCTGGTCGTTCGCCGAGGGCACAGTGGTCGCCGGCTGCTTCGTCTGCTTCCCGCGCGGGCGGACCGGACGCGGGGCGGCGGGCGACCCCGCGTGGGTGGCCGCCGCGACGGAGGAGGACGCCGCGGTCGTCCGCGGATCGGCCGGCGCGCCCTACGCGCCAGGGCTGCTCGCCCTCCGCGAGGGGCGGCTGCTCGAGGCCGCGCTGCGGGCGCTGCGGCATCCGCCGGACGTCGTCCTGGTCGACGCGACGGGTCGCGACCACCCGCGCGGCGGCGGCCTGGCGCTCCACCTGGGCGCGGTGCTCGACCTGCCGACGGTCGGGGTGACGCACCGGCCGTTGCTCGCTGTGGGCGCGTGGCCCGAGGGGGAAGAGCGGGGTGCCAGCAGCGCTCTCCTGCTCGGCGGCGAGCCCGTGGCCTGCTGGCTCCGCACGCGGCAAGGCGCGCGCCCGCTGGCGGTCCACCCTGGCTGGCGCACCGACGCGGCGACGGCGCGCGCCGTCGTACTGGCCTCGGCGCGAAGGACGCGGACGCCCGAGCCGCTGCGGGCCGCGCGGAGGCTCGCGCGAGTGTCGCGCGCCGAAGATGAACTCTCCGCTGGGCGCTCTTGAGCGGTACGCCTGTCGCGGTACTCGGCCCGCGCCGGATCACGCAGCTCCGGAAATCGCAGCATTCCAGTCACGGACCGGCCGCCGCCGAACGACGAGCTGGCTTCCGCCTCTCGCGAGATGCGAGCGTCTGCATGGCGCCCGACTCGCTCCCGCCTGGGACGAGTGGCAACAGTGGTGTCTGAACCCTGGCGTACTCCTGCCGTTGCAAGCGAAAGCAGGAGCGGTCTCGGCCCTGATCCGAGTGAGTCGCTACCGCATATGTGCCCATAGCACTAGGGGTTGCCGGTAGCCTCAAATACGGTGTTTCGCCGGAGAGGGCATGCCGCCATGTGGGCGGGGCCGCGGATAGTGTCGCAACCAGGCGAGAGCGAAAGCGGCTGCGGGCCTGCGGCGCTGCGGCGGCGCATGGAAGGAAGGCCTGAGAGCGGTGGTGGGACTTGCGGCAGCGTGCTCAGTAGCCGGGTGTGTCACTGGTGCGCTGTGATCCCACAATCGCGCGGATCGCGGACTCGTCGAGTGCGACGTCAACACCCTTGCCCTCGATCACGCTCAGAACATCGCGCTCGCGCAGGAGCTTCGCAAGATCGGCGTCCCACGGGGTCCCGCTATCACGCGGATGCGTGCGCGCGACGGCGCTCGCGACTGCCGAGAAAGCGTCGGGACGGCGTGCGAGGAACTCCGCCAGCGTAGGCCAGCGCGTGCGCAGCACGCTCCACAGCGCGAGCTGCTTCAGCAGACGGTCGTTTCCTACGAGATGACCGCCTTCGAGAATCAGCGTTGTTAGGTCGGTCCGATACCAGGTCAAGAATGTCTTCAGGGCGCGCGGGTTTGCCTCTAAGAGAGGCACGTAGATGCTGACGTCATGCTGGACCTTGGTCTGGACATCGCCGGCGTCGAGTCGCAGGAGGGCCGACCGCCGAAGGGCCGTGACACCGATTCGCTTGGCGCGCTCCGCCGCGACAAGGGCGTCGACAATCAATTGGGGTGTGTCGAGCGGCGCAAACAGCTGCTCCGCTGCACAACGATCTGTAGCCGTGTCCCCGTCGGCTTCACTTCGACTGGGATCCGGCCTGCGGATGATCTCTTCGAATGCCGCGGCGGCTCCACTTCGACTGCGATCCGGAATCCGGACGATCTCTTCGAAGGCCGCGTCATAAAAGCGCCAGCCGAGAAGCGGGTCACGACGGTGCCGGTCGCTGGCTGCTTCCGAGTAGGCATCGATGTAGGAGTCGCGTAACCAGCTGCCGTCGGCAGCAATGACGTACGCCACCGGGACATGACCCCAGAAAGTCTGGATGCCCTCGAGAAGGTCCACGACGAATCCGGGCTCACAGCGATCGAGATCGTTCACGAGGATCGCCAACGGTTGATCGATCCGCCGCACGAGCGATCCGAAGCGCCTGGTAACAAGCGCCGATCGTGCCTCGGTCTGCTCGCGCTGCCGCGCGACACCCACCGACGCGGTCTGAAGCCAACGGCTCGCGGCGCGAGTGGCGCCCCAGATCGTCGCGAGCAGGGCGAGAATTGCCGCTACCGCACTGGCCGTTTCGCCAACGTCCTTGAGCCCCTTGTCGAACGCCCCGGCATCCCAAAGCAGAAAGACACACGCCGCGCCGACGATCGGGACGAGATAGGCGGCGCGCCCCTCGCGCAGGCTCCAATACGCGGCAGACAGGCGCAGGGCGAGTGCTCGCCGGCGGCTGCGGCGCCGAAGCTCTTGAATCGCACCGCGATGCACCGCATTGAGTAGCGCCCACCACCGCGGCTGGATCCGCTGGTGAGCGCGAGCGTCAAACTCGACCACGACCCAACCGTCGGGACGCGTCGACTCACCGGCCCGCAACTCATCAGCGAGCGACATAGCCAGGGAGGTCTTCCCCGATCCCCATGCGCCATCGAGGTGGACAAGGTGACACAAGCCGATATCGGAGAACGGCGGCTCATCGGGAATCCGTCTACGCAGCGCGCCGAGCCCGCAATCAAGCAATCGCCGCCAAAACACTCGAGACGCCGGCCGATAAATCGAGTCGTGCCACGCCTGTAGCCGCCCCGCGAGGACATCTACGAGGATGCCTCTGCCGAACGCCCCGACGGGAACGGGAGCGTCGCTACCGAGAGAGACGGGGACCGCCGTCTCGTCGCGCTCGCGATCGACAGACACGGCCACGTCGAACATACATGCCGGCGCAGGAATCTTGCTATTGGTCCGCTGCTATAGGCCGCACCGCCCGTCGAGGACGCCGTGAGCGCAGACGCGACCTGGTCGCACAACGCGTCCACTTCACACGCACCCACACGGGCGAGTTCCAAGGGCCGCCGCCGACACAGACCTGGTCGCCGCGGTCTCGTAGCGTTTGTCTCGCATGCGCTCAGGACTTTTCTTGCCGCTATTCGATGCGCTGGCCGACCCGGCCGTCGTCGCACGCCTGTCCGCCGAGGCGGAGGAAGCGGGCTGGCACGGAGTCTTCGTCTGGGACAACCTGCGCTACCAGGAGCCCGTGGTCGACGTGGCCGACCCGTGGATCACGCTGGCAGCGATGGCCACGGCCACACAGCGAATCCGGCTCGGCCCGATGGTCACCCCGCTCGCTCGGCGTAGGCCCGTCAAGGTCGCCCGGGAAACGGCGACGCTCGACCGGCTCAGCGGCGGCCGACTGACGCTCGGCGTCGGGCTGGGGAGCGACCGGTTCGCGAGCGAGTACTCGATCACCGGCGAGGAGCTCGACGACCGCCGACGCGCCAGCATGCTCGACGAGTCGCTCGAGATCCTGGCGGCCGCCTGGGCGGGCGAAGCGGTGCACCACCGCGGCGAGCACTACACGGTCGACGGCATGCGTTTCCTGCCCCGGCCGGTCCAGCGGCCGGGCGTACCGGTGTGGGTCGCGGGCTACCACGGCAAGCGCAGGCCAGTGCGCCGGGCGGCGCGATACGAGG
>JBKPFS010000069.1:0-5449 GCA_046728935.1 Actinomycetota bacterium | reverse complement strand
GAGCAGCAGCGCGACGGCCGCGAGCAGGAAGAGCGTCGCGGCGAGCGCCGTGAGGACCCCCGTCGTCACCCAGCCGGCGTCGGTTGAGGCCGCCAGGGCGAGCACCACGCCCGCCACCCCGGACCCGATCGGGATCAGCTGGCCAGCTCGCATCCGAACCTTGGTCCAGAAGCGCTCGGTCTGCTTCGGGTCGTCGGGGAGCTCTCGCATCAATCCGATCACGACCACGCTCGCCCACAGCGCGCCGAGCGAGGCGCCGACCAGCAGCGGCTCCTCGGCCTCGATCGAGACCCGCGAGCCGATCCAGCCGGCGAGGAAGGCGATCCCGATGGCAAGCCCGATCCCCGCCCGCACCGACTCCGGGAGGAAGTCGCGCAACAGGAAGTAGCCGACGAGAGCCACGACCGGAAGGGCGATCGCGATCACGCTGCTCAGCATGAGCTCCCAGATCCACGCGTCCCACTCCTGGCCGAAGACCTGGTTCCCCGCCCAGACCAGCAGCACCGCGCCGGCGGCTCCGAACGTCGTCGCGGTCAGGGAGCGAGACCCCTTCGGGGCGATCCAGTTCGAGAGCGTCACCGCCGCCAACGTCACGCCGGTGGCGAGTCCGAGCGTCACCGGGACGACCCAGAGCGCGTTCGTCGCCTTTGCGTTGTCGAGGTGCTCGAGGCGCTGGTCGAGGCCGTCGAGGGGGACAAAGAAGAGGGCTAGCAGGATCGCGACGAAGAGCCATGTGCCCAGGAGCGCCCAGCCGTAGCCGGGCACGAACCGCCGGGCGAAGCGGGCGAGCGAGTCGCCCCGCAGCGGGTAGCACCAGAAGTCGTCCTCCGTGATCCGGGCGATGTTCGTCGGCAGCTTTTCGTCCTCGGAACGATTTGCGTTGTCGGCGGGGTCGAGGCGCACGCGCCCGAAGCGGTGCGTGGCGCTCATGTAGGCGCCGCCTCCCCCGGAGACGATGTACTCGAGCCGGCGCAGGAGCTGCGGGGGCGTGTTCGGCCCCGGGGGCGGCCCCTCATCGGAGGTTGGCGACCAGCCGCCGGGCGGTCCCTCGTCGTTCAGGAGCACCGAATAGCGCTGGTAGTTGTGGACGTCGCCGCCGATTGCCGCCACGTAGCGGTGGGAGGGCTCGCGGACGACGTCGTCCACGGTGCGAAAGCGGCCGACCTCCTTCGAGACCCCGGGATAGTTGTCGGGGCCCCAGTCGATCTCCCCGGGGCGGTACTCGCCGTCGACGTAGAGGGGCTTCCCGGTGACGAGCAGCTTCGGGCGCGGGTCGCCCGAGACGAGCCGAAGCCACTCGCCCTGCTCGCGGTCGAGCTTGCCCGTGATCCCGGTGTCGATGCAGACGATCAAGAGGCGCTTGGTCTCGATCGCGAAGTAGGGCGCCGGCTGCGGCGGTTCCCAGACCGCGTCCTCCCGCTCCTGCATGAGCTGTGCGCGGGCCTTTCGCTCATACAGGAGCACGGGCAGGTCGGGCGCCGAGGGCTTTCGCCAGAGGGTGTGAGCGAGTCGCTCCTTCCAGGTGTAGCTGCCGGCGCGGTAGGCAACGGGCGGCAGCGGCTGGGCGTCGCAGAAGTGGAACATGAACCCGTTCAGTCCGTCGTACCAATCGTGGTTCCCGGGCAAGGCGTAGATCGGATGGCGGTAGCGCTCGAACGGGAGATAGAAGCCGTCGATGTACTCGTTGATGTCGCCGGCGGGATAGATCACGTCGCTGGCGATGAGCGCGAACTCGGTGTGGTCACCGACCTCGAGCAGCGGCTCGACGACGGCGTACTGGGAGGCGTCCTGCTCCCCGGGGTCGCCGATGATCAGAAACGAGAACCGCTCCTTGCCGGCGTGCTCGTGGACCGCGAGGCCCTGATCGAGCCGGCCCGCCGCTCGCTGGGCCGCGACCCAGCGGGGACGCACCTCGTTGACCAGGTCGTCGAGGCCCTTGACGACCTTGTCGTTCATCGAGGCGAGGAGCGGCGCGGGGCTGATCCAGAAGAAGTTGCCCCAGCGGGTGCGCTTGCGGCGGGCGAACAGGTCCTCCCAGGCTGCGCCGTACGGCCGCTTGGGCTGCGGCGCCCTCCAGCCGGCCCGCGCGGCGGTCTCGCGCGAGTTGTCCGCGGCGGGGGGAGGTGTCACGCGCGGCCCGGGAATGGGCCACGTCTATCACGCGGCCGCGACGGCATCGATTTCGCCGGCCGGCGCACGTTGCCCCGGTGAGGGACAATTAGGCGGGGTATTCCCGAAGGTGAGCGCCGAGACGCGGATAAGCGCGGACATGATCCGCGAGGGCTACGAGCGGTTCAACCGTGGCGAGCTCGAGTGGCTGTTCGACCAGATGCACCCCGAGATCGTCTGGGAGGACTCGCCGAGGATGCCCGACTCGCGCTCTTACTCCGGGATCGAGAACGTGCGGCGGTACCTCGAGAGCTTCGCGCGCCACTGGGATGAGCTTCGCTGGGAGCCCGAGGCCGTGGTCGAGGCCGACGACGTGGTCCTCGCCTTCGTGCGGCTGGTCGCCAAGGGGAAGGCGAGCGGCGCCACCGTCGATGCCGAGATCGCCCACGTCTACAACCTGCGCGAGGGCCTGGTGGCGCACGTGCGCACCTACTTCGATCGCGACGAAGCCCGCCGGGAGGCTGGCGTTCCGACCTGATCGCCCAGGCGCGAGAGCGCCCTCGAGGCATCTGATCTGGGCGGCTGGCTCCGGGCCGAAGTCGACCGCCCTTGCGCTAGCCTCGCGCGGTTCGAGGTCCCGGTCCGGGCAGCGGGTCCCGGGAGGCCGTGCGAGCGCGAACATGGCCGCCGCGCCCGACCAACGAGGCGGGAGCCCGCGGCGCGAGGCTGAGCGCCAGCGTGCAGAGCTCTCATAAGCGGCTCGAGCGCGAGGCCGAGGACGCAGCCCGCATCGCGGCCGAACGCGCCCGCCGCGAGGCTCTCGGCACCCCCGAGTCGAACTAGCCCTCGCCCCCCAAGGACGCCGGCTCGCCCCCCGAGTTGGCAGCCCGAGCGGACCACTGCAGCTTTTCCTGACCTATATAGCGGCACGATCCGGCCCAGTACGCCCCCAGCCCCGACTCGAACTGAGACTCAAGATCGAGTGGAGGAATTAGCTGCGTATTGCAGCACAATGCTTCACTGACCGCGGAGACCGAACGAAGCGCCTCGCGGGCATGGCAATCAGCACATGGGCGAACCCTTCGGTGACTTCTCGGTCCTTTACTTCCTCACCGCTGTCGGTTGTATCGGGCTGCTGCTGGGAAGGGAAGCCCGGTCCTGGTGCGCCCGCGCTGTATGCATCGGCTTGGATGCGAAGCCAGGTTGGGAGCCGCACCTGGCGCCTTGTTGCCGCATAGCGGCAGGAAGGCGCCAATAGCGCGCGGTTGGGACTACCGCGGCAGCGTCGGGCCGACGATGCGGTAGGCCTTGATGCCGAGGCCGAGGCGCTCGCGGTCCTCGCCCACTGCGGGGTCGAGGCCGGTCAGCTCGCGAACCCTGCCCAGGCGGTGCGAGACGGTGTGGCGGTGGGCGAAGACGGCGCGGGCGGTGGCGTTCATGTTGCAGTCGTTCGCTAGGTAGGACTCGAGCGTGCCCAGGAGGTCGGTGCGGTACTCGCGGTCGTGGGCGACGAGCGGCTCGACGGTGTCCTCGTAGAAGCGGCGCACCTCGTCGGGATCCGTGGCCATGGCGCGAAACAGCAGCCGGTAGACGCCGTCGCCGCCCACGCCCTCGGCGAGCTGCTCCGCGAGCCGGGCGTCGCGGACGATCACGTCGAGCATCAGCTCGGCCTCCGACACGGCGCGCGAGAGCTCGGCGGGGCCCGCGCAGAACGAGGAAAAGGAGGCGGGCCCGTGGCTTCGGAGGCGGGTGGCGAGCGACTTGGCCGAGGCCTGCGTGCGCTCGGCGGCATCATCGCCGGGAAGCGCGGGGAGGATGGCGTAGATCCGCGCCGACGGCGCCTCCTCACCGTCGCCGTCCTCCTCGCGCGAGGCTGCGAGGACCTCGGCGATCGCCCCCGCGTGCTCACCGGTAATCAACGCGGCGGCGTGGCGCGGTCGCGAGGAGCGAAGCTCGGCGATCAACACCACAGCCCCCTGGCGCACGTCGCAGCCCAGCCTCGCCGCGCGGCGGGCCACGTCCTCCGGATCGGCGCGGCCGGCGCTCAGGTCCTCGAGCAGGGTCCCGCGAAGGTCCGAGGCCACCTCGTCGCGGGCGTCGGCGACCGCCACCTCCGCCAGCGCCGCGAGGGCGGCGGTGCGGAGCACCTCTTTCCGGTCGACCGGCGGGCGCGGCTCGCCGTTTCGCGACGACCGAAGCGCGAGCACGTGGCCGATCGTCCCCTCGCTGGTCTCGATCGGCAGCTCGATCTCGGCCAGGGCCGGATCGAGCCCCTCGAGCGAAACGTCGTCGCTCGAGACGGCGGCGAGACCGCGGGCCGGCAGCACCAACGCCACCGGCCCGCCGACCTCCTCCGCCGCGAGCTCCGCGATGCCTCGCAGCCCCTCGCCGGCGAGGAGGGCCGCCAGCATCCGGGCGTGGAGGTCGCGCATCGCGTCGCTCCTGCTCTTAGCTCCTGCCTCGGCGGTGACTCCGGTCAGAGCACCGGCAGGTATCGCTCCAGCTCCCAGCGGGAGACCTGGACCCGGTACTCCTCCCACTCCTCGCGCTTGAGGTCCACGTAGCGCTCGAAGATGTGATCGCCGAGCGCCCTGCGGACGAGGTCCGAGCCGGCGAGCTCCTCGATCGACTCCCCGAGCGTCTCCGGGAGCTGCTCGATGCCGCGCTCCACCCGCTCGTCGTGGGTGAGGTCGTAGAGGTTGGTCTCCATCGGGTCCGGGCACTCGTAGCCCTGCTCGATCCCCTCCAGCCCCGCGTGCAGCATCGCCGCGAAGGTGAGGTATGGGTTGCAGGACGGGTCGGGGCAGCGCAGCTCGGCGCGAGTCGCCTGCTCCTTGCCCGGGTGATAGACCGGGACCCGGACCAGGGCCGAGCGGTTGCGCTGCGACCAGGCGCAGTACACCGGCGCCTCGTAGCCCGGCACGAGCCGCTTGTAGCTGTTCACGTTGGGCGCGAACAGCGCCGCGATCTCGCGCGCATGACGCAGGAGCCCCGCGATGTACGACTTCGCCGTCGACGACAGGTGGTAGGAGTCGTCGGCGTCGAAGAACGCGTTCGAGCCCTCGGAGAACAGCGACTGGTGCGTGTGCATCCCGGAGCCGTTCTCGCCGAACAGCGGCTTCGGCATGAAGGTCGCGTAGACGTCGTACTGCTGCGCGATCTCCTTGACCACGATCCTGTAGGTCATCGCGTTGTCGGACATCCGCAGCCCGTCGGCGTAGCGCATGTCGATCTCGTGCTGGGAGGGCCCGACCTCGTGGTGCGTGTACTCGACCGGGATCCCGACCTTCTTCAGCGCGTTGACGGTGTCGCGGCGCAGGTCGGAGCCGGCGTCGAGGGT
>JBKPFS010000068.1:0-33880 GCA_046728935.1 Actinomycetota bacterium | reverse complement strand
ACGCGGATGACGCCGCAGACCGTCGCTGGATCGGCACCCACGACCTCGCAGGTAGCGCGGCTACCAGCGTAGGCCGGGTGCACCGCCCCGCACGGCCGGCGACGCCCGCGAGCGCGCCGGCGGCGGCCGCAATCCCAAGCGGCCACCAGTAGGTGCCATGCGCGGGATCGGACTCGATCCGGCCCTCGATCCCGAGCTCCGCCAGCTGGGCGAGCAGCCACTCCGCAGCTTCGCGCTCGCCGGGGGAGGCGCTGGGACGGTGGATGGCGCAGAGCTCGTCGAGCAGCTCCCGATGCCACGCGGCGTCGAGGTGCGACGCGGGGATCGCGGCGGTGGACTCGGGCACGGCGCGGAAAGCTAGTGGGTTGATGGGGCTTAGGCGTGTGCGCGGGGCGTCGCAGGCCGAGCTGGGCGGTGCACACGGCCGAAGCAGGTAGCAGCGCAACCTGCGAGGTCGTGGGTGCCGATCCAGCGACGGTCTGCGGCGTCATCCGCGTGCGCGGATAACCCACATCGGCCCACTTAGTCGAACCGTCCCGGTCGCGGACGGAATAGCTTCCGCGCACCCGCCACGAGGAGGAGCGATGGAGGCGGCTGGGACCTGGCCGACGCGGCGGAGACGACGATGGACAGCTGGGACGAGTGGCGAACGCACGTGTACGACTCGCCCGGTGATTGCGGCTACACGCGCCGGGTGGACGTATTCAAGCCGGTGCTCGCGGCGGTGAACGGCTGGGCGGTGGCGGCGGCCTCGAGAACGCGCTCCTCGCCGACATCAGGATCGTCGCCGAGAACGCCGTCTTCGGCGCGCTCGAGCGGCGCTGGAACATCGTCGCGGGCGACGGGATGACGGTGCGTCTGCCGCTGGTCGTCGGCTGGGGACGGGCGATGGAGATGATCGTCACCGGCCGGCCGGTCGGCGCCGAGGAGGCGCTTCGGATCGGGCTCGCCAACGAGGTCGTGCGGGTGGGAAGGGCGCTGGAGCGCGGGCTCGAGCTCGCGCACGAGATCGCCGCGCTCCCGCAGGGGGCGATCCGCACCGACGAGGAGTCGCTGATCCGAAACGTGGGCGGGACGTTCGAGGAGCAGCTGCGCCATGAGATCGAGGCGGCGGTGGCGATGTACATGCGGCGCGACTCGCACGCGATCGGCGCCCGGGCGTTCAAGGAGGGCCGCGTCCCGGAGTGGCCGCACCACGGCCTCTAGCGGACTGCGGCCGTGTGACACGATCTCCCCATGCCCGCACGCGGGGCACTCACCCTCGCCCACATCCGGGGCATCCGGATCGGGGTCGACTACTCGTGGTTCCTGGTGCTGTTCCTCGTCATCTGGTGGCTCTCCGGCTTCTATGGGGACGTCACCGGAGCGTCCGACGACGCCTTCGAGCCCTACCTGCTCGCGGTGGCGAGCGCGCTGGCCTTCTTCGCCTCGATCCTGCTCCACGAGCTGGGCCACGCGTTCGTCGCGATCCGGCGGGACATCGGAATCTCGGAGATCACCCTGTGGCTGTTCGGCGGCATCGCGCGGATGAGCCGCGACACGGACACGCCCGGGACGGAGTTCAAGGTCGCGGTCGCCGGGCCACTCGTCACCCTCGCGATCGCGCTTGCGTGCACCGGCCTCGGCATCGCGCTCGCCGGGGCGGACGAGTTCTGGAAGGCCATGCGGGTGATCGACACCGCGGACACCTCCGGCGCCCTCGCGCTGTGCGCCTGGCTGGCGTCGATCAACCTCCTCGTCCTCGGCTTCAACCTGATCCCGGCCTTCCCGCTCGACGGCGGGCGGATCGCCCGTGCGATCGCCTGGAGGATCACCGGCGACCGCGACCGCGCCACGCGCTTCGCCGCGACGCTCGGGCAGGGGTTCTCCTACATCTTCATCGCCATCGGCCTGCTGCTGCTCGTCAACGGCGACGCGCTCGGCGGCATCTGGCTCGCGCTGATCGGGTTCATCCTCGGCCAGTCCGCCCGCGGGCACGTGCTGCAGTCGGAGTTCTCGCGCCGGATCGCGGGGCTGCGGGTGGCGGACGTCATGGACGCCGAGCCGGTGGCGATCCCCGAGGACGCGAGCGTCGAGCGGGCGCTGGACGAGTTCTTCCTTCGCTATCGCTGGCCTTGGTTTCCGGTCGTCGACGCGGCGCAGCGGCTGCGCGGCCTGCTCCAGCGCGGCGCCGCCGACGCGGTGCCGGAGGGCAGGCGCGAGACCGCGGCGGTCGCCGAGTTCGTCACCACGGACCCGCAGGGCACGATGCGGGTGCGAATCGACGCCCCGCTCGAGTCCCTGCTGGGTAACCAGGAGCTGCGGCGCTTCGGCGCCCTCCCGGCCGTCGACGAGGAGGGCCGCCTGCGCGGCGTGGTCACCGCCGACCAGGTCGGCCGGGCGCTCCGCGACGCGCTCAACCAGGAACCGGGCGAACGCGGCGCGCCCTGACGCGGGCCGCATCAAACAACCTGCGGCGGCTTCGCCGCCTCACACGCAAGTCACATGCGGCGCCTACGGCGCCTCACCAGCCTCTGCCGGCGGCAACCGCCGCCGGCCCAACATCCCCGGCGCCTGACGGCACCGGCATAGAATGCCCCGCGTGCCGAGCACCAGCGCGCGAGCGAGTGGCGCGGATCCATCCGCCTCGGCACACGGGCGCTGGCTGCGGGAGGTCTGGGCCTCAACGATCGGCAAGAAGGTGGTCGTCGCGATCACCGGAGCGATCCTCGCGCTGTACGTCGTCCTGCACGTGCTGGGAAACCTGAAGGCGTTCCAGGGCACCGACGGCGGCACGCCGATCGACACCTACGCCGAGTGGCTTCGCACCGTGGGCGAGCCCGCGATCCCCCGCGAGGGCGTGTTGTGGGTGATCCGCGTGATCCTGGTGCTGGCGCTCGTGCTCCACGTCGCGGGCGTGCTCCAGCTGGTGAAGCGAAACCGCGCCGCGCGCCCCCCGGGCACGCTTCCGGCGCCGCGACGGGCGAGCACGCTCGCCTCGCGCACGATGCTCGTCAGCGGCCTGCTCCTGCTCGCGTTCGTGGTCTTCCACATCCTCCAGTTCACGACCCGGACGATCCAGACCACCCCGGTTCACGAGGGGACTGTGTACGAGAACCTCTACGACGCGTTCCAGAAGTGGTACTTCGTCGCCATCTACGTCGGCGCGGTGGCGCTGCTCGGCCTCCACCTCTATCACGCGCTCTGGAGCGCGACCCAGACCGCCGGCTGGGACAAGCCGAACCGCAACCCGACGCTGAGACGCTTCGCCACGGGGACCGCGATCCTGGTGGCGGTCGGCTTCGCCAGCGTCCCGATCGCCTTCTGGACGGAGGTCCTTCCGGAGCCACCCGGCCCCTCGACCCAGGTGGCCGCAACCCAGGCTCGCTGATGGAGCTCGATCCGAAGATCCCGGATGGGCCGATCGACGAGCGCTGGCACGCCTGGCTCGACGGGCACAGGCTGGTTGGCCCGCGCCAGCGCCACGAGTACACGGTGATCGTCGTCGGCACCGGGCTCGCCGGGGCGAGCGCCGCCGCGACGCTCGCCGGGCTCGGCTACCGGGTCGAGGCGTTCTGCTTCCAGGACTCGGCCCGGCGCGCGCACTCGATCGCCGCCCAGGGTGGGATCAACGCGACCAAGGACTACGCGAACGAGGGCGACTCGGTGAAGCGCCTGTTCGTGGACACGATGAAGGGCGGCGACTTCCGCGCCCGCGAGGGCAACGTCTGGCGGCTGGCCGAGCTCTCGACCAACATCATCGACCAGGCGGTCGCGCAGGGGGTCCCGTTCAACCGCGAGTACGGCGGGCACCTGGCGACCCGCTCGTTCGGCGGCGTCCTGGTCGAGCGCACCTTCTACTGCCGCGGCCAGACCGGACAGCAGCTCCTGCTCGGGGCCTACAGCGCGCTCCAGAAGGAGGTCGCCCAGGGAACGGCGACGGTCCATCCGCGCCACGAGATGCTCGACGTCGTCGTGGGCGACGGTCGCGCGCGCGGGATCATCGTCCGCGACCTGGTGAGCGGCGAGATCACGCGTCACTCCGCCGACGCCGTCGTGCTCGCCACCGGGGGCTACTGCAACGTCTACTACCTGTCGACCAACGCGGTCGGCTGCAACGTCACGGCGACCTGGCGGGCGCACAAGCGCGGCGCGGGGTTCGCCAACCCCTGCTTCACCCAGATCCACCCGACCTGCATCCCGCAGTCGGGCGATTACCAGTCGAAGCTGACGCTGATGAGCGAGTCGCTTCGCAACGACGGCCGCGTCTGGGTTCCGCGCGATCCCGACGAGCGCCGGGAGCCCAACGAGATCCCCGAGGCCGATCGCTACTACTACCTCGAGGAGCGATACCCCCGCTTCGGCAACCTGGTGCCACGCGACGTCGCCTCGCGGGCGGCCAAGATCGTCTGCGACGACGGCCTCGGCGTCGGCGCCACCGGTCGGGCGGTGTACATGGACTTCCTCGACGCGATCCGCGAGCGCGGCGCCGAGGAGATCGAGCGCCGCTACGGGAACCTGTTCGAGCTCTACGAGCGGATCACGGGGGAGAGCCCGTGGCAGGTGCCGATGCGGATCTATCCCGCTCCGCACTACTCGATGGGTGGCCTCTGGGTCGACTACGAGCTCCAGACGACGATCCCGGGCCTGTTCGCGATCGGCGAGGCGAACTTCTCCGACCACGGCGCGAACCGGCTCGGCGCCAGTGCGATGATGCAGTGCCTCGCCGACGGCTACTTCATCGTCCCCCACGCCGTCACGCACTACCTGAGCGGGATCGACGAGCGCCCGGACGGCTCCCACCCGGCGTTCGAGCAGACCGAGCGGGCGGTGCGAGATCGGATCGCGCGTCTGCTTGGCGCCGGCGGCTCGACCCCGGCGACCGTGTTCCACCGCGAGCTGGGCGAGCTGATGCTCGACCGCTGCGGAATAACCCGCGAGGCCGGGCGCCTGCGCGCGGGCCTCGGCGAGATCCGCCGCATCCGCGATGAGTTCTGGCGCGACCTCCGCATCACCGAGGGCGAGCACGGGATCAACCAGTCCCTGGAGTACGCGGGGCGGGTCTCGGACTTCCTCGAGCTCGCCGAGCTGATGTGCCTCGACGCCCTGGAGCGCGACGAGTCCTGCGGCTGCCACCTGCGGGAGGAGCACCGCTCCGAGGAGGGGGAGCCGCTGCGCAACGATCGCAACTTTGCCAACGTCGCGGTCTGGGAGCACCGCGGCGAGGGCGCGGAGCCGGCGCTTCACCGCGAGGAGCTCAGCTTCGAGGAGGTCGAGCCCGAAGCTCGGAGCTACAAGTGAACTTCGCGCTCCAGGTCTGGCGACAGGACGATGCCGCGGCTGAGGGACGCTTCGAGCGCTACGAGGTCGAGGGCATCGACCCCGACGCGTCGTTCCTGGAGATGCTCGACGTGCTCAACGACCGGCTGACCACGGAGGGGGACGCCCCGATCGCCTTCGACTCGGACTGTCGCGAGGGCATCTGCGGGGCGTGCTCGCTGATGATCGACGGCGAGCCGCATGGGCCGCGGCAGGTGGCCACCTGCCAGCTGTTCATGCGCGAGTTCGCGGACGGCGCCGAGATCAAGGTCGAGCCGTTCCGCAACGCCGCCTTCCCCGTGCTCCGCGACCTGATGATCGACCGCTCGGCGTTCGACCGCATCATCCAGGCGGGCGGGTACATCGCCGTCGGCGCCGGGCCGAAGCCGGAGCCGAACTCGAATCCAATTCACCCCGAGACCCAGCGCGCGGCGATGGACGCCGCGGTCTGCATCGGCTGTGGCGCGTGCGTCGCGGCCTGCCCAAACGGGTCGGCGATGCTGTTCACCGGTGCCAAGGTCACCCATCTGAACCTTCTCCCACAGGGCGAGCCCGAGCGCTTCCATCGGACGCGAAGCATGGTCCGGCAGATGGACGCGGAGGGCTTCGGCGGCTGCACCAATCACGGCGAGTGCCAGGAGGTGTGCCCCCAGGAGATCTCGATCAAGGTGATCGGGGAGCTGAACCGCGAGTACCGCAAGGCGATGCTCGAGAAGCTCCGCCGCCGCCGCGGCCCGCAGAAGCCGCAGTAGGGCGCGGGGCAGCCGAGCGCGGTCGGCCCGCCGCCACGGGAGGCGCAGCACGGAGCGGGCTTGGCAATAAGGGGCGCTCAAGACGAGTGTGGGGTTCGACCGCCTGTGGCGGCTCAACCCTTCACTCGACCCGTTGGCCGACCGATCGAAGCGATGCGGGTGACGCCAGCCGCCAAGAGCTGCGCCCGCCCGACGACGGCGTGCTGCCTCCGGCCCAGCTGCACGATGGCGCGATCTACAGATCGAGTGGAGGACTTGGCGGCCATAGGCACTCAAATCCCACACTCACCGATGCCGCCCCCCTCATTGCCCACCCGTTGCCGGCTCCGCGTCCTGCGGCGGTGGGCCCCTGCGGTCTGTACTCAAAAGGGTCCACCCGCAGCAGTCGTTCGCCGCCGCCCTATCAATAGGATCGGCTCGTGCATGACGTCCTCGTGATAGGAGCCGGGCTCGCCGGGCAACGAGCGGCCCTAGCGGCGGCCGAGGAGGGGGTGAGCGTGGGCATCGTCTCGAAGGTCCACCCGGTGCGCTCGCATTCGAACGCGGCCCAGGGCGGGATCAACGCCGCGCTCCAGCCCGACGACTCATGGGAATCGCACGCCTTCGACACCATCAAGGGCTCCGACTACCTCGGCGACCAGGACGCGATCGAGATCATGTGCCGCGAGGCGCCGGACGAGATCCTCCATCTCGAGCACCTCGGCGTCACCTTCCACCGCAACGAGGAGGGCAGGTTGGGGACGCGGGCGTTCGGCGGCGCCTCCGCGGCGCGCACGTACTACGTCGCCGATATCACCGGCCAGGCGATCATGCACGTGCTCTACGAGCAGCTGATGAAGCACGCCGAGCGGATCGCGCGCTACGAGGAGTACTTCACCACCGCGCTGGCGCTCGACGCCAGCGGCGCCTGCGTCGGGGCCGTGGTTCGCAACGTCGGCGACGGCACGATGGAGCTCTTCGAGGCGAAGAACGTGATCCTGGCGACGGGCGGCAACGGGCAGATCTGGCGGCCGACGACGAACGCGCTGATCTGCACCGGCGACGGAATCGCGATGGCCTACCGAGCGGGGACCGAGCTGATGGACATGGAGATGGTCCAGTACCACCCCACCTGCCTCGCGCGCCGCGGATTCCTGATCACCGAGGGAGCCAGGGGCGAGGGCGCGCATCTGCTGAACGCGAAGGGCGAGCGCTTCATGGAGCGCTACGCCCCCAACAAGATGGAGCTCGCCTCCCGTGACGTCGTCTCTCGCGCGGAGCAGACCGAGATCGAGGAGGGTCGCGGCTTTCCGGACGGCACTGTGGCCCTCGACGTCACTGTGGTGCCCAAGAAGCGCATCCACGAGGCGCTGCGGGAGATCGTGCTCGTGGGGCGCGACTTCGCCGGGGTCGACATCACCCGCGAGCCCATCCACATCAAGCCCGGCAACCACTACATGATGGGTGGGGTGAAGACCGACGTCCACGGCGCCACCTCGGTCCCGGGCCTCTACGCGGCGGGCGAGGTGGCCTGCGTGTCGGTCCACGGGGGCAACCGGCTCGGCGCCAACTCGCTGCTCGACACGCTGATCTTCGGGCGACGGGCCGGGCAGCACGCGGCAGCGCGGGCGAAGCAGATCCATCCGCCGCCGGCGCCCAAGGCGCGGCTCGCCGACGAGCGGGCGCGGATCGACACGATCCTCAGCCGGGACCGGGGCTCGGGCCGGCGCGTGGCCGAGATCAGGCACGAGATGAGCGTGGTCATGGACCGCCACCTCGGCGTCTTCCGCGACGCAGAGGGCATCCAGACCGCGCTCGAGGTGATCCAGCGGCTCAACGAGGAGGTCAAGAGCACCTACGTCGACGACCGGGGCTCGATCTTCAACCAGGACCTGCTGGGCGCGCTCGAGCTCGAGTTCATGCTCGACAACGCCGAGTGCACGTGCGTCGCGGCGCTCCACCGGACCGAGAGCCGCGGCGCCCAGTTCCGCACCGACTTCCCGGAGCGAAACGACGACGAGTGGCTCCGCCACGTCACCCTCAGCCTCGACGGCGACGGCCCGGCGATCGACTACGCGCCGGTCACGATCACCAAGTGGCAACCTGCGGAGCGCACCTACTAGTGGTCGCCGCCGCAGATACACCCGCACCTGGATCGGCTGCAAAGCTTCGCCTGGCTACGTCCTCGGGCGCTCGTGTGGCGGTGCCACGCGTCGCGCCCTGCGTCCTTGCCATGCTCGCTTTTCGCTCGCCCAGATGCGGGCGGACCCACGACGGAGACCACTGATGCCCGAGTACACGCTCAAGGTCCGCAGGTTCAAGCCGGAGACGGGGGAGCCCGCGTACTGGGAGGACTTCACGGTCGAGCTGGAGGAGACGCTCTCGGTCCTCGACGGGCTCCTCGAGGCCCGCTCGCTCCAGGATGGCTCGCTCGCCGTCCGCTGCTCCTGCCGAGCGGCGATCTGCGGCTCATGCGGCGTGAAGGTGAACGGCGAGTCGACGCTGGCGTGCAAGACGCAGATCCAGGAGGCGCAGAACCAGGCCGACCTGCGGGGAGACGGGGGCCCGCGGGAGATCGTCGTCGAGCCGATGGGGAACATGCCGGTGATCAAGGACCTGGTGACCGACATGGAGACGGTCCACTGGGACAAGATCCGCCGGGTCACGCCCTGGCTCCTGCCGGAGGGCGACCCGCCCGAGCGCGAGTACGTGGTGCCGGCCGAGGCGATGATGGACGTCACGCAGTCGATGGCCTGCATCCAGTGCGGCGCCTGCGTGTCGGCCTGCCTGTCGATGGAGGTCGACCCGGAGTTCATCGGCCCGGCGGCGCTGGCGAAGGCCTACCGCTTCGTCGGCGACCCGCGCGACGGCCAGAGGCGCGAGCGCCTCTACGACCTCGCCCAGGACCCGCACGGGATCTATGACTGCACCCACTGCTTCGCCTGCGTCGACGCCTGCCCCAAGGGGGTCGCGCCGATGGACCAGATCATGCGCCTGCGCCGGCTCGCGGGCCGCGACGAGGACATCGACGACCTGAACAACGGCCGCCGTCACGAGGAGGCGTTCGCGAAGATCATCCGCAAGAAGGGGACGAACGACGAGTCGCTGCTGCTCCAGGAGTCCTACGCGCCGGGTCTGAAGGGCAAGCTGATCCCGCGAATGAGCGCGATCAAGGGCCTCCTGAACTCGATCCCGACGGCGGTCCGCGGCGTCCGGGCCGGGAAGATGCGCTCGCTGCGCAAGCTGATCCCGGGCATCCATCCGAAGCTCCCCGGCGACGCCCAGCAACACGTGCAGCGGATCTACTCCCACGCCGAGGAGCACCACACCGAGTTCAACCTCTACATCGCTGGCGAGGAGGACGAATAATCACCAACCAACGACACACGCCCCTTTCGCCGCTCAAGCGGCTCACCTAACCATGCGGCTCGCGTACTGGCCGGGCTGCGTCTCGCGCGGCTTCACCCCGGAGCTTCACGGCTCGATGGCCCTCGTCGCGGAGCAGCTGGGGATCGAGCTGGTGACGCTCGATCGCGCCAACTGCTGCGGCGCTGGCGTGATCGCCGAGCACAACCAGGAGCTTGCCGACACGCTCAACGCCCGCACCTTCGCCCTCGCGCAGTCGACGGGCCTCGGGATGATGAACATCTGCTCGACCTGCCAGGGTTCCCAGTCGGAGTGTCAGCAGCGCCTCGACGCCGACTCCGCGTACCGCGCCCACATCAACGACGCCCTCGCCGGCGAGGGGCTCGAGTACGTGAAGGGCAAGGACGGCTTCGAGAACAAGAACTTCCTCTGGGTGCTGGTCGAGGACTACGGCCTGGACGCGCTGCGGGAGAAGGTGACCCGCCCCCTCGCCGGGCTGCGCGTCGGGCCGTTCTACGGCTGCTACGTGATCCGCCCCAGGCACCGGCTGGGCTACGACGAGCACCCCGAGCGCGACCTCTACCTCGAGCGGCTGATTGACGCGCTCGGCGGCGAGGTGGTCGACTACCCGGGCGCGCGGAAGTGCTGCGGCTTCCCGGTGATCACGATGAATCGCGACACCTCGCTGCGCCAGGCGGGCACCCACCTCGGCGACGCCCTCGACGCCGGCGCCGACTGCCTCGTCACGCCCTGCCCGCTCTGCCATCTCAACCTCGATATGCAGCAGCCGGAGGCCGCGAAGACCGTCAACCGCGAGCTGGGGATCGCGGTCCTGCACCTACCGCAGCTGGTCGGCCTCGCACTCGGCTTCGAGCCCGGGCGGCTGGGGATGGACAAGCACGTCGCCTCGACCGCCTGGGTGGCGGAGCGGCTCGACTCGCTCGCCCCCGCCTAGGACCGATCCGCGCGATGGAGGGAACGCAAGAACTGCCCAAGCCCTCGCCCGAGGTCGAGCAGCTGATCCTGCTCGATCAGGTGAACGAGGCCGTGGCGCTCTACGCCAAGCAGGCGGACGTCGACGAGACGACCGCCCGGGCGGTCGTCGAGGGGCTGGCCGAGAGCTAGGCCCCCCGACTCCCGGCGCGACCTCAGCTCGACTTCCTGCCGCCCTCGCGCCCCGCGGCCCGCTTCTGGGACTTCGAGCCTCCGCGGCCCTTGCCGCTCTTCTTGGCGCCCTTGCTGGATGACTTGGGGGCGTTCGCGATCGAGGCGGCGCGCTGCTTGCTCATGCCCTTCTTGCGCAGGCCCTCGTACTGTTTGTCGTCTTTGACGCTGGGGCCGTGATCCTTGGCCATCTCATCACCTCCTTCGCTGGCCCTCGGGTACCCGTTGCGCGCCCGCGGACACTTTGGGCGAGGCGCTCAGGCGGCCCTGCGCAGCCTCCACCGCGAGCGGCGCAGCTCTTCGGGCTGTAGGTATCCGAAGCGCACCAGCTCCGAGCCCATCGCATCCAGCATCGTCCGCCGCTCGCCGGCGCTGAGGCTGCGGCGCCAGCCCCCCGACCACCCGCTTCGGATCGGCCGGTGCGGGCCCTTTGCGTCCGCGTCCATGGCATCGATGTCGTGGATCGCCGAGATCCGCGCCAGCTGCTCGGCATCGGCGCGGATGCCCGCCGCTCGGCAGGTCCGCTCCAGTGACCCGACCGGATCGGCGCGAAGCTCCTCGTATCTGATCAGGATCCGGCGAGCAGGGTCGTGGCTCTCGTACGCCCTGGCCACCGCGTTCGTGCGGTGCGCCCAGACGCTCGCCTGCCAGCGGATGAACGCCTCCCGCCCGAACGCCGCGAGCGGGAAGGCGCCCTCCTCCTGGGCCCAGGCGCCAGCCCGATAGGCGGCGAGCCAGGAGTCGATCACGTCGCGTCCGTCGCGCAGCAGGAAGATCAGCCGGGAGCGCGGGAACAGCGACAGGACCAAGCCCGCTGCCTGCGAGCCCGGTTCCTTGACGACCACCCGCGGCCGCCGCACCCCAGCCTCCGCCGCCTGCGCAGCAAAGCGCGCCGCAATCAACTCGCGCAGCGCAGGTCGCCACACCTCCGCGTAGCGGTCGGCGAAGAAGAAGCTGGGCTTGTCGCGCTTCAGCTCGGCGAGGGTGGTCAGCTCGGGGGGCTCATCCGCCGTGGCCCAGGCGAGCGAAATCGGCCTCCAGATGCCGAGGTGGTGTCCGAGATGCGGGTCGTCGATCGCGACCACTTCCTCGAGCTCCCCGAGCATCCGCAGCAGCCAGGTGCTGCCACTTCGCGAGGAGCCCATGATCCACACGAGCCGGTCCTCGTCGAGACGCCTGCGGGTCGGCGATCTACGCGGGTATCGCATGACCGGCGCTTACCCCCGTGGCTGAGCGACTAACCCCCGCCGCCCCTGTCAGCCCGCGGCAGCCCGGTCCCCGGATCAGTAGCGAAGCAGTGCGGCGACGCCCTCGGCCTCGTCGAGGAGCTGCACCGCCTCTCCCTCGACCAGCGTCACCCGCGCGTCCGTCAGGAGCGCCTGTGAGACGAGGCCCTCGGCGAGCTCGAGCCCCTCGAGCCCGTCGGCGCCCGCGGCGACGCCGAGCTCGAACGCCACCAGGAGGTGCTCGACCCGGCCCTGCTCGAGCGCCTGGGCAGTCTCCTGCCTGCCGAGGGCGCCCCGGTCCCCGGAGCGCGCCGCGTCGGTGACCCGGCGCACGAGCTCCTCGTCGCGCGCCCGATCGAGCTGCTCGAGGTGACGCTGGACGTCGGCGGTGACCTCGCCGATGGGCATCGCGATCAGGTCATGCACGTCCGCCGCCTCGACCTCGGTGGCCCCGTTGGCGCCCGCCGCAAAGGGCCGGGAGTGCTCGGGGGCGCCAGCGACCACGATCTGGCCGGCGCCGAGGTCGGCCGCCCGGGCCGCGGTCAGGCCACCCGCCTCACGCAGGAACCGCTCCCGATTCGCCTCGAGGCGATCGCCGAAGCGATCCTTCCCCGACGCGCTCACGCCCTGACCCCGGGCGGCATCGGATGGGCGCTGCGCCTTGCGCTCGCGCCAATCGAGGCTCAGGATCTCGAGGCCCCACGAGGCGACCTCCTCACTCGTGCCATGGGCCCAGAGCAGCAGTCGCACGCGCTCGGCGGAAACGAGGGCGATCACGCGCGGCGCCCCCCGGTCCGCCAGCAGAACGAGCGGCGTGACCAGCGGCGCCGACAGGTAGACGACCAGCGTGCTCGGCAGCGTCAGCTGCGTCGCGTACCAGCGCTCTCGCGTCCGGGGCTCGGCGTCCGCCTGGACGAACCCGATCAGGGTGCGCCCCGCTGGGGGACGGTCGTCGCCGTCGAGTCGAGCGAGAATCCGCTCGGACGCGCTCGCGAGCTCGGGGCCGGGGACGTCGGCCGCCTGCGCGAGCTCGCGCAGCCGGTTGCGGATGGCGATGCGCCAGCCCCCTCCGCGGTCGCCAGGGTCGATCTCGGCGTAGACGGACACGACCCCGTTATCGGGGCGCCACTCGATCAGCTCACGGAGCCGGTCTCGCGTCGGCAGACGCATCGACCTCGAATTCAGTCGTCGCTCGTCGGCGTTACGCGCTCGAGCCTCAGCAGGCTCTCGAGGCCCATCTCGATCAGGACGCCGGAGCGGCAGTCCTCGACCATGACCCGGCTGCCGACGACCTCCTCGACGCAGTAGAGCTCGCGACGGGAGTGGAAGTAGTCGCCCGGACACACGGCCTCACGCGGCGGGCTCGCGATCAGCGGCGTCTTCATGGCGCTCATGGCACCTACGGGCTACCCGCCGGACGGGCGGCGAAACGGGGCGGCTCGGGCTACGCGGCGGGCGGTGCACCCGGGCCGGCGGCGGTGCCCCCTCCCGGGATCGTGAACAGCGACGCGGCCGTCGCGGCGAACATCATGTCGCCCTCGATCTTCAGCTTCCCGCTCATGAACAGCTGCGGGCCAGGGACGTTGTTCGTCACCAGGCGCAGGAAGTCGACGCCGTCCATGCTCAGGGTGACGCGGGCCGTCTCCGACTCGAACCCGCGGTGGACCCTGCAGGTGGCGCCCTTGATCACGGTCTCGAACTCGTCGGAGCCGCCGTCCGGCCGGCCGCCGATCTTCCAGTGGATCACGGCCTCGGTGTCGCACGCCGCCTCGGGACGGAAGTGCTCCTCCATGCGGCGGAAGATCTCGTCGAGGATCTGTTCGCGCATCGACCCGCCGATCCCCTCGCGCAGCTGCTCGTCGGTCACCGAGGCCATGTTCTTGGCGAACTCCTCGGCGTCGACCGCCGAGGTGTCGATCGTCTGGTCGCTCATCTAACCCCTCCGTCCTTACTCACTTGACGTGCACGCCGGAGATCGCCCGCGCGATCACCAGCCGCTGGATCTCCGCGGTCCCCTCGAAGATGTCGTAGATCTTCGCGTCGCGGTGCATTCGCTCCACCGGGTACTCGCGGGTATACCCATTGCCGCCGAGGACCTGGATCGCGCGCTCGGTCACCCAGACGGCGACCTCCCCCGCCTTCAGCTTCGACATCGAGCCCTCGGCGTTCTCGAACCGGACCTGGTTGCGGCCCATCCATGCGGCTCGCCAGACGAGCAGCCGGGCGGCGTCGATCTCGAGCTTCATGTTCGCGAGCGTGAACGCGATCGCCTGGTACTCGATGATCGGGCGGCCGAACTGCACCCGCTCCTTGGCGTAGCCGAGCGCGTACTCGTAGGCCGCGCGAGCGATGCCGATCGCCTGAGCCCCGACCGTCGGCCGGCTGGTCTCGAAGGTCTGCATCGCCGCCTGTGAGCGGCCCGACTTGCCCTCGCGCGCGCGGGCGAGCCGCTCGTCGAGCTTCTCCTTTCCGCCCAGTAGGCAGGACCCGGGCACGCGGCAGTCGTCGAGGTGGACGTCGGCGGTGTGGGAGGCGCGCAGGCCGTGCTTCCTCACCTTCGCGCCCTGCTCGCAGCCCTTCGTGCCGGGCGGGATCAGGAAGGCAGCGTGTCCCCGCGCGCCCAGCTCGCGATCGACCGACGCGATCACGACGTGCACGTTGGCGATCCCGCCGTTGGTGGCCCAGGCCTTCTGGCCGTTGATCACCCACTCGTCCTTCGCCTCGTCGTACTTGGCGTTGGTTCGAATCGCCGACACATCCGAGCCCGCGTCGGGCTCGGATGAGCAGAAGGCCGCCACCTTCGGCTCGTCGACGTCACCGAAGCACTGCGGGATCCACTCCGACATCTGCTCGGGCGTCCCCTGGCCGAAGATCGCGGCGACCGCCAGCGACGTGCCCATGATCGAGAGGCCGATGCCCCCGTCGCCCCAGAAGAGCTCCTCGTTGACGATCGGCATCAGCAGGCCGGACTGGTCGAACCAGAACTGGCCGAGGGCCTCGTAGCCGTAGAGCCCGATCTTCGCGGCCTCCTGGATCACCGGCCACGGGGTCTCCTCGCGCTCGTCCCACTCGGCCGCGGCGGGGCGGACCGTCTGCTCAGCGAAGCCGTGCACCCAGTCGCGGATGTCCTTCTGGTCCTGGGTGAGGGCGAGCGAAAACGCGGGCGTGGTGCCGCCGGAGGCCTCGTCGTCGCCGCCCGTCGCGGAGGCGACCAGCTCCTCGGCGGTCGTGCTCATGCGCCTATGTTACACCAGTTGATGTCAAGGTTATGAGCCCGCCGGCGGCTCCCGCCTGATGCGCTCCAGCTGCTCGCCGAAGGCGCTCTGCACGGCCTCGTCCATGACCAGGCCGAAGAACGCGACCAGCGACTCCGCGGCGAGGGGTCGCATTCGCTCGAGCGCCTCGCGGACCTCCGGCCAGCGTTCCTCGGGATGCCCAGCGCGCTCGAACGGCTCCCACACCTGCTCGAGGAAGAGCTCGACGTAGCCGCGCGCCACCTCCTCGGCGTGGTGGCGAAGCTTGGCACCGACCTCGAGCGCCGCGGAGGCGGGGATGCCGAGGGCGACCAGCTCCTCGCTGACGCGCGCGAGCCGCGGGCTCAGCTCCTCGAGATAGCGGTCGTCCAGCTCGCGCACGACTCCGATCTCGACCGCGCGGCGCAGGAGCTCGGGGTCCGCGGTGCCCCACCGCTCGGCCAGCTCGCGCCGCTCGATCCTGCGCGGTCGCTCCTCGCCGAACGGGCGACGCACCGCATGGGCGAACCTCAGCACCTCCTCGCCGAGCCCGTCGGCGCTGTCGATCAGGCGCTTGATCAGCTTCAGGTTGAAGCCGTCGGCCTGTAGCTCCTGGATCAGGTTGATCCTCGCCTCGTGCTCGGGCCCGTAGTAGCCGGTGCGCCCGCGGACGTCCGGAGGCGGGAGCAGGCCGCGCGACTGGTGGGCGCGGATGTTTCGCACCGTCATCCCGGTGCGACCGGCGAGCTCGTCGATCGTCAGCTCCCCCTGGTCGATCGTCGCCGCCTCACTCACGCCCCGGATTGTGACATCCAGCGATGTCACATTCGCCCCCTCCGCCGTTGCGCCACTCAGCCGACCCGGCGCTCGATCCAGCGGGCCCCGATCGTGTCGGTGAAGCCGTGCGCGAGGATCGAGGCGAGGATCACGAACGCCGCGACGTCGAAGACGACGTCCCGCTGGCCGACGTCGGAGTCCAGCACGAAGATCGCGAACAGCATCGACGCCACCCCCTTTGGCCCGAACCAGGCGACGAAGGCGCGGTGCGGCGCCGGCAACTCGACCCGCAGGAACGACGTGAGGATCGCGATCGGACGCGCGACGAGCAGGGCGAGGAGGACAAAGGCGACGAGCGCCGGGATGCTGCCGTCGTACCCGGTGGCGACGATGATCGCGCCGAAGACGAAGAACGTCAGCACCTGCAGGATCGAGCTCACGTTCTCGCTGAAGACGACGAAGTCATCGGGGATCTCGTGCTCGGCTACCCCGAGGGCGATGCCCCCGACGAACGCGGCGATCAGGCCGTTGCCGAAGGTGACGTCGGCCAGCCCGAAGCAGAGCAGGCCGAGCCCGAGGGCGTAGATGCCCTCGTAGCGGCGCGTGATCCCCCCGCCCGGGAGCCGCCGGAAGAGCCGGCCGCCTCCCACCCCGATCGCGGCCCCGATCGCGGCGCCGAACGCCGCCTCGCCCAGCAGCTTCAACGCCTCGTCGCCGGCGTCGCCGCCGGGCGCGGCCAGGACGAGGAAGAAGAGCACGAAGGGAAGGGCGAGCCCGTCGTTGAGGCCCGACTCGAGGTTCAGCGTGTGGCGCACCCTCGCCGGCACCCGCTGCGCCGTCACGACGGCCGACGTGACGACCGGATCGGTCGGCGAGAGCACGGCGGCGAGGAGGAAGGCCTCGGCCCAGCTCAGATCCGGGAACAGGGCCTGCGCGAACAGCGCCAGCAACCCGAGCGTGATCGGCAGCGCGATCACGAGCGCCCGCACCGGCGGGCTCCAGTGCAGCCACAGGAGCTCGCGCTCGACGAACAGGCCGTCCGAGAACAGCGTCACCACCAGCGCCAGCTCGATCAGGTGGACGACGCTCGCGTCGCCGGCGTCGATCGCGACCACGTCGGTGAGCGCGAGCACGATCCCGGCGGCGACGGCGAGCACCGAGATCGACAGCACGGTGCCGCGCATGACCCCCGAGAGCGCCGCCGCGACCGCGAGCAGCGCGCCGGTGATCAGCAGCGCATCGCCGAACCCGATGTCCATTGACGGCTTATATCGAGGCGCGGGACCGCCGGTCCACTCGTCACGTTCCCAAATCCCCACTTGTCACGGGGCCGGGCGTCCGTGCGGACAGGGGCGACAAGTGGGGAGTTAGGGCCCGTAGAGCCAGTCGGCGTACCCGCCACACGCCAGGCGCGCGGAGACGACCCGCTCCGCTTCGCCGGGCGTCGGCGGCTCGCTGTCGCCGTCGGCGGCGCCGGCTTTCGTCAGCGCAACGGCGCCGATGTGGGCGACGGGCTCGGCGCCCATCACCGATCCCACGAACGGCGGATCCTCGACCGTGGCGGTCAATCGAACCCTCCCCCCCGCGGCGCCGACGTCGAGCTTCCCGGCCGGCCAGAAGGGCGTGGTGCCCCGGTAGTCGAGGTTGCCCGGGAGCGTCACCCGATAGCCGGGAAGCAGAGGATCGAGAGCGGGCCCCGACAGAGTCACCGGCCTGGTCGAGTCGTACTGGATCGAGACCTCCCAGACGCCTCGCGGCACCGTCAGCTCGATGCTGGCGGTCGAGCCCGGTTCGACCGTGGTCGAGGACCATTCCGACGCGGGGGTGAGCAGCGGCCGGCGGGGGAAGACGGCGGCCTCGCCGCGCGGCTCTCGCCGCCCGCAGTCGAGCCGCGCGCCCGGCGCGGGGCCGTCCTCCACCGGCGACCTGCGGGCCACCGGACCTTCCTTTCGCCACAGCACGTACGACGGAGTCGCGACCACGGCCTCGTAGTCGGGCGGTGCCCCGCTCGCGTACGCGGCCCTGGTGGTGATCACGTAGGGGAAGCGGGCCAGCGTGTCCGCGTCGACGGAGTCGAAGTCGAACTTGGAGGCCGCGTCGCGGAGCTCGAAGTTCGGCTCGACGAAGTACGGGTCGTAGAAGTTCCGCACGTGGGTGAACGGCTTCGCGCCGCGGAGCTCCCAGAGGACGAAGTTGTCGCGGCCGAGAAACAGCACCTTCTCGCCGGCGACCACCGGTCGCATCTGCGCCAGCTCGTCCATGTGGTCCTCGGGCGCCACGGGCGCCTGGCGTAAGACGAGGAAGCTCGACACTGCGACGCCGGCCGCGAAGGCGACCGCCAGCGCCCGGCGGATGGTCGTCTCGCCGACCCAGCCGAGGGCGATCAGGGCGACGAGCGGCGCCGTGATCGCGAGCGCCTTGCCCTCCGAGTACACGGTCCCGAACGCCCGCGCGACCACGTACATCACGACCGCAGCGCCGAGCGCGGCCGGGATGGCCACCCCGTACCGCCGCACCCAGCCCGGTAGACCCGCCACCAGCGCCGCGAGGGCGACCACCGCGCCCGCATAGAACGCCACGGCCGGCCCGCTCCCCTCCCCCGCCGAGAGCCTGAACTCGCTCGTCGGCCAGATGCCCAGCGCCTCGAGTGGCGACAGGTGGCCCCGCAGGTTGCCGAGCCCTCCCTCGTTCGCCCGATCCGGGTCCAACGCCCGGAAGTCGACGAAGTCGCGCAGACGATCCCAGTCGAGGACGGTGAGTACGACTAGCGCGAGGAGTGCGGCGAGGGCCGCCGAGGCAGCCTTAGCAGCATGGATACGACGAAGGTGCGATGCATGGATGCGGAGCGGCTGCCGCAGGCGGTCCTCGTCGCGCTCCTCGCCGCCCCGCCACCAGCAGTTGCACGCATAGATCAGAGCCGTGCCGGCGAGCCAGGCAAGGCCGGGGAACGAGTAGACGTAGACCGAGCCCGCGGCGATCACGCCGAGCGGGGTCGCCCCTCGCCAGTCCGTGGCGAACGGCAGGAGAACGGCGAAGCCGAGCAGGAGCAGGGCCATGATCGGCTCCTTGAACGCCTCCTGGGCCAGGTAGGCGGCGGCGAGATAGGGCAGGGAGACCAGCGCCGCGGCGGCGATCCGCGGCAGCGGCCGGAGCTCGGAGAGCACGCCCGCCGCGAGAAAGGCCGTGAGCCCGGGGATCGCGAGCACGAGGCCCGCGAAGACGTCGATGGTCCTCGCGTCGAGCAGCCAGCCGACGCCGGCGACAAGGGCGTGCGGGCCGAGCGGATAGCCCTGGTGAACGAGGACGGGCTCGGGATCGAAGCGCTCGGCGATCCAGTCAGCGAGGAGCAGGTGCGAGGCCATGTCGTCGTTGACGAGGCCGACGCCGAGAATGCCGACGCGGCCCGCCGCGATGAACGGGATCGCCGCGGCAAGGCCGGCGACCAGGGCGGCGATGATCGCCGCCACACGCGCAACGAATGGGACGGCAGGGAGGCCCGACCGGACGAGGACCACGACCGAGGCCAAGAGAACGACGCCCAGCGCGATCGCGATCGCCGCGCCGCGACCGTCGAGGCCGGCGACGATCGCCGCGGTCGCCAGCAAGAGGGCGAGGCCGGCAGGGCCCGCCGCGACGCGGGCCTCGGCGCGACCGCACACCGTCAGCGCGGCCTGGCCGACCGTCAGCGAGGCGGCAACGATCAGCGTCGCCGAGGCGAGCGCGGCGGCCACCGCTCAGACGGCCGCCGCAGCCCGCGGCAGCCTGGCGGCCGCCCGGGAGTGACCGAGCAACGGGGCGAGCACCAACGCCAGGTAGACCAGGAGCAGGGCGATTCGAGCCAGCTGCGGGAGCACGAACTGCGCGGTCAGGTCCGGGAACTCGCCATAGCCGCTGAGCGCCACGCCGGTGAGCAAGCACGCCGCGACCAGGACGAGGTTGGGCGCCCGTAGTCCGTACACGAGCGCCGAGACAGGGAGCAGCAAGGTCTCGCTGGTGGTCCGCGACTCAGCGCCCGTCTTCGGCGCGAAGATCGCCAGGTGAAGAGCGATGAAGATTGCGGCGGCAAGCGCCCGCAGGCGCCGGCTCACGCGATGGCCGCGAGGCTCACACCCTCGGGAACCCGGACCAGCTTGCGCTCGTCGAGCAGCTCCGCGATCTGCACGGCGTTGGTCGCCGCGCCCTTGCGCAGGTTGTCGCCGACGACCCAGAGGTTGAGGCAGCGCTCATGCGAGGGGTCGCGGCGGATGCGGCCGACGAGCACGTCGTCGCGCCCCGCGGCGTCGATCGGCAGTGGATAGAGGCCCTCGCCGGGGGCGTCGATCACCGTCACACCCGGGGCGTCGGTCAGCAGCTGACGGCATTCCTCCGGCGAGAGCGGCCCCCTCGTCTGGACGTTGACCGATTCGGAGTGCCCGGTGACCACCGGCACCCTCACACACGTCGCCGAGATCCGAAGCTCGTCCTCGGAGACCCCGAGGATCTTCCGGGTTTCGCCCATCACCTTGCGCTCCTCGGTGGTGTAGTCGTCGCCCTCCTTGAACGTCTCGACCTGGGGGAGCACGTTGAATGCGACCTGGTGCGGGAAGACCTCAGCCGCCGCATGCTCGCCGTCGAGCACCGCCCTCGACTGCGCCCGCAGCTCCTCGATCGCCCGCCGGCCCGTGCCCGACACCGACTGGTACGTGGAGACGACCAGGCGCTCGATCCCGACCGCCCGTTGGATCGGCGCGAGCGCGACGACCATCTCCATCGTGGTGCAGTTCGGGTTCGCCACCAGCCCCCGGTGCGACTCGGCGGCATCCGGGTTCACCTCCGGGATCACGAGCGGGACGTCGGCGTGCATGCGCCAGTAGCTCGTGTTGTCGACCACCACCGCGCCCGCCTCGATCAGGCGAGGCGCCCATTCCGCGCTAACCGCGCCGCCGGCCGAGCTCAGCACCAGGTCGAGGCCCTCGATCGAATCCTCCTCGAGCGGCCGACACTCGATCTCCTGGCCGCGGAACCCGATCCGCTTGCCCGCGGAGCGCTCACTCGCGAACGGAACCACCTCCGAGGCGGGAAACTCGCGCTCGGCGAGGACCGCGAGGATCGTCGCTCCGACGGCGCCGGTGGCGCCGACGACTCCGACCCGGTAGCTCATGACGCGACCCGCGGGCGGTGCTCGACGCCGGTCGGATCCTCCTCCTTGACCGCGTCGCTACCGAGCTCGAACGCCCGGTGCAGCGCGCGCACCGCATCGGGGACCCGGTCCGCGGCGACCACGCAGGAGATCTTGATCGGCGAGGTGGAGATCATCTCGATGTTGATCCCCTGCTCACCGAGGGTCTGAAAGACCTTCGCGGCCACGCCGGGGTGGCTCCGCATCCCCGCGCCCACGATGGACACCTTCCCGATCCGCTCGTCGGTGTTGATCCCGTCGCCGACCGCGAGCCCGTCGAGGACGTCGGTCGCGGTCCGCAGCTCGTCCCGGGCGAGCGTGAACGAGAGGTCGGCCTTGGCGTCCTCCGAAACCGGCTCGTTCTGGATGATCATGTCGACGTTGACGTTCGCGTCGGCGAGCGCGCTGAAGATCCGCCCGGCCACTCCGGGCTCGTCGCGAACCCCGGTCAGGGTGACGCGCGCCTCGTCGGACGCATGGGTGACGGCTGTGACCAGCGGGCGTTCCATGGTCTCGTCCTCTGCGAGCACGAGGGTACCGGGGGCATCCTCGAACGACGAGCGGCAGTGGATGCGTACACCGTGGTTTCGCGCGTACTCCACGGCGCGCAGCTGCAGCACCCCGGCGCCCGACGACGACATCTCGAGCATCTCCTCGAACGAGACCAGCTTCAGCTTCCGAGCCTCGCGAACGAGGCGCGGGTCGGCGCTGAATACGCCCGCGACGTCGGTGTAGATCTCACACACGCTCGCGCCCAGGGCGGCGGCGATCGCCACCGCGGTGGTGTCGGAGCCGCCGCGACCGAGCGTGGTCACATCGCGGCTGTCGCCAGAGACGCCCTGGAACCCCGCGACGAGCACGATCCGGTCCTCGCCCAGCGCCTCGCGAATGCGGTCGGCGCGCACGTCGAGGATCCGCGCCTTGGTGTGCGAGGAGTCGGTGACGATCCCGGCCTGCGAGCCCGTGAGCGAGATCGCTCGATGGCCGAGGTCGTTGATCGCCATCGCGCAAAGGGCGCACGAGATGCGCTCCCCGGTCGACAGCAGCATGTCCATCTCCCGCGCGTCGGGCCGCTCGGAGACCTCGCGGGCCATGCGGTCGAGCTCGTCGGTGGTCTTGCCGCGGGCGGAGAGCACCGCCACCACCTGGGTGCCTCGCTCGCGCGCGCCGACGATCCTGTGCGCCGCACGTTTGATGTCGTCGGCCTCGGCGACCGAGGTGCCGCCAAACTTCATCACGACTGTCTCGGCGCTCGGGGTCATCAACGCGGCGGTAGTTGTGGCTGGGAGCGCTCAGGCATGGCGCCCGAGGATACGGCTACGGCGTGAGCGGGTCTGGTTCGATTCCCGGCCATGTCGGTGCACGCCCGCCGGCGGCTGGTGGCCGTCCTCGTCGCCGCGGCGGCGATGGCGATCATCTGGCTGGCGCTCTTTCGCACGGGCCGGGACGCCGACGAGGGGTCCGCTCACACGGACCGCGGGGTCTCCGAATCCGTCGCCGCTCTGGTCCGCGGCCTGAGCCCGGAGGAGCAGGTCGACCAGGTGTTGCTACTGGGCTTCGACGGCACCGACGTCGACGCGCCGATCTTTGCTCAGGTCCGTGACCGCGACCTCGGCGGGGTCCTGGTCGGGGAGCGCAACTGGCGGTTCGCCGGACAGGTGACCGCGCTCGCGGGCGAGATCCGGGCGACCGCTCTCGCCGCGAAACGAGTCCCGCCGCTGATCGTCGCGTCTCAAGAAGGCGGCGCGTATCGCTCGTTCAGCGATCTGCCGCCGAAGGCCACCGAGCTTGAGGTCGGGGATGCTGGCTCGGTGCCCGGGGCGGAGGCCTGGGCGCGCGAGACCGGTGAGGCGCTGCGCGCGGGAGGATTCGACCTCAACCTCTCGCCCGTCGCGGATGTGGCCACGCTCGACAGCCCGATAGCCGATCGCGCCTTCTCCGACGACCCCACGGTCGCGGCGTCGATGACCGCCGCGGCGGTGCGCGGGTGCCGGATGGCCAGAATCGCTTGCGCGGCGCTCCACTTCCCCGGCCTCGGCGCGGCGTCCCAGGACACCAACCAGGGCCCCGCGACGGTGAGCCTCGACGCAGCGGGCCTGGCCGAACGCGACCTGGCCGCCTTTCGCGCGGCGTTCGCCGAGCGGGTCCCCGCCGTCGTCCTCTCACTCGCCTTCTACGCCGCCTACGACCCGGTCACACCCGCGGCGCTGGCCGAGCCGGTGGCGACCGACCTGCTTCGCGGCGAGCTGGGGTACGAGGGCGTCGCGATCACCGACGACCTCGGGGCCGGGGCGATCAAGGCGGGAGGCACCGTCCCGGAAGCGGCCGTGGCCGCGATCCAGGCCGGCGCGGACATGGTCCAGATCGACTCTCCCGACGATCAGGGCGGCGTCCGCGAGGCGCTGCTCGAGGCGGTCGCCAGCGGCGCGATCTCCAAGGATCGCCTCGCCGAGGCGGCGGGTCGGGCCCTTGAGCTGAAGCGCGCCCAGGGCTTGCTGAAGCCGCCATAGCTAGGTCCAGAATCAGAGCATCGACGGGTCGAGTGGAGGATTTGGCGGCTTTAGGCAGTCAAATCCTCCACCCACCGGTGCTCGTCCGATTGCGCTGGCCAATTGGGCGAGTGTGACCGAGATCACAGTCTTAATACCTATCGGCGTGATATATCTCCCCGATAGATGGAGCTCAGCCCGACAGCATACGTGATTCTCGGCATGCTGCGGCACGAGCCGCGCTCCGGCTACGAGATCAAGCGGGTGGTCGACCAATCGACCCGCTTCTTCTGGGCGGCGAGCTACGGCCAGATCTATCCCGAGCTCGGCAAGCTCGCCAAGGCGGGTCTGGTCGAGGGCGAGTCCCAGCCGCGCGGCGGCCGCAAACGGACCGTCTACCGGCTGACCCCGGCCGGACGCAAGGAGCTTCGCCGCTGGTTGAGCGAGCCACCCGAGGTGTTCGAGATCCGCGACGAGAGCCTTTTGAAGCTGTTCTTCGCCGGCGCCGCTCCGCCGGGCAAGGCGGCCGAGATCATCGACGAGAAGCGGCGGCTGCACGAGCAGAAGCTCGAGCGGCTACGCGAGATCGAGCCCTTCGCCGCCGACCGCGCCGACTCGGACCCCTACCCCTACTTGGTGCTGCGCTACGGGATGGAGTCCAGCGAGTGGGTGGTCGCTTGGTGCGAGCGCGCACGGGCCGAGCTCGCCAAGAGGGAAACGAAGAGAAAGGCGGCCTGATGCTCGACCGGCTGGCACGACTGGCGGACAACCGCGCACGGCGGGTCGTGATCGTGGCGGCGATCTTCTTCGTCGCCGCCGGAGCGATCGGAGGCTCGGTCGCGGACCATCTCGACCCCTACGGCGCCGACGATCCGGCGACCGAGAGCGTGCGCGCCAACGATCGGCTCGAGGCGGCCGGCTTCCGCGAGACGGGCGTCATCGTCCTCGTCGACGCCTCGCCGACCGACGCCGCCGGTCGCCAGCAGCTCGGCGAGCTGACCCAGACGATCGAGGCCGAACCGGATGTCGCGAGCGTCAACGGCTACCTCCAGACGCACGCGCGCGACTTCCTCTCCGAGGACGGGCAGAAGACCTACCTCGCGGTCAGCCTCGAGCCCACCGGCGACCGCGAACAGCAGGACGCCGCGGAGCGGATCGAGGACTCGCTCGCAGGCGAGCCCGGGGTCCAGGTCGGCGGCCCGGCCCTCGCCGGGCAGCAGGTGAACGAGCAGGTGGAGAACGACCTGCGAAAGGCCGAGATGATCGCCTTCCCGCTCCTGTTCCTGCTCTCGCTGCTCTTCTTCCGCAGCCTCGTCGCCGCGGTGCTGCCGCTCCTGATCGGCGGCCTGGCAATCGTGGGTACCTTCCTGCTCCTGCGGGCGGCGAGCGAGGTCGGCTCGATCTCGATTTTCGCCCTCAACCTCACCACCGGGCTGGGCCTGGGCCTGGCGATCGACTACAGCCTCTTCATGGTCTCGCGCTACCGCGAGGAGATCGCCAAGACCGGGCCGGGGCTCGAGGCCATGCGGCGGACGATGGCGACGGCCGGGCGGACAGTCTTCTTCTCGTCGCTCACCGTGGCCGCGGCCCTCGCCTCGCTGCTCGTCTTCCCGCAGCGATTCCTCTACTCGATGGGGCTCGGCGGCACGATGGTTGCCCTGCTGGCGGCGACGGTCGCGCTGGTCGTGCTGCCGGCCGTGCTCACCCTGCTGGGCAACCGCGTCAACTCGCTCGCGCCCGCCTTCCTTCAGCGTCGCGCCGAGCGCGACGCGCAACCGGTCGCGGCCTCGTTCTGGTATCGGCTCTCGCGCACCGTGATGCGCCGGCCGATCCCGATCGCCGTCGCGAGCGCGTCGGTGCTGCTGATCGCCGGGATCCCGTTCCTCAGCCTCAAGTTCACCTCGGTCGACGCGCAGGTCCTCCCCGAGTCCGCGAGCGCGCGACAGGTGGACAACGTGATGCGCGCCGAGTTCCCGCCCTTCCGCGACACGCCGATCCGCGTCCTGGTCGAGGACCCGAGGCCCGCCGAGCTCGCGCGGCTCCAGGCCGAGGTGGGCAAGGTCGACGGCGTCGCCGCCGTGAACCCGCCGCGGGAGCTCCCCAACGGCGACGCCGTGATCGAGGCGGTCTCCGCCAATCCCTACATCAGCGAGCGAAGCCGCGACACGGTCCGCGAGATCCGATCGCTGCCGAAGGCGGGATCACGGGTGCTCGTCACCGGCGCCACGGCGGAGTTCCTCGACTTCCAGTCGAGCCTCGAGGACCACCTGCCGCTGACCGCCGCGATCGTCATCGTCGCCACGCTCGTGATCCTGTTCCTGTTCACGGGCTCGGTGGTGCTGCCGGTGAAGGCGCTGCTGATGAACGCGCTCAACCTGAGCGCGGTGTTCGGGATCCTGGTCCTGGTCTTCCAGGACGGACGATTCGAGAGCCTGCTCTCCTACAGCGGTCAGGGCGCCCTGGAGCAGACGATGCCGATTCTGCTGTTCGCGGTGGCCTTCGGCCTCTCGACCGACTACGCGGTCTTCCTGCTCTCGCGGATCAAGGAGGCGCGCGACGGAGGGGCATCCGACTCCGAGTCCGTGGCGATCGGCCTCGAGCGGACGGGCCGCATCGTTACGGCCGCGGCGGTGCTGTTCTCGATCGCGATCGGCGCCTTCGCGACCTCGGAGATCGTCTTCATCAAGGAGAACGGGATCGGCACAGCGCTCGCCGTGCTGATCGACGCGACGATCATCCGAGCGCTGCTCGTGCCCTCGCTCATGGAGCTGCTCGGGAAGTGGAACTGGTGGGCCCCCGCGCCGCTGCGGCGCCTGCACGCGCGGGTAGGCCTGAGCGAGGCCTGACACCTGTCGGGCCCGGCGAGAGGAGGCTGAGATGTACAAGCGAATCGCGGCCCGGAGGGCGCGCAAGGTGTTCGCCAACCTGAGCGCCGGAGACGACGCGGCCGTGATGAAGGACATGGCCGACGACGTCCATCACATCTTCCCCGGCGACAACGCGCTCGGCGGTGAGCGTCACTCGCGCGAAGCCTTCGGCCGCTGGCTCGAGCGGGTTCGCGAGCTCTTCCCCGAGCTCAAGTTCGAGGTGCATCGGGTCGCGGTCAAGGGGCCGCCGTGGGACATGTGGGTCGCGGTGCAGTGGACCGATCACGGCCGGGCGGCGGACGGGGAGCCATACCGCAACCGCGGCGCCCACTGGATCCGAATCCGGCGCGGTCGGGGCGTGCACGTCCAGGCTTATCTCGACACCGACGTGGTGAGCGCCGCGTGCCTGCGCATGGCCCGGGCCGGGATCGAGGAGGCCACGGCCCCGCCGATCACCGATGCCTCCCTCGAGTCCATGGCGAGGCTGCCGGTCGGCGCCGAATGATGCGCGGCGTCTTCCTCACGGTCCATTTGGTTCCTGCCCTGCGGCGGACGGTTGCGTCGACCGGATCCGGGTAGAACAGGGCCCAGGGGGCGCGCCCGCCGGCGCGAACACGGAAGTTAGGAAGGAGGTCGAAGAATGACCGTCGGCACCGGCATCTTCCTGATCGTCGTTGGCGCGATCATCAGATACGCGCTCAACTTCCAGATCAGCGGCGTCGAGGAGGCCACGCTCGGTGGAATCCTGATCGTCGCCGGAATCGTCGTAGCGGTGCTCGGGCTGATCGCGGCGCCCTTCCGGCTCTGGGCGGCACGGCGCAGCGGTTACGTCCGCACGGACGACCCGCGCCACTACCCGTAGACGCTAATCGAGCGCACGCCGGCCCGCGAGAGCGCGGCCGAGCGTCACCTCGTCGGCGTGCTCCAGGTCGGCTCCGACCGGGAGCCCGCTTGCGAGGCGGGTGATCGCGACCTTCTCGCGGAGCAGCTCCGCGAGATGGAGCGCGGTCGCCTCGCCCGTGGTGGTCGGGTTGGTGGCCAGGACCACTTCCCCTACCTCGCCCCCGTCGACCCGCTCGACGAGCTCCTGGATCCGCAGGTCCTCGGGGTCGATCCCGTCGATCGGCGAGAGCGCCCCGCCGAGCACGTGGTAGAGGCCGCGATATTCGTGCGTGCGCTCGATCGGGATCACGTCGGCGGGCTGCTCGACGACGCAGATCAGCGACCGGTCGCGCCGCGGGTCGTCGCAGATGCGGCACCGCGGTCCCTCCGCGAGGTTGAAGCAGACCTCGCAAAGGCCGACCTTCTCCTTCACCTCGCGGATCGCGTCGGCCAAGGCGAGGGCCTCGGCGTCGTCCGAGCGCAGCAGGTGGAAGGCGAGCCGCTGGGCGGTTCGCTGTCCGATCCCGGGCAGCCTCGCGAGCTCGGAGATCAGTCGATTGATGGGGCCGGGATGCACCCCTCGAAGCTAGCGCGCCGGTCGGCCGGGCTCAGACGCCGGGCAGGCCGAGGCCACCCATGCCGCCGAGACCGCCGGCGATGCCGCCGAGCCGGCTCGCAGCCAGCTCCTGTGCGGAGCGCAGCGCCTCGTTGACGGCCGCGAGCACCATGTCCTGAAGGATCTCGACCTCCTGCGGATCGGCCGCCTCGGGGTCGATCGCGATCTCGAGCAGGCGCAGGTCGCCGCTCATCTTCACCTTCACCATCCCGCCCCCGGCGCTCGCCTCCACGGTCTCGTCCTTGAGCTTGTCCTGGGCCTCGGTCATCTCGGCCTGCATCTGCTGGACCTGCTTCATCATCGCGTTGATGTCGAGGCCGCCGGGCCCGCCGCTCGGCCTGGTCATCCCTCGGCCTCCTTCGCCTTCGCCTCCTCGGCCGCCTTGACCTCCTCGGCGCCGAGCTCGTCGCGGAGCATGGCGATCACCTCCTCCTCGCTGAGCGTTGGCTCGTCGGCCGCCACGGACCCCTCGTCCTCGCCGTCGAGCAGGACGTAGACGGGCCGAAGCCGCTCGCCGACGATGGCCCGGAGGGCCTCGGCGAACCGATCGCGTGCCTCCGCGGACTCCGCCTTGCGCTTGTTGAACGCCGCGGACGCCGGGAACCCGACGGTCAGGACGCGCTCCTGCAGATCGACCGCGACGGGGCGCGCCGCCTCGAGCACGTGAGAGAGCAGCTCGGAGCCCGACTCGCGGACCTGCTCGACGATCGCCGACCAGAGACTTTGAAGCTTCTCCAAGTCCGTCGCGTCATCAGAACGGGGGGTCTGGGACTCCCCCCGGCTCACCGTCAGCGTCGACGACGGCGCATGCGCCGTCTGTCGCTGACCAGGTTCGCCGGGTCCGGTCCCAGACCCCCCGCCCACGTCACCGGCACGGACCGCCCGCTCCAGCCGCTCCAACCGCTGGGCAAGGGCTTCGCGCGACGGGTCGAGCTCGGGTCGGGCCGCGCGCAGCAGGGCCAGCTCCAACGTCATCCGTGGCTCGTCGCCCTCCCGGATGCCGGCGAGGGCCTCGGACAGAGCATCGATCGCGCGGATCAGGGCCACGTCGGAGAACGATTCGGCGTGCGCGCGCAGGCGCTGCGGGTCGGCGGCCGTGAGCGCGAAGCCGCCCGGGGGGTCGCCGACGGCGCGCACGACGAGCAGCTGGCGGAGATGAGCGAGCAGGTCGCGACCGAACTGGACCACGTCGTGGCCCGAGCGGCTCAGCTGCTCACTGGCCTCGAGCACCGCCCGCCCGTCGCCGCTCGCGATCGCCTCCGCGGCGGCGAGCACAAGCTCGGCGTCGGCGATCCCGAGCACAGCCAGGACATCGTCGGTTCGCACCTGCTTGCCGCCGTAGGCGACGAGCTGGTCGAGCGTTCCGAGAGCGTCGCGGAAGCTGCCCGTGGCGGCGCGGGCGACGGCGGCGACCGCGCCGTCCTCGATCTCGATCCCCTCTGCGCTCGCCACCCGGCGCAGCACCTCGGCGATCTGCTGCGGAGGAGGACGGTGAAAGTCGAAGCGCTGGCAGCGATCGACGATCGTCGGCATCACCTTGTGAGGCTCCGTCGTCGCAAGCACGAACACGGTGCTTGGCGGCGGCTCCTCGAGCGTCTTCAGGAACGCGTTCCAGGCCTCACGGGTGAGCATGTGCGCCTCGTCGAGGATGTAGACCTTCCAGCGCCCGGCGGCGGGCGCGTAGCCGACCCGCTCGCGCAGCTCGCGGATGTCGTCGACGGAGCGGTGCGACGCGGCGTCCATCTCGATCACGTCGAGGGAGGTGCCGGCGGCGATGGTCACGCACGACTCGCACTCGCCGCACGGGGTCGCGGTCGGCCCCTGGACGCAGTTCAGCGAGCGCGCCAGGATCTTCGCCAGCGAGGTCTTCCCGGTTCCGCGGGAGCCCACGAACAGGTACGCGTGGTGGACCCGATCCTGCTCCACCGCGTTGCGAAGCGTCCGTACCACGTGCTCCTGGCCGACCACCTCGTCGAAGCTTTGCGGGCGGTGGCGGCGATAGAGGGAGGTCTCGCTCACCGGATCGAGTCTACTGGCGGCCCGGGCGCGCCCCGGGCGCGTTTCCGCAGTCTGCGGCCCCAGCGGCTATGCGGACAGGACCGTGCGACCCGCCGTCGAGAGCGGTCCCCGGGCGTGCCCGCCGTGGCTTGCTCGGGCCAGGCTGCTCCGCATCGCATGCTCGCTACCGCTTAAGGCTGCTTCCTTCCGGATCTGACCTGGTTCACGGGCGCGCATCGCGCGGGACCTGGCCGTCAACGCCGCCCGCGGCGTACTGGCCCCGAAGGCCGCGACCCTCGGACGGGCATTCAGCCCCGCTAGAGCGGTTTGCGGGTACAGGGCACCGCTAGCACCCCGCCTAGCACGGTCCGTCGACCATCCTACCGCTGGGCCGCCCTACTGCTGAATCAGCGCGAGGACGTTCCCGTCCGGATCCTTCATCCAGACGCCGCGGCTGTCGCCCATGGACGCGATGCCCCTTTCGTTGGTATTGATCGGATCGCCGTACTGCTCGAACGTGACGCCCTTCGACGACAGCTCGTCGACCGTGGCCTCGATGTCATCCACGGCCCAGCCCGCCACCGTGCTCTCCGACTTGCCGGCGCCACCGGACGGGAAGATGTGGATCTCGGTCCCGCCCCCGCAGGTGTACGTGCGACCCCCATCGGGGACATCACGGCCTTCGGTGAGGCCCAGCTTGCCCTCGTAGAACTCCTTCGCTCGCTCCATGTCCGAGACGGCGACCGCCGCTCCGACCCTCGCATCCGAAAGTCCCATGTGACCATCCTTCCGTCGGTTGCGTACTACTCGCGACCCTAATCCTGTCCGGGCGGCGGCGCAACCGCGCTCACTCGGGCTCGACGCCCTCGCGGACCGTGATCCGACCGCTCGCAACCTCGACCACATCCCCCCAGGGAACGATCTTCTCGCTCAGACGGGCACGCGCGGACCCGATGCCCCCGAAGCCGAGTCGCTCCCGCAGCCCGCGACGGCCGACGACGATCCCCTGCACGCGCCAGGTCTGATCGGCGCGCTCGGGCGAGCTCCCGGCTCGCCGCGCGACCCTGACGTCGAAGGCGTGCCCGAGCCGCTCACCCGACTCGGTGACCACCTCGCTCCGCAGGATCTCCGAGAGCGGCATCACGATCCCGGCAGCCAGTCGACCAGGCTTCGCGTGGCGTCGTCGCCGCGCCCCAGGCCCAGCTCGCTAGCCCGACGCTTCAGGTTGACGACCGCGGTGACGTCCTCGACCTCGTCCCATGGCACGCGCACCATGCCCTCCCCCCACAGGCGCCTGGCCGGCCGGGCGAGGAAGGCGGGCAGCCGCCCCGAGAACGCTCCCGGCCCGACGAGGATCGCGGAGATCGTCGTCTGCCGGCCGGGCTCGCCGTCGAGCTCGATGTCGTCGACCTTGCCGCAGCGGCGCCCCTCGCTGTCGATCAGGTCGTCGTCGAGGACCCGGTAGCCAACGTCGAACTCGTCCTCGCGCATCATCCGCCCCCGGCGTTGGTCGCGAAGAGGAGCGGGATCGCCGCGACCGCGATGACCACGATCACCACCAGGTAGAGCCAGCCCAGCAGGTTCGAGATCCGCCCGTTGGTGTGCTCGCCCATGAAGGTCGGGTCGCCCGCGATCAGGAGCACGGGCAGGTACGTGAACGGGAGGGCGACCACCGAGAGCACGACCGCGTACTCAGTCAGCTCGATCGGGTCGATCCCCGTTTGGATGACGACGAAGGCGAGCGCGAACAGGAGCAGCCAGGTGAGCGTGAAGCGCGGGGCGCGGGACGGACGCCGGTACTTGCCCCACTCCCAGCCCAGGAACTGGGAGAGGTTGTAGGCGCCGGCGAAGCACGTGTCGACGGCGGCGCCGCCGACGGCGAAGGCGATCCCAACCAGCGCGAGCAGCAGCCCGACCTCCCCGAAGCTGACCTGCGCACCGAGGGCCACGGTGCCGATCGTGTCGGGCTGCACGCCGATCGGATGGAACACCTGCGCCGCGGTGATCATCAGGCCGATCGAGAGCAGCCCGCCGAGGCCGAAGCCGAGGACGGCGTTGGCGGTGTTGATCGAGAGGTCCTTCGGCTCCCAGCGCTCCTCCACCGCGCCCGACGAGTAGAACCAGACCTCGTACGGCATCAGCGCCGCCGCGACCAGGCCCACCGCGAAATAGGCGTACAGGGCCGAACCGGGCGCCTGGGGAGCGAACCCCTCGCCGACCGCGGACCAATCGGGGTCGAGGTGGATCGCCGAGGCGACGTAGACCAGCAGGGCGAGCCCGACGTATCCGAACAGCCTCTCGATCACCTCGAACGGGGAGACCCAGATGATGAGCACGAGCGCGATCACCGCGATCAGCACGAACAGGGAGTAGGACGCGTCGAAGAACAGCTGCAACACCAGCGCCACGCCGCCGGTCTCGGCGGCGAGCGTGAGCAGGTTGAGGATCATCGACGCGATGAGCACCACGAGCCCGGTGGAGAACCCGAGACGCTGGCGGATCACCGTCATCACCGGGCGCTTGGTGACCGCTGCGACCCGGCCGCACATCTCGGCGTAGACGACGATCCCGACCACGCCCACGACCACCGCCCACAGCAGGTCGTAGCCGTATAGCGCGCCGGCCTGGGTGTTGAAGACGAGGTCGCCGATGTCGACGAAGCCGCCGATCGCGGCGAGGATCCCGAGCGCGACCTGGAAGATGCGGCTCACGGCTCCTCCTCGTTGATCGCCGCCGCCTGCTCCTCGGCCTCGGCGGCGATCCGCCTCAACTCGTCCTCCGCCTGAGCGCCGACGGCCTCGTTCCCGGGACTCACCGCGAGATCGCCCAGCGCCGCGGATGCCCGCTGGGCGAGGTCGATGGCGCGAGCGACGTGCTGCTGGAGGTCCTCGGGGGCGGACGCGTCGTTCAGCTTCTGCGCCCCGTCGTCGGCCTCCCCCGCGAGCGTGTCGGCTTGGACGCGAACGAAGGTCGCCTTGGTCCGGTCGTCCGCCACGTCCGCCGCGATCAGCGAGCCCTCCGCCGCGATCGACCGAAAGCTCTCCACCTGGCGGCGGAGCTCCTCAGGGTTGAGCGGGTTGCACCCCGCGAGCACTACCGCGACGAGCAGGAGCGCCATGGCGACCACGCCGCGCTCCCCCCTCCCCGGGTGTCGGCGCCTGGGCATGGCGCAGGCTCGGTACCCGGGGACGGGCCCCGTCATGCAGCGCTAAGGCGTCAGCGCCGAATTGACGAATAGGCCAAGCAATGGCACCGCGACCGACAGCGAGGCCGGGGCGAGGGGGTCGTCGGGGGCGCTCGATCGCGATTGCCAGCACCGCGGTGGTGCTGGCCGCACTCGCCTGCGCCAGCGCGGCGGCGAAGCTTCGGCCCAATCCCGCCGACGACCCGCGCCTGCTGGAGCTGCCGATCGACAAGTACCGCTACGACTACGCCGAGGACTGCCGCAAGAAGGTGCCGGCGGGGATGCGGGCGTTCGAGGCCTGGCTCGAGGCGAACGTTCGCGGTGAGACCTGGGGGATCATCCGCTGCGAGCCGCTCGGCGACGGGCTCAGCGTCCACTCCGAGGGCCGCGCGATCGACTGGCACCTCGACGCCTCCGTGCGGCGCGATCGGCGCGCGGCAAAACGGCTCATCCGCACGCTGCTGAAGACGGACGCCAACGGCAACGAGCAGGCGCTCGCCCGCCGGATGGGGGTTCAGGGGCTGATCTTCAACTGCAAGCAGTGGTACGGGGGCGACAGCCGCCTCGATCCGTACAGCTACTGCTACCGCAAGAGCGGCACCCGGCGCCGGCACCTCGATCGCACCCAGGCCCACATGGACCACGTCCACATCGAGCTCAACTGGCCCGGCGCGCGCGAGCAGACGTCGTTCTGGCAGAGCCCCCTGGCCGACGCCGCCAAGGACGCCGCCAGCGGCGGCACCGCCGGCGGCTAGCTGTAGTTCGTAGCCAGGTTGTTCCCGACCAGCTCGCTTAAGCGGGCTGCCGGCGGGCGTTTGCCGAGGGAGCCGTGCTTGCGACGGTAGTTGTATCGCTCGAGCCAGGGTCGCAGCTGTGCTCGGCGCTCGGCCG